>JBCDFO010000100.1:0-12644 GCA_039177895.1 Bacteroidota bacterium
CCGTCGAAGACCAGCACGCCGCCGAGGTTGGCCACGTAGATGAAGCCGTCGGCGTCCTGGGCGATGCCCCAGTTGTGGCGGTCGAGGCCATGCTCGGCAGGGCCGAAATAGCGTGTCGGCACGCGTCCCCAGTCGGCCTCGATTTGCGCTGCTGCGGAGGGCCCTAGCCCGATTCCGAGGCAGCCCAGCAGCACCGCCGCGAGGGCGACGAACACCGAGCGCCACGGCATGCGACCGGCACCAGCGCCCGTACAGGCGCAGCGCGAGAAGCAGAGGGTATGTCGCCAGCGGATAGGCAAAGGGAACGGCGCGGGTGCGAAAGGGGACCGGATCGGCCCCAAAGGCCGCCAGGAGGTCCTGGGGTACCCTCACGCGAACCGTATGCCGAAACCGCTGCTCCCGCTACTTCAACCCACTTGCAGCGCCTGGAGCGGCTCCACCCGGGCCGCGCGCGCCGACGGCCACGCCCCAGCCGTCACCGCCACGAGCACGGCCACCACCAGGCAGCCGAGCACGAGCCAGGGTGCTGTGTAGAACAGGTCCACCGGCGGCACATTCTGGCTGGCGAGCAGCCGCCGGACGCCCAGGCTCAGCAGCCGCACGAAGCCAAAGCCGAGCACCACCCCGACGAGCCCGCCGACGAGCCCGAGCAGCGCGCTCTCGACCAGGAACAGCCGCCGCACATCGCGCCCGAGCCCGCCCACGGCCTTCATCACGCCGATCTCCGGCGTCCGCTCCAGCACGCTCATCGACATCGTGTTGGCGATGCCGAGCGTGGCGACGAGCAGCCCGATCACGCCGACGATGCCGAGCGAGAGGTCCATCACCCGGAAGAGGCGCTCCAGCTGGGTGAACTGCTCCCGGAAGCCCATGGCGTAGACGCCGAGCCTCTCGATGTCGGCCTTGGCCTCGGCGTAGCGGTCGCGGTCGGCGATCTGGACGCGCGCCGCGCCGTAGCCGTCCGAGTTGGAGTCGCGCAGGATGAGGTCGAGGCTGGAGAAGAACGCGATTTTGGGCAGCGCCGTCGCGTAGTCGAGCGGCAGCATGAGGCGGACGAAGCCGCTGAGCTGCTGGTTCTCCTCCGGCAGCACGCCCGCGATGCGCACGCGGTGCTGCTCCGACGTGATCGGGATCGACTGGAGGCCGAGGCTGATGAACATGATCGACTGCCGCAGCTTCTGCACGTCGAGGGTGGGGACGAGCAGCGTGATGCGCCGCCCCAGCGCCTCTTCGGGCGACGCAAACCCCAGCCTGTCCAGCATCGACGCGGAGACCAAGGCGACGGTATCGGCCTCGCTTTGGAAGAATGCGCCGTGCGCGGGCTGGTAGGCCGGGAGCGCCCCCAGCGACAGCGGGACGCCCTCCACGGCCACATCGATCTCCTTACCCTGCCAGCGTACGCGCGCTGGGAAGCTGACCTCCGGGTAGGCCGCGAGCACGTCCGGCAGCGCCTCGATCACCGTCAGGAGGCTGTCGGTCACGTCTACCTCAGCAATGCGGCTGCCCGCGCTGTCGGTGGGGGCCGTGTTGCGGACGGTGAGGTCGCCGAAGCCGCTGATCGGCGTGGGGGTGCTCGTGACGCGGAGGGTGTTGTAGAGCGCGAGCGCGTCGAACTCGGCGCGGGCGAGGCGCTGCAGCCCGGCCCCGTAGCTGAGCAGCGCCAGCAGCGCCCCCACGCCCACGGCGATGCCCGCGAGCGTCATCAGGCTCCGGGTCCGGTTGCGGCGGAGCCCGTCGAGAGCGAGGCGGAGCAGGTCAGCGAGACGCACGAGGTTGAGCGGGTGAGGTGGGGGACGGGAGGGGAAAGAGCTCCGATTTCGTTTGGGATAGAACCAGTCTGGCCAGCACCTTTAATCGCCAATCGCCAATCGCCAATCGCCAATCGCCAATCGCCAATCGCCAATCGCCAATCGCCAATCGCTCAGGCGGTCTCGGCCTCGACGGCGTTCTGGTCGTACTCCTCGCGGGTGACGGCGAGCCCGACGGCGCGCAGCTTGTGTTCGAGGCGCTCGTAGCCCCGGTCGAGGTGGTAGACGCGCAGCACGTCGGTCGTCCCCTCCGCGATCGCGCCTGCCATCACGAGCGACACGCTCGCGCGGAGGTCGGTGCTCATCACGACGGCCCCGCTGAGCGGCGTCCCGCCCTCGATCACGACCTTGTTGCCGATCACGAACGCGTTCGCGCCGAGGCGCCGCAGCTCCGGGATGTGCTTGAAGCGGTCCGTGTAGATCGTGTCCACGACCTCGCTGTTGCCCGCCGCCTGCGTCATCAGCACCGTCCACTGCGCCTGCAGGTCGGTAGGGAAGCCCGGGTAGGGGGCCGTCTCGATAGACACGGGCTGGATCGCGTCGGTGCCCGTGACGGTGATCATGTCGCCGTCCACCTTGAAGGGGACGCCGGTGGCGCGGAAGGCGTCGAGGAAGGCTGCGCCGAGGTGCGTCGGGTCGGCGTGGGTGAGCGTGATCGTCTCGCCCGCCGGGGCCGAAAGCGCCGCCAGGATCATGTAGGTCCCGAGCTCGATGCGGTCGGGGCAGTTGGCGAACGTCACGGGCTCCAGCGCGTCCACGCCCTCGATGGTCACCGTCGTGGTGCCGAGGCCCTCGATCTGCGCGCCCATCGCCTGGAGCATCTGCCCGAACACGACGACATCCGGCTCGGCAGCGGCGTTGCGGAGGACGGTTGTGCCCTCGGCACGGACTGCCGCCAGCATCACGTTGATCGTCGCCCCCACGCTCGACGGGTCGAAGGTGATCTCGGCTCCGCGCAGCCGTCCGCCGGGGACCGTCGCCACGACGTAGCCCTTATCGAGGTCGAGCTTAGCGCCGAGCGCCTCCATGCCCGTCATGTGGAGATCGACGGGGCGGGGGCCCCAGGCGCAGCCACCGGGAAGCGAGACGCGTGCCTGCCCGCAGCGCCCGAGTAGCGCGCCGAGCATGTAGAACGACGCCCGCATCTTCTTCACCAGGTCGTAGGGGGCCTCCGGGTGCGTGATCCGCGTCGCGTCGATGGTGATCGTCTCCGGCGTCGTGGGGTCGTCGTCAGGCTCGAAAATCACTTCTGCACCTGAGACGCGGAGCACGTTCGAGAACGTCCGCACGTCCTGCAGGACGGGGATGTTGTGGATCGTCGAGCGGCCCTCGGCGAGCAGGGCGGCGGCCATGAGCGGCAGCGCGGTGTTCTTGGAGCCGCTGACGGGCAGCACGCCGCGCATCGCGCGACCGCCTTCGATGACGAATTTGTCCATAACGAGTGGAGCAGCTGGACGGGTGAGGCCGCCGAAAGGTGGGAAGTGGGGAGGGAGAACAGAAGAAGGACGAACGCCTGGCGATGGACAGCGTTCGGAAGCGCTCTGGCTACTGGCTCTGGCCTCGCTCTGGCTACTGGCTCTGGCCTCTGAGTCTTCTTCGCCGCCGTGCTCCGCAAGGTCCGAGGGCGCTGAGGTCTGGAGAGCGTTGTGAGGAGCCCAGAAGCTACGCCCACCTATGCCGTCTGCTGGCTCTGCGCCGCTGTTTCATGCTCTACCTCGACCACGCCGCCACGACGCCGCTCGACCCCGCCGTGCTCGACGCGATGCTGCCCTACCTGCGCGAGCAGTACGGCAACCCATCGTCGGTGCACCGTCTGGGGCGGGCAGCCCGCGTGGCCGTCGAGCGCGCTCGCGAGGACGTGGCAGAGCACCTCGGGTGCGAGCCTGCCGAGGTGGTCTTCACGAGCGGGGCGACGGAGGCCAACAACGCGGCCCTGCGCGGTACGCTGGAGGCGCTCGGCTCCGAGGCGGGCCTCGTCACGAGCGCCGTCGAGCACGAGGCCGTGCTCCAACCCGCCGAGGCGCTCCGCGAGGCTGGGCACCCCGTCACGGTGCTGACGCCCCCCTCGACGGGAGCCCTGACCGCTACGCAGGTGGAGGACGCGCTGGTCGCGCAACAGGACGCAGGCGCAGCCCCCGGCCTCGTCTCGGTGATGCTCGTCAACAACGAACTGGGTACCATCGCGCCCGTCGCGGAGATCGCCGAGATGGCCCACGCGAGCGGTGCCCTCCTGCACACGGACGCCGTCCAGGCTGCGGCGCTCTACGACCTCAACGTGGACGCGCTGGGCGTCGATCTGCTCTCGCTCTCCGGGCACAAGCTCTACGGGCCGAAGGGCACCGGCGTGCTCTACGTTCGTGCCGGGACGCCGTGCGAACCGCTCGTGCGGGGCGGAGCGCAGGAGCGGCGGCGGCGCGGCGGCACCGAAAATGTCGCCGCAGTCGTCGGCTTCGCGGCGGCGCTCCGTAGGGCCGTCGAACAGCGGGACGCTGAGCACGCGCGCCTTGTGGAGTTGCAGCAGACGCTTGCTCAGGCCTTGCGCGAGGCATTCGGAGACCGGCTGCGCTTCAACACCCCGCTTGCGGGCTTCGCGCCCGTCGCTGCCCCCACGGCCCCGCACATCCTGAACGTCTCGTTCGAGCCCCACGCCGGGACGCCGCTGGATGGCGAGATGCTGCTGCTCAGCCTCGACCTGGCGGGCGTCCTGGCGTCGAGCGGGTCGGCGTGCACGAGCGGTGCCGTCGAGCCGAGCCACGTACTGCAGGCGCTCGGCGTCCCCGATTCCACCGCCAACGCGACGCTCCGGTTGTCGCTCGGCCGCACCACGACCGCCGAGACGATCCGCGAGGTGGTCGCCCGGCTGGAGGCCATCGTCGCACGGATGCATGGCTCAGGAAGTCGCCAGTGAGGTAGACATGTGACAAAAGTGTGCGGGTAGGTGGATTCCCACCGGGAGGATGGGGGAGTCTCGAAGAGGCTGGACGCTATATTTCGTTCACATCAGTCATCTCTTCCATGCCTCTCTCCACCACGTCTCTCCCCTCCGTGCTCTACGTCGGTGTCACGGTGACGACGTGGGCCCGCGTTCAGGCAGCCCTCCCGCAGGGCGTCACCTGGATGCAGGTCAAGGGCTGGGGCGAGGTCACAGCAGCCTTGCGCGCCACCCCGAACAGCGTCATCGTGGCGGAGACGGGGAGGCTGCCCGAGGCCGACCAGATGCTCCGCGTGGGCCGACGTGCCCCCGTGGTCGCACTCGTGGACGACCGGGCCGACTACGGCTGGCTGGCAGAGTACGGCGTCGCCGACGTGCTCGACGCGGCGACGTTCAGCCCGGCCTCGCTGTGGGCGACGGTGCAGTACGCCTATGCCCGGTCGGGCGCGCAGGCCCCCATCGCGGCGCGGTTCCGCTCGCTTGTCCAGGCCGCGCCCGACATTATCGCGCGCCTGGACGCGCAGGGCAACGTGCTGGACGTGCACATCCCGACGGAGTTCAAGACCGCCGTCACGAAGGCGATGACGCGTCGCAGCGACCTCGATCAGGTGGTCGGCGCAGCGGTGATGGACCGGATTCTGGCGGCCTGCCATGCCAGCCTGGCCTCGGGGGTGCGAGAACGGGTCCAGTACGAGACGACCGTCCGCGGCCAGACGCGCTACCGCGAGGCCGTGTGCCTGGCCATCTCGGACGAGGACTTTCTGGTCGTCGTCCGCGATACGACGGCGCTGGTCGAGTCCGAGGCGCAGCGGGTGCAGGCTGCGAGCGCCCTCGCGCGCTCGGCGTCGGAGCTGCAGTTCCGCTCGGCGCTGCTCCAGCAGGTCGCTCGGAGCGCCCCTATCGTGTTCTTCTCGCTCGACGCCGAAGGCCGTTTCATGCAGGTCGAGGGGCGCGGGCTCGACACCCTCGACGTCGGCTCGCAGGACCTCGTCGGTGAGTCGGTCCTGGAGCGCTACGCGACGACCAACACCCGGATCGTGCGGGCGGTGCGGCGCGCGCTCGGCGGCGAGCGGGTGAGCGTCCTCATCGAGCAGGGGGGGCGGGCGTTCGAGACGACCTACACGCCCGTGACCGACGACGACGGGGCCGTCGTGCAAGTCATCGGGGTGGCGACCGACGTGACGGACCGGCTGGAGGCGCAGGAAGAATTACAGCGCTCCCGAACGGCGCTGCGCGAACTGGCCGCGCACCTGCAGTCGGTGCGCGAGCAGGAGCGCCGCCGCATCTCGCGCGAGGTCCACGACGTGCTCGGCCAGGCGCTCACGGCGCTGCGCCTCAACGTCGGCTGGCTCGCCCAGCGCCTCCCCGACGAGCCGCCGATCGCGAAGCGCGTCGCGACCACCGAGGCGCTCATCGACGACACCATCAAGCACGTCCGCCAGATCGCCGCTCAACTCCGCCCCGGCGTGCTCGACGACTTCGGGCTCGTGAGCGCGATGGAGTGGTACACCGAGCAGTTCACGGCCCAGGCCGAGATCCCGGTCATCTTCGAGGCGGCCCCGGACGTGGACGAGACCGAGATCGCGGGCGAGGTGGCGACGGCGCTCTTCCGCATCCTGCAGGAGGCGCTCACCAACGTGGCCCGCCACGCCCAGGCGACGCGCGTCACGGTCGCGCTCGACCTCGACCAGGATCGCCTGTGCCTCCGCGTGCGCGACGACGGCGTGGGCATGGACCCCCAGCGGCAGACGCGCACGCTCGGCCTCCTCGGCATGCGCGAGCGGGCACTTATCCTCGACGGCACCGTCGAAATCACCAGCGCGCCCGGGCGCGGTACCACGCTCGCTGCCGAGGTGCCCCTGCGCGGCGGGACCTCCGCCCAGACTCTCGACCTCTCCTACCTCATCACCGCCCCCTCATGACGCGTGTACTCATCGCCGACGACCACGCCATCGTGCGCCGCGGTCTCGTCGACATCATCGACGAAGCCATCGACCTCCAGGTGAGCGGCGAGGCTTCCGACGGCAGCGAACTCATCGCCCTCGTCCGCACCCAGGGCTGCGACGTGATCGTGCTCGACCTGAGCATGCCGGGCGTGAGCGGGCTCGACCTCATCAAGCTGCTCAAGAGCGAGTACCCGAAGCTGCCCCTCCTCGTGCTCTCGGCGCACCCGGAGGATCAGTATGCCGTCCGCGTCCTGCGTGCCGGGGCCTCGGGCTACCTCACGAAGGAGAGCGCGCTCAGCGACCTCGTCCGAGCCATCCGCCGCGTCGCCGGGGGCGGTCGCTACGTCACGCCCGCGCTCGCCGAGACGCTCCTCTCGCACCTCGACAGCGAGCCGGGCCAGGCGCTCCACGAGACGCTCTCCGACCGGGAGTACCAGGTGCTGTGCCGCATCGCTTCGGGCAAGCAGGTGAGCGAGATTGCCGACGAACTCGCGCTCAGCGTCAAGACGATCAGCACCTACCGGTCACGCATGCTCCAGAAGATGAGCATGAAGAGCAACGCCGAGCTGACCCGGTATGCGATCAAGAATGGCCTCGTGGAGTGAGGGCGGACATGCCGGACGCGGTCGGTGGTGCCGCCCTTGGGCTCGTGTCAGACAAACACGTACGTCGTTACCACCTACTTCGACTACGAGGACCCGGGAAGTCTTCGGGGGAGGGAAGCATACGTGCGCTTACCGATAGACCGAGCTCCAGTCAGTAGAATAGTATTCGGCGACTCCTACTAGGTAGCCACTCATCTCCTGTTATGGTTGACCGACACGCCGCCCAGAGCCGTGTCCCCGTGATGACGCATGTAGCCGCAGATACTTCCAACCGCCTCCAGAACCAGGGCCTCGACCGCGCTGTTTCGCCCGCACTCCGGGTGCTACTCGTCGACGACTCTCCTGCCGTCCGGCGCTCCATCGCCGAACGCATCCGTCCCCTGGGACACATCGAAGTGGTGGGCGAGGCCGAGAACGCCACGACGGGGTACCGCTTCGCCACCGACCTCAAGCCCGATGCGGTCGTGCTCGACATCAACATGCCCGACCGGAGCGGCGTCTGGGTGCTGCGCATGCTGAAGCGCGACCAGCTCGACGCGCACGTCCTCGTGTTCACCAATCACGGAAGCGACTTCTACCGCCGTAAGTGTCTCGAAGCAGGCGCGCTGGCGTTCTTCGACAAGCACGTCGAGTTCGACGCACTGGTGGGCACGCTCGAAAACCTCGCGGACCGTAAGCTCGGGGCGTAGGCCAGGTCGGCCGGTGCTTGGCTCAGTTGAGCGACGGGTCGTCTGGGTAGTTGGCGAGTAGGCGGTATTCGCCTCCGAGCGCCATCACGACTTCGCGCCATAGGTGCGCGTCGCTGTCGTAGACGAGGCGGCGGTGGCCCGGACGCACCACCCAGCCATCGCTTTCGACCTCGGAGTCGAGTTGGCCGGGGCCCCAGCCCGCGTACCCCGCGAAGAAGCGGAAGGCCTCCGCCTCCGCCTCCGCCGCATCAATCATCGCCACAGCTTCTTCGAAGCGCCCGCCCCACCACACGCCGTCCAGCACCGGAATCGAGCCGTCTACCTCGCCGTAGGGGTGCAGGAAGTGGAGCGTGTCGAGCTGGACGGGACCGCCCTGGAACAGCTCCGCGTCGAAGCCGAGTGGCTCATCAAGGACGTCCGTGAGGTGGTGCCCGGTGGGGCGGTTCAGGATGAGGCCGAACGTGCCCTCGTCGGAATGCTCGCAGAGCAGCACCACGGTCCGGCGGAAGTTCGGATCGCGCAGCGCAGGCTCGGCGATGAGCACCGTGCCGGGGCCAAGGGAGGTGTCGGGCGCGGCCATGGAGCAGGGCAGGTTGCAGCGGGGTGGCGCAACTTCTGCATTCGCCCAGACAAAGTCCACGCCTTGGCCGATTCTCCCTGTGGATCGCGGGGTAGGCCGTCAGCCGCCGTTGCTCAACTATCGTCCTGTGCTCGTACGAGAACGATCAGACGTGCGAGAACCATCGCTGCAGCGAGAGCGCAAGCGAGTCCGACGAAATAATCTCGGTTTAGCTTGACCAAGATCAGATAGGACTACACCTTCCACGACCCACGACCCCAAAAAGGTGGGAGGCGGTCCCGCACACCCAGACCGCCTCCCGGTGGCGAGCGCCCAGCCGAACACCGCAGCCGCGCGGTGTCAGGAGCTGGCCGAGGCCCGCCAGTTCAAGAAATGGGGCCGCCCACGCGGCGTTCAGTCACGCGCAGCCGGGGGCAGGTGAGTGAGGAGATCCGGCGCACTGTGCTGGATCGAGGCGAGCAGCGCTGCGTCGATGTCGTAGGTACGCGCGTCGTCGAAGACGAGGTGGACGGGGCCGCTGCGGATCCACCACCACCGCTCGTCCTGGTCGAAGGCGGCCTGCACGGCTGCGCTGAGCACCTGCTCGTCCGATAGGTGCGCCTGCCGGTAGTCTTCCACATGCACCTCCATCGGCCGCATCGCCAGGTGGTCCAGGCTGGTCGCGACGAGGCTGCAGGTGAGCAGCCAGGCGGCGATGAGCGAGACGGGGATGAGCGAATCGGGCACGGAGCCGGGGTCGGGTGGGGTGACGGCGACCGAACGTGCTAGCGTCGTTCCACCCAGACCGCAGGTGCAACAAGGTGCCAGCTTGGTAACGAAATGCCGTCATCCTTGCGGACTGAACGCGCTCGGCGTGCTCGAAATCGCCGGGAAGGTGACGGCGTCTCACCCTGATCCGCGCCGGACCAGGCCGGTTCGGGAACCCTGCATCGTACCTTGACCGGCTGTTTCACCTCCGTGCTTCCCCCTGCCTCATGCTCAACCCGGATACCCTCGCTGACCTCAAGGCGCGCTTCGCCGAGGTCAACCGCCTGATGGCCCAGCCCGAGGTCGCGACCGATCCGAAGCAACTTGCCGAGCTAGGCCGCGAACTCTCCGACCTCCGCGAGATCGTCACCGCGATCGACGTGTACGAGGGGCTGCAGCAGGAACAGGCCGACCTCCGTGAGATGGCGCAGGGCGACGGCGAGCTTGCCGAGATGGCCGCGATGGAACTGGAGGAGGTCGGGGCGAAGCTGCCCGACGCCGAGGAGCACCTGCGCCAACTTCTCATCCCGAAGGATCCCGCCGACGCGAAGGACGCCATCGTCGAGATCCGCGCGGGGACCGGTGGCGACGAGGCCGCGCTCTTCGCTGGCGACCTCTTCAAGGTCTACGAGAAGTACGCCGAGTCGCACGGCTGGCGCATCGAGCTCATGGACGCGACGGCGGGGACGCAGGGCGGGTTCAAGGAGCTCATCTTCACCGTGCGCGGCGCGCAGGCGTTCGGGCTCCTGAAGTTCGAGAGCGGCGTCCACCGCGTCCAGCGGGTGCCCGCGACCGAAAGCCAGGGCCGCATCCACACCTCCGCCGCGACGGTCGCCGTGCTGCCCGAGGCGGAGGACGTGGACGTGGAGATCCACAACAACGACCTCCGCATCGACTTCTACCGCTCGTCGGGGCCGGGCGGGCAGAGCGTGAACACGACCGACTCCGCCGTGCGCATCACGCACATCCCGACCGGCGTGGTGGTGTCCATCCAGGACGAGAAGAGCCAGCACAAAAACAAGGACAAGGCGATGCGGGTGCTGCGCAGCCGCGTCTACCAGATGGAGCGCGAGAAGGCCGAGGCCGAGCGCGCCGCCGCCCGCCGCGAGATGGTCGGCTCGGGCGACCGTTCGGCGAAGATCCGCACCTACAACTGGCCGCAGGGCCGCGTGACGGACCACCGCCTCGAAGGCGACAACAAGAACCACGCGCTCCAGAATATCCTCGGCGGCGCGCTCGACCCCATCATTGAGGCGCTGCGGCTAGAGGAGCAGGCCGAGCGGATGCGCGAACAGGCGGAAGGGTGAGCCCAGGACACGCAACAGCCTACATCCACGAGTAAGTGGCTACGATTCGTGGCATCGCCGAGATCGTGAGCATCAGTATCAGCGCGCTGGCCCTTTCCCCAGACTGTGCGTACCTCGTTTGCGAGAGGCAGTAGAAGG
The DNA here is from genome assembly GCA_039177895.1 of Bacteroidota bacterium. Lineage (GTDB taxonomy): Bacteria > Bacteroidota > Rhodothermia > Rhodothermales > Rubricoccaceae > JBCBEX01. The sequence continues at coordinate 10,753 of JBCDFO010000100.1, forward strand.
TGTTTGATAGACAAAGGAGACGGAAGGGTAGTCGAAAGACAGTTCACGATGAAGTACGCTGCTGCTGTTCTCCTGCTTTCAGGGCTACTACTTTCCGGTTGCATGCTTGCTAGGAAGTCGGCCGAAAGCAGATGTGCCAACTTCTTCGCAGTCAAGGATGCACATCACGCAGAGTACCTCGAGTGGAAAACGCTGAGCGAGGTACTGGATCAGACAGGATGTGGCTTGGGGCAGGTGTATGTGGTTGATTCGTACCGGCTGTTATTCACGTTGACACGCAGTGATCAGAGTAGATTTGTAGAAGCTGAAAGCTACGTCGATTTTAAAACAGAGTCTCAGGTGAAACTGACGGAAGACGAGATAGAAGCTATTGTTTTGCACGGGGTATATGTGGACCGCGTGGAGCCATAGCGGATTGACGAACGGCGCGTACACGCATATGTCATCCTGAGCGAGCGCAGCGAGTCGAAGGATCTGTGTCTGCCCCAGCGCTGCGATCAAGACTTGGAAGCTGGCCCGTAGATCCTTCGGCTCTGGCCTGCGGCCTCCGCTCAGGATGACACGGGTGAAGAGGGGTGACAATGCACCGAGGAGAAGCGCGGAAGGCCAACAGCCGATGGCCAACAGCCCCCCATCGCCGTAGCTTCCGGCGTCCCCCTCCACCAGCACCGCACACGCCCGTGGACGCCCCCACCACGACCGCCCTGCCGCCCTCGTCCTCCGTCGATCACGAAGCGCTGTACCGCGCGCTCGCGCTGCCGCGCGCCGTCGAGGAGAAGATGCTGCGGCTCATCCGCCAGAACCGCATCACGAAGTGGTTCTCGGGCTACGGCCAGGAGGCCATCGCTGTGGGCTGCGCGACCGCGCTGGGCGACGACGACACCATTCTGCCCATGCACCGCAACCTCGGTGTGTGGACCACGCGCGGGGTGCCGCTGCGCCCGCTCTTCTGCCAGCTCATGGGCAAAGACGGCGGCTTCACGAACGGCCGCGACCGCACGTTCCACTTCGGCACGCTGGAGCACGGCATCGTCGGGATGATCTCGCACCTCGCGGCGATGCTGCCGGTGGCCTGCGGCTTCGGCCTCGCGAGCCAGCTCGACGGCGCGACGCGCGTGGCGCTCGCCTTCTGTGGCGAGGGCGCGACCCGCGAGGGCGACTTCCACGAGGCGCTCAACCTCGCCGCCGTCTGGAAGCTGCCCGTCGTCTTTGTGGTGGAGAACAACGGCTACGGCCTCTCGACGCCGACCGGCGATGCGATGGCCGTGCAGCACATCGCGGACGCCGCCGCCGGATATGGTATGGCCGGCTTCCGGGTGGACGGCAACGATGTGCTCGCGGTCGTCCGCGCTGTGCGCCAGGCGGCCAGCCGCGCGCGTATCGGCGAGGGGCCGACGCTCCTGGAGATGAAGACCTTCCGCATGCGCGGCCACGAGGAGGCCTCCGGCACGAAATACGTCCCCGACGCCCTCTTCGAGCGCTGGGGCCGCCGCGACCCGGTGGCGCGCTACCGCCGCTACCTCACCGAGCACAGCTTCCTCGTTGATGCCGACCTCGACGCCATCGAGGCCGAGGTGGCCGCCGAGGTGGAGGAGGTCGCCGAGTGGGCGCTCACGCAGCCGGACGTGGGAAGCACCCCCGAGCGCGAGCGGGCCGACGTGTTCGCGCCCGGCCCCGATGCCCTCCATTTCGCGGAGGCGAGCTTCGTCCCGGCGTCCGACGCGCCGCGCACGCAGCAGCGCTTCATTGACGCGCTCTCGGACGGGCTCCGCCACGCCATGCGCGCCGACGACCGCGTGATGCTCATGGGCCAGGACATCGCGGACTACGGCGGCGTCTTCAAGGTCACGCAGGGCTTCCTCGACGAGTTCGGGGCCGCCCGCGTCCGCAAC
>JBCDFO010000101.1:0-12644 GCA_039177895.1 Bacteroidota bacterium
CTCTTCCCATGGACCGCTCTGGTGTCTTCGACCCGCTCTTTGAAACGGAAAACGGCGTCGTGTTTCGCTGCGCGTCGTGCCCCTACTACCACGTGGCCTTCGGGCCGGTCATCCTCGCCAACGACCCGCACGGGCTGCGAACGCTGCGGCGGCTCCTCGACGGGCTGCGGCCCCAGGAGGACCCGCGCTTCCACCTCGGCGACCGGTGCTACCACCTCCACACGCCCAGCGGCGATGTCGGACTCGTGTTCTCGCACGAGGAGGTCGAGGAACTGCGCGAACTCGTCCAGGGGGCCGTCGCAATGCTCGAGCTCGACACGCTCATCACCGACACGCTCGGCTCGGACGCCACCGGCTCGGCCCGGGAGCGCTGACCCCGCCTACCTCGATTCATGCGTGCTCTCCTCGACCGACCGCGAACACCTGCAAGCCGGTCCGCCCTCTGGACTGGGGCGGGGTGGGTGGTGCTCTGCGCGGCACTGAGCGCAGCACCGAGCACCGCGCAGCCGGCCTCAGCGGTCCCATCCGTGCGGACGGACACGACTACGGCAGAACGGTCGCCGGAGCCGCCGCGATCGCGCGACCTCGCGGGGTGGGTAGTGGACGCCGAGACGGGGTGGCCGCTTTCGCGCGCGGTTGTGCTCGTCGAGAGTGCGGCCCGTCCCGTCCGCGTCGATGCCATGGGCCGCTTCCGGCTGCGCGCGTCGGCCACGAGGCCGACGGTGGTCACCGTCGCCTGCCCTGGCTACGCGCCTGTCCGCGTGCCGCTGGGCGCCGAGCAGTCCCGCGCTGTCTTTCACCTGGTCCGGTCGTCGTCCACGCGGACGACCTGGCCCGTCACCTTTGTCGCACCTGACCGATAACGCCTGCCACTTCTCTCTCTGCGCCGGCCCGATTTCCAGTTCTGCGCTCCCCTGAGGCTGCCGCCTCGTCCCTTCTCACCTCACCACGCTCCCGCCCTTCACCGCCCTTTCTCATCCCCTCCTTTCTCCCCCCTGGGGCACTCGCCCCGTCTTCTCTCATTCCACCTCTCTACCCCATGTCTCGCTTTCTTCTCCTACTCAGCGTGCTGCTCGTCGGCGTGTTGCTCACCCCTACCAGCGCTGCCCAGACGGGCCGCATCATGGGTCAGGTCACTGATACCGACGGCACCCCCCTGCCGGGTGCAAACGTTCGCATCGACAACTCCACCCTGGGTGCCGCTACCGACCTCGACGGGACCTTCGCCATCCGCGGGATCCCGCCCGGGAACCGCACGCTGCTCGTGACGCTCGTCGGCTACCAGCGCGCCGAGCGCGAAGTCATCGTCCCCGCCGGGGGCGAGATCGAAGTCACCGTTACCCTCTCCGACGACGTGCTGGGACTCAGCGGCGTCTCCGTCACGGCCTCGCGTCGCGCGGAGGACTTGTCCGAGACGCCCCGTGCTGTCGCCGTCGTGCAGGAGGAGGTCATCGACCTCTACACCGAGCAGACGTCTGACCTCTCGGCGACGCTCGGCAAGTTCGTGCCCAACTTCACGCCGCCCTCCATTGGCAACGACGTGTTTCTTGCCACACTCCGTGGACGCGCGCCGCTCTTCCTCGTAGACGGCATCCCGCTCCAAACCAATGAAGGCTTACGCGGGGCTGTGCTAGGCAACATCGACCCCGCCGTGTTGGATCGTATCGAGGTGCTCTACGGGGCCTCCACGATCTACGGCGGCGGGGCCCCGGGCGGCGTGATCCAGTTCTTCACGAAAGAGGCGAGTGAGAAGCCGCTGGCGGTCGACCTCAACCTCTTCTCGCGCAACTACCTCGTGGACGGGGCCGTGCTTGACGGCGATGCCCTCGACCTGCGCTCGGCGCTGACGGTTTCGGGCACCGTGCTCGACAACAAGCTCACCTACGTCGTCAGCGGGTCTGCGGAGCGGACCAACGGCCAGTTCCGACCCGACGGCGAGCGGATCGCGCCCAACCGCACGTCGTCCTACGATGACTTCGCCTTCTTCGCCAAAGTGGGCTACAACATCACGCCGTCGCAGCGGGTGCAGGTCTCCGTGAACCGGACCTACGCTGAGCCGAACGACCTCTTCTTCGCCCCCCTCGTGCGGGACGAAGACGTGGACGCCGATCCGGAGGGCTCTGCGGCCATCGGGCAGGAGGTCGACACTGCGTTCAGCTACGAGAACCCGATCAGCCAGGAATACACCGCGCTCAACGCGACCTACGAGAACACCGCGCTCCTCGGCGGCGCGCTTACCTTCCAGACCTACCTCTTCGACCTCAACTTCCAGCAGGGCGGCTCCGACATCCGCGCCTTCGTGGCCGACGGCACGTTCCCAGCGGAGTGGCCCGGGCTCTTCCAGACGAGCACCGCCGCCACGCAGTACGGCGCGCGTGCCGAGTACGTCCGGCCTATCGGAGACCAGGTCGTGGTCACTGGCGGCGGCGATATCCTCTACGCCGAGGATTCGACGCCGGTCACCATTTCGAGCGAAGGTCCGTTTGAGAATGGGGGAACCGGTTCGACGGTGCTCTCGGCGTGCAAGACCAGGGAGCCCCGTCGGAGCTCACCAGCGGCGGTCTTTTTGTTCAGGCCGACTTCGATCCCATCGAGACGCTCCGCCTGACCGCGGGCGCGCGCTACGACATGATCGCGTTCGACATCCTCCCCTTCACGCCGACGTTTACCCGTGTCGAGCCCGGCGTGCAGCGCCCCGGTGGCTCGGGCTACAACGCGGGCCTGTCGCTCAATCTCGGCGCGGCCTACGAGGTGGTCCCGCAGACGACGCTCTACGCCAACTTCGCGCAGGGCTTCTCGCTGCCTAGCCTCGCCTTCCTCGTCGTTAACGTCGACCCGGGTATCCCGATCCAGGGCGACGAGATCGTCTCGCCGCAGATCGTCAATAGCTTCGATTTCGGCGTGCGCGGCCAGGTCGGCGACAACTTCGGGTATGGCGTGGCGGGCTTCTTCGCCTATTCGGACGAGGCCTCGCAGATCCAGTTCAATCCGTCGTCGGGGCAGGGCGAGCGTATCCAGGCCCCGCAGCGCAACTACGGCTTCGAAGTGAGCGTGGATGCGGTCCCGGCGACCGGGCTTCGTGTCGGTGCTGACGTCGCCCTCACCGAGACGGACCTCAAACCGCAGCCGCCGCAGGAGCTCATCGATGCTGGCATCCTCGACGAAGACGATGGCTACTTCCGGCCTGCCTCGACGGTCGAGACGATCCCGCTCACCACGACGCTGCGTGCTTCGTACGACCTACCGATGGTGGAGGGCCTCTCGTTCAACGCCGAGGCCTACACGCTCAACAACCGCACGCGCGCTTTCACCTTCCTCCTCGACGAGGACCAGAACGGCGTGCCCGACACGACAGCGGCGGGCGACCCGTCCCGCGCGGATGCCTACGTGCTGCGCGGCTACACCACCGTCGATGCGGGCGTCACGTACGTCTTCCCGGACGAACTGCTCGGAGACGTAGGCGCGCGGCTGAGCGTGCAGTTCCTCAATCTGCTCAACGAGACCTACATCCCCGCGATCTCGCAGCGGCAGGTGGGGCCGATCTTCGCCAGTCGTCGTCGCAACGGCTTCGGGCGCAACATCACCGTCACGCTCAACTTCACGCTGTAGGCCGAGATCTGCGCTCCGCGCAGCGCCGATAGCGCTTGCATTCTGGGGTCTGCAAGCCCTACCCGCCCTGCAACCCACTGCGTGTGGTTGCGGGGCGGCGGCGTTAAGCGGCGACGTGGCCTCGCCCTATCAAAACGGCCAATTCGATCCCAATCCCACCTCGGCTGAAACGACTACCACCGGAAGGGCTTTACGCATGCTCAGCCCCCCTACTCACCATGACCTCGCTTCCACCGCAGTCTTCCGAGTCGCCTAGGCACCGCGCCGAACCGCTGTCACCCACTCGGCGGCGGGGCCTGGGACCGCGCGCCCAGCGGCTGATGTGGGACGCCCATTCGGTGACGGGTATCGTACTAGGTCTGGTGCTGTTCGTCATCTTCTTCAGCGGCGCGTTCTCGCTCTACCGCGTCCAACTCGACGCGTACACGAACCCGGCGCTGCGCGGGCCCGTCAAGCTCTCGACGGACGCCCTCGTAGGCCCCCTCTTCGACGAGGCCCCACCCGCGCTCGGCTCCGACGTGCTGGTCTTTTTCCCCGTCGGCGAGCGCCGCTCGGTCTTCCTCCGCTACACGCCTGAGGGCGAGGAGGCCGCCGTCGTCAAGCAGATCAGCGCCACGACCGGCGAGTCGTACGCGTTCGCGGAGGTGAGCCGCCTGAGCCTCATCCTCTACCAGCTCCACTTTCTGCTCCAACTCCGCTACGTGCTGCCCGGACATTCGCTCATCGGGATCGCCATCGCGGGCATCTTCGCGGTGTTCATGCTCTTCGGCACGGTGAGCGGGCTGCTGATCCACCTCAAAAAGCTCCCGAAGGACTGGCACACCTTCCGGGCAAAGGGTGGCACGCTGCGGACCGCGCTCACGGACGCCCACACGGTGCTCGGGCTGGTCGGGCTGCCGTTCGCGGTGATGTATTCCGTCACGGGCGGCATCCTCGCCATCATGATCATGCTCAACGCGCCGATTGAGCAGCACTTCTTCGGGGGCGATGGCGACGCGTACGACACGGCGACGTACGGCGTTGCTGTGCCTGAGGCCGACTCGACAGGCCAGCCTGCAACGATGCTGATGCCCGACGCCGTCGTGGCGGCCTTGCCCGACGGGTGGGAGGGCGTCGCCCCGCTCAGCGTCGCCTACAGCCAGTGGGGCGACGCGGGGGCCACCGTGACCCTACGCGGGCACATCGCGGAGACGCTCACCACCTCGGGGCGCGCGACCCTCAGCGCGTCCGCCGGAACGCTGCTCGCCCACAACCCACCCATCACGCCGACGGCGCTGGGAGCCACGTTCTCCGTGACGGAGCACCTCCACTATGGCGACGTGGGGGGCGCGCTGCTCGATGCCCTCTTCTTCGTGCTCGCCCTCGCGACGAGCGCCGTCATCCTGACCGGCAACGTACTCTGGATCGTCGTGCGGCGTCCCAAAGACCCGCGTGCCACGCCGCGCCTCCACACCATCCTGGGTCGCCTGACCGTAGGCTTCGGGTGCGGACTCGTGGCGGCGATCCCGGTGCTCTTCCTGGTAGCGCTGCTGATGCCCGAAGGCGTCGAGAACCTCCACGTGTGGGAGGAGTCGCTGTTCTTTGCCGCGTGGGGCGTGCTCGTGGGGGCGGCGTTCTTCGGTCGCTCAGCCGTACAAGCTGCCCGCTGGCAACTTAGGCTGGCGGGTGTGCTCAGTCTCCTGGTTCCCATCGCGAACGGTCTCGTCACGGGGGCATGGCCGTGGATCAGCGCTTCGGCCGGCTGGTGGAGCACGATGTGGATCGACATCGGGTTCGTGCTCGGTGCCGTCGTGGTCTTTGCGGTAGCCCAACGAATGCAGTCGCGCCCCACACTTGCACCTCACGAACTCGTCCTGGCATGATCCAGTGCGTCAACGCAAAAGCCCCGTGTCAGCGACTTGTGGGCGACACGGGGCTGTTTCGAGGGTGCCCCCACAAGGACTCGAACCTTGGACACCCTGATTAAGAGTCAGGTGCTCTAACCAACTGAGCTATAGGGGCACCGAATTAAACGCCGCCTCGCCACCCGGTTCCAGCACCGAGACTCTTCGCGGCCTCTTCGCTGCGGTAGCAGAGACCGTCACACCCGCAGTGGCAAACGGCAACGCGATCCGGTACCTTCCACGCGTCACCAACCCAGTACTCTTCGACTCGTTATGCGAACCCCGCTGCTGCGCCAGGTACAGGCGCATCTACTCGCCCATCCCGACCGGCTCGACACCGCGCAATGGGCGTGGTGCCGCAACCTGCGGGCGGTGCTGGACGAGGGCGCCGCTCCGGAAGGATTCCGCTGTTGCCTCGCCGGGCACGTGCTGCTCCTCGACGGAGTCTACGACGAGCCCACGATGCTGCGGCTCTCGGTCGAGCGTGACCTCGGGTTCCTCGGGCGTCAAGCACGAACAGCCCTGGAAGCCACGGAAGCGGAGCAGCGCTTGCTCTTTTATCCAAGCCAATGGCCCCGCCGCTTCCGCGAGGCCTACTACACGGCGCCGCGGTCAGAAGAAGCCCAGGTCGTCGCCGAGTTCCTGGATGCGGTGTTGCCCCAGGAGCCGGCGCATGCCCCCGACCGGGCAGCGGTCGAGGCGGTGCGGACGGCCCAGCCGGCCTGGCAAACGGTGCGGACAGCGTAGGGCAAGTGGAGGGGGAAGCGCTGTCGGGACGGGGAGCCCGAAGCGGTGTGTCTCGTATCTTCGCGTAGCCACAACCTCTCGCTCAGTCCGCTCCTATGTCCCGCCTCGCCTCTGTTACTGCTTTCGTCTTTCTAGCAGGCGTTCTGCTCGCCCCGTCGCTGTTCGCTCAGCGCGCGGAGGCCCCCGACCAACGCCAAGCAGGGCCGCTCGACAACGGCAAAATGTGGCTTTTTGAGGAGCCGCCGCTCGCCTACCTCGACTCGACCTACGACTTCCGACCCGACGCGACGTGGTTCGAGCAAGCCAGGCTGGGGGCGCTTCGCATCCCGGGGTGCTCGGCTGCCTTCGTTTCGCCGCACGGCCTGATCGCGACCAACCACCATTGCGTGCGCGGTCGCCTTGTTGAGGTGGCAGAAGAAGGAGAGACCCTCCTCGACGACGGGTTCATTGCCACGACGCTCGACGAGGAGCGGCCTGTCCCTGGGTTCTACGCGGACCAACTCATCGATATCGCCGATGTCACGGCGGAGATCGAGGCCGAACTCGACGGAAGTGACGATCCGGCTCAGATCGAGGAGGCGGTAGAGGCGCTGGCAGCGCGCATGACCGAAGCGCGCGGCGGCGAGGACGCTGGGATCCGGGTCGATGTCGTCGCGCTCTACGAAGGCGGGCGGTTCTCAGCCTACACGTTCCAGCGGTACGACACCTTCCGGCTTGTCATGGCCCCGGAGGGCGCCCTGGGCGGGTTTGGCGGCGACGCGGACAACTTCACCTTCCCGCGCTACAGCCTCGACTTCGCGTTCCTTCGCGCTACCAACGAGGACGGCTCGACGCTGTCGGTCGAGCACTACTTCCCGCTCTCGCAGGAGGGCATCAAGGCGGGCGAGCTCATCTTCGTAATCGGCAACCCAGGCTCGACGAGCCGGCAGGCCACGATGGCGCAACTCCGCTTCGAGCGCGACATCGGGGTGCCCACGCTGCTTACCTGGGTGACGAGCCGGACGGATGCGATTCAGGCGTACCTCCGCCAGAACCCACGCGACGACGGCCAGCGCGTGGCCCTCTCGGGGCTTCTCAACTACCAGAAGTCGCTCCTCGGCCAGCAGGACGCGCTGCGCAACGACGTCGTGATGGCACGCCGTGCCGACCATGAAGCCCAGTTCCGGGCCGCCGGTGCCGCTGCTGTGATCGACGAGATGGCGCAGATCCAGTCGGACCGCCGAGCCATCGCCGACGCCTACCAGGCCTTTCGCGCGTTTGGCAACCCGCGGTATTCCTCCGGCCTGATCTCGCGCGCGCTCGTGGCGGCGCAGAACAACGATGAGCGTCTTGCGGGCATCACGAATAAGCCGGAGCCGCTCGAACGGTTGTACTTCGAGGCCGATGTGGCGGCGGCGCGGCGCTACTTCCGCACGGCCGGGCTCCCCATGCCCGCGATGCTGCAAGGGGCGAGTGATGCCGAGGCTGCAGCACAGTTGCGTAGCCGTACGGCGCTGACCGACTCCGCGAGCACGGCGACGGCACTGCGCAACGGCGGCATTCCGATGAGCGATCCCCTCGTTGAGATGGGCACGGTGATGCTGCAGGAACTGCGCCGCTTCTATCAAACCAACGGAGCGCTCGACGCACGCGAACAGGCGGCCGCGCGCGCCATCGGACAGCAGCGCTTTGCCATCTACGGCACCTCGGTCCCGCCCGACGCGACGTTCTCCCCGCGCATCACCGACGGCGTCGTGCGCGGCTACGAATACAACGGCACGGTGGCTGCGCCCTTTACCACCTTCTTCGGGCTCTACGACCATTACTACTCCTACTGCGACGATGCGTCCGGCAATGCGGAAGCCGGTGCGAACGCGTGCGAGTGGGCCTTGTCGGAGCGCTGGCTCCCGATGCCGGACGCGCTCGCGCTCGGGACGCCGGTCAACTTCTCCTCAACCGCCGACACCATCGGCGGCAACTCGGGTTCGCCCGTTGTCAACCGCGACCTCGAACTCGTGGGCATCAACTTCGACCGGACCATCGAGGGGCTCGCGCGCAACTTCCTCTACTTCGCCGAGATCGGCCGCAACATCTCCGTGGACACGCGCGGCATTCTCGAATCGCTGCGCTCCGTGTATCAGCACGACCGCCTCGTGGCCGAGCTGACGACGGGCGAACTGTGAGGTGGCAGCCGTGCGCGAGCGTGGACGTGTGAACGAAGACGCGCGTGTGCGAACGCAACGGCGCCACGCTCGCATGCGCGGGTGGTTATGCGCGACCGTGCTCGTTGCGGGCGTGTTCGTCGGGATCGCTCTCGCTAGCTGCACGCCCACCGTGCGGCCGACGGCGTACGAGGGGCCGCTCGTGCGCTGGATGTGGTCAGGCGGGGTGACGCCGACGAGCGCAACCGTCGTGGCACGGCTGCGGCGCGCGGAGGACTCCGTGCGGGTGGTGTTTTCCCGCACGCCGCGCTTTGAGATTGCGGTGGCGTCGGCCTGGCAGCAGCCCGACGACGCCACCGACCCGACGGTGCGGCTCGAGGTGCGTGGCCTCGCTCCGAACATGCCCTATTTCTACGCCGTCGAGACGCCGGGCCTGCGCGACACGGCCTTCGGGCGGCTCCGCACGCCGCCGCGTGGAGCCCATTCGTTCACCTTCGCCGCTGCGGCCTGCGCCGATACGGGCTCGCGCAGCAGCGTCTTCGACTCGATCCGCACACGCGGCCCCGACTTTTTCTTCCACCTCGGCGACGCCCACTACGAGAACATCAGTGTGAACAGCGTTGGGGTCTTCGGCGACGCGTACGATGCCATCCTGACGTCACCCACGCAGTCGCTCCTCTACCAGAGCACGCCGGTCGCCTACACGTGGGACGACCACGACTTCGGTCCCAACGACTCCGACCGGACCTCGCCCAGCCGCTCCGCCTCGCGCATCGCCTACCAGCGCTACGTCCCGCACTATCCGCTCGCCGATCAGGACCCCGCGCCCGAGGATCGTGCGATCTACCAGACGTTCGTGCGCGGACGCGTGCGCTTCGTGGTAACCGACCTCCGCTCGGAGCGTGACCCGCACACCGTCCCGCTATCGCAGCGCTCGATGCTGGGCCCACAGCAAAAGGCGTGGTTCAAGAAGACGCTCCAAGACGCTACCGAGCCGCTCCTAATCTGGGTGAGCGGAGTCCCGTGGATCGCGGAGCCCGACGAGGAGGGCGATAACTGGAGCGGGTATGCAGCTGAGCGCGCCGAACTGGCCGCCTTTTTCGAGGAGTCGGGTGTCGCCGAGCGCATGGTCATCCTGGCGGGCGATGCCCACATGATCGCCGCCGACGACGGCACGAACAGCGCCGGGGGCATTCCCGTGCTGCAAGCGGCCCCGCTCGACCGGCCGGGCTCCATCAAGGGCGGCCCCTACACGCACGGACCCTTCGCACCGGCCCGCTTCTCACTCACCGGGTCCTACGACGGCCAGTTCGGACTCATCACCGTCGAGGACGAGGGGGGGGCGCAGATCTGCCTCACCTACAGCGGCCTCCGCCTCGACCGGAGCGACGACGAGGTGGAGGAACTCCTCCGCCTCACGCATTGCGTGGACGTGCCCGACCGCCTCTTCGACGGACCGATCCTGGGCGACGGCTAGCCGAGGCCCATCGCTGCAAGGTGCGCGGCGACCGACTGCGGCTGCGCCGTGTACGTGCCTCCGAAGCGGTCTGTTGCCTCGACGGTCACGCGCGCGAGGTCGGCGTCGCCGGGCTCGATCGTGAGGAGATGGTTCGTTGGGATGGGATCGACCCAGCGCCGGTTCTCGCGCGGCGGGAGCGCGTCGCCAGCGTGGAGACGGACCGAGAGCGGGTCGAGGCCGAGGCCCGGCGTGAGCGCACCGCGCTGGTCGCTGCCCTCGTGCCACACGACAGTCCATGCCGGGTCCCAGTCCCACACGTTGGCGATGAGCATGTCGGGCCGCTCGGCATCGCTCCCGGGCGTGTAGACGCGGAGTTGGTCGTCGAACGAGCCGCCGGTGGGCTTGTAGCGCCAGCGGACTTCGTCGCCACGCGCCTCGAAGACCGCGTAGCCGCTCGGTGTGCCGTCGTAGCAGATCGGTCCGCTCCACCACGCGCCGCTGACCGTGCCGATGATGTGCTCGTGGACGCCGCCTTCGAAGACGTGCTCGCTCTCGTGCGTGTGTCCGCAGACGAGGTGCGCCACGAACGGGTCGAGGAGCCGGTAGAGCGCCTCGCGGTTTTGGACCGAGCCCCGCGCGGAAGGCCGTTCCTGTCCCACGCGGACGTAGCGCGAGCCGAGCGCCGGGATGTGCTGGTACACGATGACCGTTCGACCAGGCTCGATGCGCGCGAGGTCGGCCTCGAGCCACGCGAGTTGGTCGGCGTCGAGGTAGCCAGCGTATTGCGCCCCCGACCAGAACACGTCGTCGAGCACGACGTGGTGGACAGCCCCGCGGTCGAACGAGTAGTAGCGCGGCCCGAAGTGGTCCTCGAAGGTTGCTGTCGAGGCCTCGTCGGTCATCGCCTCGAACAGGATGTCGTGGTTGCCGACGACCTGGAAGAAGGGCAGGCCCGTACGTTGGACGGCCCGTTCGTACTCCGGGAAGAGCGCGAGGTCGTCGAACATGATATCGCCCACGGTGATGCCGAATGCGGGCATGTCGAGCGCCGCGACGAGCGCCTGCACGTCCGGCACCGTCTGCGCGTGGAGGAGGCCCGTCTCGTAGGTGTCCTGCGTCTGCGTGTCGGCCCAAGCGATGACGGCGTGGGTCTCGTCGCTCTGCGCCAGCGGCGTGAGGTCGAACGTCGCCGTCTGCTCCTCGCCCGTGCGCGTGATCGGTTCGTAGAAGCGTGCCGTGCCCGTCTCGTTGGTCGGGATTGCGTAGCCCGCAGGCGTGCTCACAAACACGTGCGTCCGGGATGGATCGGCGATGAGAGAGAACGTCCCGTCCGCCGCCGTTTCCACGACTTGGAGCCCATCCGACACCGCTATGCCGCGGAGGCCACGGCCGCCACTACGCACGACACCCTCAATACGGACGGGACGGGTCCGACGCGTCGGTGCGACGGCGCGGGCGAAGGGAGCCGGGAAGGCGAGTGCGAGGCTGGCCGCGAGCGAGCGCTTGACGAAAGAACGGCGCGAGAGCATGACCCTTGCAGGCTGGACGAGGTAGCACGACACCGCAGGATAGCGCACAGCGAAGCACGGCCGTGTAAGCACGATGTTACATCGCTCCGTCACCCAGCGTTCGGGCACGCTACTCGATCACGAGACGTCGCTCGGCAGTCGCGCTGCGGCCCGCGTTGGTGACGCGGAAGGTGAGCACGTACGCGCCGGGATCGAGGGTGCTGATGTCGAGCCGGAGATCGTGCGTCTCCGCCCCTGCCGAGGTCCTCATCTCGAACTGCGCGGCCACGCCCTCAACCTCCTCGGCCCGCAGCAGCCCGTCGAGGAAGCGTCGCAGGCCGGAGCGGTCGTCCTCGGGAGTCAGCACCGCTTCCACGAGGAGGACCGCCTGCCTGTCCGCCTCAGCGGTGAGCCCGTAGGATTCAGCGTAGAGATACACGGGTTGGTCGCGCCGGAACACCGCCCAGGGTGCGACATCGATTTCGTAGCCGTTCCGCACCAGGCGCGCCGGGGAGGGCGTCTGTCCAGGCTCCGTCTCCTCGATTCGGTACGCCAGGAGTAGGTCGCTCAGCGCAAGCTCAGGCCCTGGCGAGGGGACCACAAGTGGCTCGCGCTCATACCCAGCCACGCGCCCCTCCGCTGCCTCAAATTCGGTCGCGAGGGTGTACGATCCCGGAGGCACGCGCAGGACCGGCACGTCGACGAAGAGCCCGCCTGTGCCAAGCGCGTCCACGGGCCGGATCATCGCACGGGGCAGTGTGGCTCGGTTGACCTCGGCCTCAGCACGCGCGACGCCGTCCTCCAACAGATATACCCCTGTCCGAAGCGCTAATGGGAGAGGGTCAGCATCGGGCCGTGTGGTTACCGGGACCCCAAAAGGTACGACGACATCGGCCTGGCCCTCAGTCCCTCGGAACACGCTCGCGAGAACGGGCACCTCGACGCGGCGCCGGGGCGCATACTGGGAGCGCTCCGGCTCCTCACGGATCCGCCGGTCCATCTGCAAGACGTAGTCGTGGAGGCTCGCGCGCGGACTGGAGGCCAACTCGTCCATGGAAGGGCTGTAGTAGCGGTAGTCCCGGTTGAACCGCTCCGTGTCAAAGACGACGCGGAAGTCGTCGTAGGTCCACACCATCATCGGGTACGAGCGCGCTAGCACGCCGTCCCCGCTCAGGTCCGGGATGAACTGCACGGTCTCGTTGGGTGGCCCGTAGCGGATGTAGGTTCGTCCGGGCTCGGTCTCCCAGCCGCGCCGCCCGCCGTAGTTGGGTCCGCCGTAGACGACGTCGGCGAAGGC
>JBCDFO010000102.1:0-12619 GCA_039177895.1 Bacteroidota bacterium
CGCCATGGAGCGTGAGGCCGTTCATCACCGCGCCCATGCCGTGCTCGCGGACGCCGAAGCGGACGTAGCGCCCGCCCGCATCCGCCGCCGTCACGTCGCGCATGTCGGCCGTGCGGGTCTTGTTGCTTGGCGTGAGATCGGCCGAGCCGCCGATGAGCTGCGGCACCGCCGGCACGAGCGCGCCGAGCACGGTACCGCTGGCCGCCCGCGTCGCCATGCCCTTGGCGTCGGTGTCGAACACGGGAAGGTCGGCATCCCAACCGTCGGGGAGCGTGCCTGCCATCTGCGCCTCGAAGCGCGCAGCGAGGTCGGGATGAGCGGCGCGGTAGGCTGCGAAGCGCTCTGTCCAGCCGGCATGCTGGGCGCGGCCTCGGTCGGCGGCCTCTTCGAGGAGCGCCTTCGCGCCGGTCGGGATGTAGAACGTCGGCTCGTGCGGGATGCCGAGGTGGTCCTTCGTCGCGCGCACCTCGTCCGCGCCGAGTGGGTCGGAGTGGATGTGCGACGTGCCCGCGTAGTTCGGACTGCCGAAGCCGATGGTCGTCTTCGTCTGGATGAGCGTCGGTCGGTCGGTCTCGCCCTGCGCCGTGCGGAGCGCCTCGGCGACGGCGTCGATGTCGTGCCCGTCAATGTCGCGGATCACGTGCCAGCCGAGCGCCTCGTAGCGGCCCGGCACGTCCTCCGAGAACGAGAGCTCGGTGTGCCCGTCGATGGTGACCTCGTTGTCGTCGTAGAGCACGACGAGCTTGCCGAGGCCGAGGTGCCCTGCGAGCGAGCACGCCTCGTTGGAGACGCCCTCCATCAGGTCGCCGTCGGAGGCGATGACGTAGGTGAAGTGGTCGACGATGGTGTGATCGACGGTGTTGAACGTCGCGGCGAGGTGCTTCTCGGCGAGCGCGAGGCCGACAGCGTTCGAGATGCCCTGCCCGAGCGGCCCCGTCGTCGTCTCGATGCCCGGCGCGAGGCCGTACTCGGGGTGCCCGGCCGTCTTGGAGTGGAGTTGCCGGAACTGCTTGAGCTGCGCCAGCGGGAGGTCGTAGCCCGCAAGGTGGAGGAGGCTGTAGAGCAGCATCGAGCCGTGGCCGGCGGAGAGCACGAAGCGGTCGCGGTCGGCCCAGTCCGGCGCGTCGGGGTCGAACGCCAGGAAGTCGGCCCAGAGCGTGACGGCGGCGTCGGCCATGCCCATCGGGAGGCCGGGGTGGCCCGAGTTGGCATGCTCGACGGCGTCGATGGTGAGGCCGCGGACGGTGCGGGCGGCGATGGCGTGGAGCGCGGGCGTGTCGAGGGCGGGGGCGTCGGCCATGGGAAGAGCAGCAGGCGGGAGAAAAGTAGACGGTGCCGAAAAGTACCGAGGGGCGTCGGTTCCGTTCACCGTCTCTCCGACTCGTCGTCGCGCCGACGCCTTACTCCACGCCCAGCACTTTGTGGGTCTGGACGGAGACACGCCAGCGCGGGTCGGCGAGCGCGAGATTCACGGCAAGGCGTGTGGCCTCGGGCTGCCGGGGACCGTCTTCGGGCTGGAGCCAGAGGTAGCGCCGCTCCTGCGCCCCGATCCGATGGGGGCGGACGCGCTCGACGAGGGCACCGTGCGTCTCGGGTCGATAGTCGGGCACGACCAGCTTCAGCTCATCCATCCACTCGATCACGAGTTGGTCGGCGGGGAGCTTGGGGCTGCACACGACCCAGTCGGGCGGCACGAAGGCGCCGTCTGCGTCCGTGAACGCCTTGGCGAGACGCACCGTGCCGTTCGTTTCCGTGGCGACCTCGAAGCCGCGCGCGTGGAGGGACCGGACAAGTCCGGCGTCCGCCTGGAGCAGTGGCTCACCACCCGTGAGCACGACGAAGCGGATCGGCGTGCCGCCCAGGTCTCCGGCTTCGGCGACGGTATCGGCGAGGGCGGCGGCGGTGTAGGCCTGGCTGCCGTCCTTCGTGAAGTCGGTGTCGCACCAGAGCGGGCAGGCTGCGCCCGTCCGCTCGGCGTCACGCGTGCGGTCCGTGGCGTAGCCCGACCACATGTTGCAACCGACGAGCCGCACGAACACGGCGGGGCGTCCGGCCCAGGCCCCTTCTCCCTGGAGCGTAGGCCAGATCGCCTTGACCCGGTAGCGCCGGGCCGAGACAGCAGGGGGCGGTGGAAGCGTCAGGGGACGAGCAGTGGACATGCGGACAACGACAGTGAGGTCGAAACGTACTCTTTGAGCGACAGCGGCGTCACGTTCCTGCACCATTTCCGGGGCATATTGACCGAGAGCTCTACGATTTTTCTGTTTGCAGTCGCCCGATGTCTCAGCCACTTCCCAGCTCCCTGTAGGTATATCCCTTACAGGGGCGTACGTCTACGTCGTACTTCCATCGAGCTAACCCCTGATGCTCAATCGATGGACCCGATGACCCCTTCGTTTCTAAGGCATCTGAGGCTTTGCGTTGCACGCTCTTATGTGTTTTCTTTCGTGGTGGTCCCTCTTGTGCCGCCCCCACCATTCCACCTTGGCACACGGATCGCACTGCGACGGTAGGCTCACCCGCCACGCCACAGCATCCCCTCCACGATCCTCCTTCCATTCTGATGCGCATTGCCACGCTCCTCGTATGCGCCGCCAGCCTTGCTCTTCTCGCCCCCGCTGCCTCGGCCTCTGAGGTCATCCGCACGGGCGAACGCCTCCCCGCTCTAGTCGGCCAAGCGCCCGGCTCCATCGTCGGGTTCGCGTGGGTTTCCAACCGGTGGGTCCAGATCCCCGTTCAAGTCGATGAGCGGGAGTGGGTAGACATCGCCGCGGCCTACGTAGGGCGCGACAAGTCCGGCTGCGACAACCTCAACAACTGCAGCGAGCTCACCGACCTCGTGGAGGTACTTGAGTACACAAGCCCCATGTCGCTCGTCGGTCGGGACAGCGACCCCACGTTCGACCAGGACGATGAGGTCGTCTTCATGAGCCGCTTTGCTGGGTCGCTGGCCCCCGAGGGGCGCCATCCGAGCGGCGTCGTTCGCCAGACCGGTTCCGTTGTGGTTACGTCGGCGGGCGTCGTCTACCTCTACGCGACGCGCAACGGCCTCGACCCAGCGGCGGGGCAGGACCTCGTCCGCTACGAGTTCGCGCTCGAATCCGGCGCGTTCCCGCAGGACTACGACTTTATCGGTCGAGGGCAATACGAGGTCGTCCAAAACCCCGGCCAGTCGCTTGGGTCGAACCCAGAGCGGACGTTTGCGGAGACCGCGACCTACCGCCAGGAGTTCAGGGATCGCTGGATCACCGATGCGTTCTACATCAAGAACGAGAGCGCGCGCCAGGCGAGCCCAGACCTGCTGGACCGCCGCAAATTCCTCTTCGAGCCTGGCTTCTGCAACCGCAGCGAGTGGACGGCTTCGGTGGCCCGCGGCACCATCGTCGCTGCCATCGACGGCCCGGTGCGCGGCATCCGCGTCGTGCGTGGCTTCAACTCCGGCCCGACTACGACGCGCACGACCTACTTCTACGAGAACGAGGTGGTCAGCGTCACGGACGTGCGCGTGCACCCGATCCCGTCGATGATGGACCTCTTCGACTACGCGCCCACGCTCGCGAACGCGCGCTACGACAACCAGGAGAACCTGGGCCTACGCATCGACGGCCGGCCCGACCCCTTTGTGGCCGCCTCGCGTCCGACCAACACGCCCTTCTGGGAGGTCGTCAACGGGGACGATGGCTCCATTGCGACGGCCCTCCAGGTCACGACGGACTGGCCGGACCTGAAGCTCGAGAGCGTGTACTACGAAGGCGACCTCTACCAGCAGTGCAGCGGCGATGAGTTAGACCGAGGCACAAGTGGCTTCATCGCGCCGATCCGCTTCCCGTGGACGGATCCGCGCCGGGAGGTGTATGTCACCGTGGTCGGCCTGCGCCGCTCGCGCTTCTCCGCGCAGCCGATCAGCCGCAGCGAAGCCGAAGCCCTGGCAGCGGATGCGTTCACCTACTATACGGGCACCCCCACGCGTCGCTACGATGGCATCCCATCCGCGGGCGGTGGCATCGAGCCCCCGACGGATCCTCCAGTCGATCCGCCGCCCCCGCCACCACCTCCGCCCCCGCCGCCTTCGACGAACGAGGCCGACTTGGCCATCGTGTTTGACGGCCGCACGGCTACGGTGACCAACCTGGGCCCGGGCACGTCCACGGGCGCGCAGGCAGGCTATCGCGGCCGTGAGACTGTCTTCTCGGTCGACCTTCCGTCGCTCGCGCCAGGCGAGACCTACCGGTCCCGTGTCGGCCGGACGGCGGACGGATGCGTGCGCGTCGTCGCGGGCGATCAGGACGACCCCGACACGACCAACAACGAAGCCTGCCAGTCGGGCAATGCGGCGGCGTACCCGAACCCGTTCAACCCGTCCACGCAGATCACCTACACGCTCGACGAGCGCTCGGAGGTCTCCGTGCGCGTCTTCGACGTGCTGGGGCGCCAGGTCGCGCTCCTCGTGGACGGCGAGACCCAGAGCGGCGAGCAGACCATCCGCTTCGACGCAAGCCACCTCGCCAGCGGGCTCTACGTCTACCGCATCGAAACCCCGCAGCAGAGCACGACGGGGCGCCTGCTGCTCCTGAAGTAGACCGCTCCCGAGGCTTCCTCCTTAGCCCCCACCCCACTGGGTGCTCCACCGCCTGGCTGTCTCCGCGACGGCCGGGCGGTCCTTTTCTGGACGTTCCTGTCCAGACGGTCTGACGAAGCAAGCCGGGGCACGAAGTCCCTCCTGGTCGGGCACGTTGTAAGCGGTTACATTGCGGTCTCCCTCCGGTCCCGATTCCCCCTGCCGATGCGCCTGCTTCTCGTTCTCCTGACGCTGCTCCCTGTCACTCTCGCAGCGCAGGTGCCGATCACTTTCCGCGTACAGCTAGCCTACCAGGTCGAGCTCGGCGCGTTCGACCCCGCCACGGAGACGGTGGACCTCGCGGGCAGCTTCAACGACTGGGGCGGCACGCTCACGCCGATGACGGACCCCGACGGCGACCTGACCTACGAGGTCGTCGTGAACGGCTTCGCGCCTGGCGCGCAGATCGAGTACAAGTTCCGCTTCAACGGGCGGTGGGATGGCCGCGAGGAATTCCCCGGGCCCGGCAACAACCGACGCTACACCGTCCTCCCGGCGGACAACGTGATCGAGGTCTGGTACAACGACGAGGCCCCGCCGACCGGGCCGCCCATCGCTGACTTCGACGGGCCGCGCACGCTCTCCGAGGGGGGCTTGGCTGCCTTCCGCGACCGCTCGGGCGGCGCCGTCACCGGGCACGCCTGGACGTTCGAGGGCGGCACCCCGGAGACCTCGACCGAGGCCGATCCCGTCGTCCGCTACACCGAGCCCGGCCTCTACGACGTGGCGCTCACCGTCACCGGGCCCGAGGGCGAGGACACGCTCGTGATGGAGGACTTCCTCGACGTGCGGGCCCGCGACGTGGGGCAGCTCCGCTGGTGGAACGACGCCGTCTTCTACGAGGTGTTCGTCCGCTCCTTCTACGACAGCGACGGCGACGGCATCGGCGACTTCCAGGGCCTCACCGAGAAGCTCGACTACCTCAACGACGGCGACCCCGCCACCACCGACGACCTCGGCGTGACGGGGCTCTGGCTCATGCCCATCCACGCGTCCCCGAGCTACCACGGCTACGACGTCACCGACTACCGCTCCGTCCACCCCGACTTCGGCACGATGGAGGACTTCCGCGCCTTCCTCGACGCCGCCCACGCGCGCGGCATTCGCGTCGTGATCGACTACGTGATGAACCACTCGTCGAACCGGCACCCGTGGTTCACGGCGTCGGAACGCAGCGACCCGACCTACGCCGACTTCTACCGCTGGTCGCTCTCCGATCCGGGTACGGGCGGGCCGCTCGGCAACGCCTGGCACCGGGGCGCGCGGGGCTACTACTACGGCGTCTTCTGGGGCGGCATGCCCGACCTCAACTACGAGGCGCGCGCCGTCCGCGACAGCATCTACGCCGCTGCCGATTTCTGGCTCGACCTCGGCGTGGACGGCTTTCGCCTCGACGCGGTGAAGTACCTCGTGGAAGAGGATGGTGTCGAGGAGGATGCGCCCGCGACGTTCGCCGTCTGGAACGAGTTCAGCGCGCACATCACGAAGACCGACCCCGAGGCCTTCACCGTCTGCGAGGCGTGGTCCGGCACGCCCTACGTGGTGCCCTACATCAACGACGGCGGTCTCTCGACCTGCTTCGACTTCGACCTCGCTGGGCAGATGCTGCACGCCGCCCGTACCGGCGACGCGACGAGCGTGGTCCGCCAGATGCAAACCGTCTACGACAGCTACCCGCACCTCCAGGTCGCGACGTTCCTCACCAACCACGACCAGGAGCGTGTGATGGAGCAGGTCGGGCGCGACGCCTCGAAAGCGCGTGTCGCGGCGTCGTTCTACCTCACGCTGCCCGGCATCCCGTTCGTCTACTACGGCGAGGAGATCGGCATGCTCGGTCACAAACCCGACCCGGACATCCGCCGCCCGATGCAGTGGAGCGCAGAGGCCCACGGGGGCTTCTCGACGCGGACACCGTGGCACCCGCTCAACGTCAACTACCGCGCCTGGAACGTCGCCGGGCAGACGGACGACCCGAACTCCATGCTGAGCCACTACCGGCGGCTCGTCCACGCCCGCAACGCGAGCCCAGCGCTGCGACGCGGAGCGTACTACCCGGCGCAGTCGTCGTCGGGCAACGTGATGGCGTTCGTGCGCGAAGCCACCGCCGAGAGCGGAGAGATCGAAACCGTGCTCGTGCTCATCAACGCGAGCGAGGACCCACAGGAGGACGTCACTGTGACGCTACCGCCGGGCGCCATCGCGCCGGGTCCGTGGGTGGTGGAGGACCTCCTCGCGCTCGAAGCCGAGGAGCCGTTCGTGAGCGTGTCGGCCAGCGCCACCATCGCGGATCTCGACTTCGCTGGGCACGAGGCCCGGGTCTACCGCTTCCTCAACCCGGTGGATGCCGAGTCTGATACGGACACGACACCGCGCTTCGGCCTGAACGCGCCCTACCCCAACCCGGCTCGCGACCAGGTCCGGCTCGACTTCGCGCTCCAGACCGCCTCCGACGACGTGACTCTTACCGTGACCGACCTGCTCGGCCGCCGCGTTCGCACGCTCGTGGACCGCCCGCTGGCGGCAGGCCAGCACACGGCGACGCTCGACGTGCGCGGTCTGGCCGCAGGCATCTATGCCGTCGAGCTACGCCACGGCAGCGAGCGCGCTACGCAGCGACTAGTCGTCGTGCGCTGAGCGGAGCCACGCGCCTCTGTCGGTCGCCACCGTCGGCGCTCAGCGTGGCGGGCCAACGTGCTGTGAACAGATCGGGTAGCGACCACTCCAGAGCTGGCCGCGCATCGTCGCGCGCGTGCACACGCTTCCTTCTCACACCAAGTCCGCCTGATGAGCTACGACGTGTGACACCAAATCCGGCTGCAAACTTTCGACCTTGTCATGCTGAACTTGATTACTGGCGTGAATCTGCGATTTCAGCATCTCAGCGATGCCTCAAAACACTGCCGTCGCCAGAGATCCTGAAACGCCCTGTAGACTGTTGGGGCAGGATGACACTCTAGCAACTTATCAAGTGGACTTGGTATGAAACCAAAAGCCGATAGCTGACAGCCAACAGCACCAAATTCGGCCTCCATATTCCGGATTGATCGCACCGATGCGCCCGGATTTGGTATCACGGGGTGGGAATCGCGTCGTACGGCACGACCAGCGTGTCACCCGGCACCGAGATCACGCCCATCGCGATCAGGAAAAACGTGGCGATGAAGAGGAGCACGCCGACCGTGATGGCGATCATGAACACCGTGTAGGAGGTGCGGAGCAGGGCATACTTCTCGTTCAGGACACTCCCCAGCCCGTGCAGATCCCGGATCATATTCCGGTAGATGTCCTCATTGCTGCTCATCAACTGCGCCATCCCCTCTTCGTAGTCGTCTCGCCTCATGTTCGCGAAGTGGCCGAAGAACAGGATATTGTAGCCCTTCTGGCTGATTTGGTCGAGGGAGACCGGCTCCCGGCTAACGCGTGGGCGTGCTGATCGAATCGCGAAGATCATCGAGACCAGGCATCCCACCATCAGCACCGAGGTGGGGACCAGCAGCCAGGGGTTCGAGTCGATCTTCGGCGAGATCGCGCCCAGCAAGATGGGGAGGATCAGGCCGTTGATCGAGATCATGATGTTGGCCTTGGTGTCGGCAATCGCCGAGAGGTCCATGTGGACGCGGTAGTTGCTGCGAAACATCGTCTCGATGCCGCGGCTCGTACCGAACTTGGCCGCCGCGTCCTTCTTCGCGCCCGCATTGGTTGTGTCGGGGCTGGCGTCCGGCGTGCCTTTCGCCTTCTTCGACTTTCCCTTTTTGGTCTTCTTCTTTTTCTTCTTCGCAGGGGCAGCGTCCGGCGCGCTTGCGTCCAGCTCGGTGACCTCGCTCCCGGTTGCCTCGTCCGGCGGCTCCGTTCCGTTAGTGGGCGCGTCCGCCTCAGGCACGGCGTTCCCCTCGTGCTCCCCGATCGAACCGGAGTCGGCTCCGTCAGCCTCGTCCACGCCGGGATCGCCTACGACCTCGCGGCGCGGCTCCTCGCGGAGGCCGCTCTTGCCCGGGGCGGTCTCTGGCGTGGAGGACGTGTTGTCGGCGGCGGGTTCCATACGTGGGTGCGGCGATCGTCTGCGAATGCGTTTCCGACCAGGCCTCAGCGCAGCCTCGCAGCGATGCCTTCGAGTGTCTCCGAGAGCGAGGTGAGCCGGTTCGCGGTCGTCGTGTCGCTGCCGTTGGTGTCGAGGCGGCTCGCGAGGCGGCTCAGCGCGTCCGACGCGTCGGAGTCGCTCCCGCCGTTTTGGAGCGCGGACGATGCGGCGCTGAGGGCCACGTCGAGTTCGCCCGCGACCTCGACATCGAGCGCGGCGTCGCGGTTGAGTTGGTCGAGGTAGGCCCGCGCGACGACGGGCTCGGCGGGCCACGTCACCGGGAACTGCTGCTGCGGATTGAACACGCCGCCCTGGTCGGCGAGCGCCGCCGCCGCGATCTCGTTCGCGCTGAGGAATTCGCTCGGCTCCAGCGCGAAGACGTCGAGCCCGCGCACAATCTCGGTGCCGTAAATCCGGCCGTTGTAGAAGTACGTCGACCAGTAGCCGCCGAGGACGAGGATCTCCTCGTGGATCGGGCCGCGGTCGAAGAAGGCGATCTCGTAGGGGTTCGCCGAGTCGGTGAAGTCGAGGACGGAGACGCCGCCCTGGTACCACGCCTGCACGAAGAGGTCGCGGCCCGGCACGGGGACGACGGAGCCGTTGTGCGCGACGCAGTTCTCCTGTTCGAGTTGGGGAGCGGGGATCTTGTAGTAGCTGCTGAACTCCATCTGGCCGTCCACGATGTCGTAGATCGCGTTCGCGCCCCAGTCGAGCGGATCGTAGGTGCGGCAGCGCGGGCGGCTGCCCCCGCCCCACTCGTCGGTGAAGAGGACCTTCGTGCCGTCGTTGTTGAACGTCGCCGAGTGCCAGTAGGCGAAGCCCGTGTCCAGCACGTCGTCGATGCGGACGGGGTTCATCGGGTCGCTGATGTCGAGGAGGATGCCGTTACCGGAGCATGCGCCCGCCGCGATGCCTGCCGACGGGAAGACGGTGATATCGTGGCACTCGTCCGTCGGCCGCGTCCGCTGGGTGCCCTCGCCGTGGTCGCCGCCTTGCCAGAGGCCCGCGATCTGTCCAGAATCGGGGTCGGCAAACACGGTCGGGCTGTGCACTATGCGGGCGCTGCCGGGGTCATCAACTGGGATCTCGACGACGTCGATGCGGAAGAGCGCCGTGCGGTCGTCGCCGGGCGATTCGTCGAAGCAGCCTGCCAGTTCTTCGTTATCGCGCACGGACGACGTGCCCGAGTTGTAGACGATGACGCGGTCGTCGTTGGCGTCTACGATGGAGTGCGTGTGCGAGCCGCGGCACGTCTGCACCTGGCCGACCTGGACGGGCCGCGCGAGGTCGCTGATGTCAAAGATGCGCAGGCCGCGGAAGCGCTCATCGCTGACGTCTTCGGCGACGCCCTGCCGCCCGCAGTCGACGCGCCCGCGCGTCTGCTCGACGGACATGATCAGCAGGTCGCCCACGATGGAGACATCGCCTTGCCCGCCGGGGCACACGATGGAGCTGAACAGCTCGGGCGCGCCGTCCTCGACGAGCTTGTAGACGTTGAATCCGTGGTAGTTGCCCACGATCATCACGTCGCCCGAGAACGCGAGGTCGGTGTTGGAGAAGCTCAGCTGGGGCGAGCGCGACCCCCACTCGGTCCCCTCGTTGTCCTGCTCGTCGCCGCGCGCTTCGCTGTCCTCGTCATCCTGACGGACGACCGGCGGGAGGTTCGCGGGGTTCGCGGGGTCGAAAAAGCCGGGCGGCTTCGGGAGCGTGGCCACGTGCCGCAGGTTGCGGATCGCCTCCCCGGCGTCGTCGAAGCCCGCTGCGAGACCCGCGCGCGGGTCGGCGGAGAGATCGATGAGCATCGCGTTCATCCGCTCGATCTCGTTCGTCTGGTCGTTGACGATGTCGGTCGTGAAATCGAGCAGGATGGGGTCGTAGGCCGAGCCGGGCTGGGCCAGCAGGTCCTCGACCATGGTCAGCGCGCCCTCGTGGTGCGCGATCATGAGCGTGAGGAACAGCCGGTCGAACGCGGCCCCTTCGAGCGTGGCCAGCTCGGCCATCTGCTCGGGCGTCGCCATGCCGGCCATGGCGTGCCCCATGTGCATGTGGTGGTGCGCCATCGGGTCTGGGACGTCTTCCCCGCGCTCGGCGAGCCAGCCTTGCATGAACAGAATCTCGTCGGCCTGCGACGCGTCGATTTTCTCCGCGATGGCGGTGACGTCCGGGTTGTTGGTGCGCGCGCCGACCAGCGCGACCATCTGCACCGCCTGGTTGTGGTGCGGGATCATGTCCTGCATGAAGCGCACGTCGTCCGTCGAGTAGCTGTTCTTGGCGATCTCGATGGCCTCGTCGGCGCTCAGGTCGCGGGCCGTCTCGCCGGGGGCGCCGGGCTGGACGATGGGGACTTGCGCCCACGCGGGCGCTGGGAGGAGGACGAGGGCGGCGGCGAGGAGGGCTCCGAGGCGGACCGAATGCATCGTGACGGTGGGCTAGGGGTGGCGCATAGCGTGATCGCCGTATGATAGCGCGGAGCACCGCCGATTTCCTACGCGCCTGGTGCGGAGCGCTGGTACGCCACGCGTCTGCCGCGATTTTGCCTGCTCCGCCGCTGGTCGTCGCGCCCTACTCGACGCGCTCGAAGCGCATGCCGAAGCTGCGGCCGTCGGCGGCGGTGAACCCGACGACCTCGCCGCGCGCGTCGCGCTCGAAGTCGATCTCGCTGAGCGGCCAGCCTCCCTGGAAGACGTCCGCCGCCACAGGGCGCAGCGCCCGCGACAACCGGCGGTGCTCGATGCCGAGCGTGCCGGCCGCCACCGTCACGTCGTAGAACGTCTCCAACTCCTCGCTGAAGTAGCGCCCCGTGTAGACGTCCAACTCGGGGTCGTCCGGGACGGGCGCGGCTGCGTTGAGGACAACCGTGCCACGTCCGGCCATCAGCAGCGCGGCATACGGCTCAGCGGTATCGGAACCGGGGCGGAGGCGGAACGCAAAGTCGTCGTTGAGGCGGAAGGTCGAGTCGTTGAGCGCGACGAGCGGGCCCCGGCGGCCCGCGCTGGAGGTCATCGTCAGCGCCTCGCCGTCGCGGGCGAAGGTGACGAGGCCGATGCCGGGTGCGAGGTAGGTCCCCGCGACACCGTCCAAGATCGCCGCATCGACGGTCACAGCTTCGGACATCTCGTCGGCCGCGTCGTTCGCATCGGCTGCGGGCAGGTCGTCGGCGAAGAAGCGGCGTGGGGCGTCCT
This sequence comes from Bacteroidota bacterium, assembly GCA_039177895.1. Lineage (GTDB taxonomy): Bacteria > Bacteroidota > Rhodothermia > Rhodothermales > Rubricoccaceae > JBCBEX01. Next base: position 11,879 of record JBCDFO010000102.1, read on the forward strand.
CGGCGACCACACGGAGCGGCACGGCCCCGATGTTGCCCATCATGACGAGCCCCGCGTCGATCTCGGGGTAGTAAGCGAGGAACGCGCGGTAGCCGCCCGTCGCGCCGCCGTGGGAGTAGCGCGTGAGGCCGAGGTGCTCGCTCACGGTGAGGCCGAGCGTGTAGTCGAGCGTGTCGCCGTTCGTCAAGACGCTCTTCTCGGTCATCCGCGCGATCACGCCGGGGCCGCCGCGTCCATTACCGAGGTCGCCCGTCTTGAGAAACTGCATCCATTTCGCCAGGTCGTCCACCGTCGTGTAGACATCGGTCGCGCCGTAGTAGGCGTACGCCTCGAAGTCTTCGCGGAAGGTGCCGCGCTCGGTGGTGGTGTAGCTCCGCGCCATGTTCGGGATCACGTCGCCCGCCTCGCGCTCGATGGTCGTCTGCGTCATGCCGAGCGGGCCGAAGACGTGCGCGTCCATCCAGTCCGGGTACGGCTGCTCGACGATGCGCTCGGCGATGGTGGTGAGAAGCACGTAGGCGGTGCTGTTGTAGAGGTGCCGCGAGCCGGGCGCGAACTGGAGGTCGGGCTGCCGCACTACCACGTCGATGGCGTCCTGGCGGTCGAGGATATCGCCGCCGACGGTGCGGCCGGTCATAGCGAGCGGGCCGTAGACCTCGCGGTAGCCGCTGGTGTGGTTGAGCAGGTGGCGGAGCGTGACCGTCGTGCCGAAGTCGGGCAACTCGGGGAGGTAGGTCCGCA
>JBCDFO010000103.1:0-12577 GCA_039177895.1 Bacteroidota bacterium
CCCGGAACGCGCGGTGCTCTCTCACACCCCAGCCACGTTTCCCACCATCTCGGGAGGTATTTCATGACCAGGATGACACACGCCTCAGCGAGGCGCGCGTCTGTTCGGACCGCCACGCTCGCGCTCTTGTTCCCCCTCGCTTTCATGGGGAGCCTGAGCGTCACCCCCACCGCCACCGCGCAGGAAATCAAGATCGGTGGCTTCATCAAGGCGTCGTACTACTACGACACCCAGCAGCTCGTCGCGGCCCGCGAGGGCGACTTCCTCCTCTATCCGGCCTTCGCGACGAGTGCGGACGACGAGCCGAACGACACCGACAACCTCCTCTTCTTCCCGTTCTTCTCGCGGCTCTCCTTCGCCATCGGCGACCTGCCCGAGACGCTCGGCGCGAAGACGACGGGCTACCTCGAAACGGACTTCTTCGGGCCGGGCAACGACACACAGAACACGCTGCGCATTCGCCGCGCAACGGTGAAGCTCGACTGGGCGACGCACGAGGTCATGGCGGGCATGGAGTGGTCGCCGCTCTTCCTCTCGTCGTGGGCACGGACGGTCGCCACCGAAGCCGGTGCGCCGTTCAACCCGTTTGCGCGCGACATGATGATCAAGCTGGTCCTCAAGCCCGCCAACTTCCGCATCACCGGCCTCATCTCGCAGCAGCGCGACGCGTTCCAGGAGATCCCCTTCACCCCGCCGGGTGGAGCCACGATCCCCGGCGTCAAGCAGCAGCAGCAGGCAGGGCTTCCTGGCGTGATGATGGGCCTCGAGTATGTGGCTGAAGGCGGCAGCACCGTCGGCGTGAACAGCTACTACAAGTGGATCCGCCCGACGCTCACGAGCGACCGCTTCTCGGCAGGCACCCTCCAGGCCTACGCGAACCTGATCACGCCCGGCCTCGAAGCGCGGGGCAACCTCACCTTTGGCGGCGACCTCTCGGACCACCTCATGACCGGCGGCTACGTGGTCATCGGTGACCTCGCAGCCAACAACTTCGAGCCGCTCAACACGGTTGCCGGCTGGCTCGACCTGCAGACTACGGGTCCGGTGAGTCTCGGCGTCTTCGGAGGCTACTCGCAGAACCTGGGTACCGCCGAAGACGGCATCGACCCCACCACCGTCCAGTTCGTGGCGCGTGGCTACGGGGGCACGCCCATTCAGAACGTGTGGCGCGTTAGCCCGCGTTTGACTTACACCTCCGGCAAGGTCCGGATCGGGGCCGAGTTCCAAGCGACCGGTGCCAACTACGTCGTGGGCGACGGCCTGGCTGATGTCTACGACGGCGCGCTCGCGCCCGACGGTGACACCGAGAGCGTCATCAACCTCCGCGGCGATCTCTCCATCTTCCTCTTCTTCTAAACGCTCTCGTCACGGCCGCGCCGCTGCGCTACGTGCTCATCGTGTCGAGCAGCGCGGCCTGGTTTTCCAACTACTCAACCTCTCTGGATATGGCTACCATGACCCGCCAGGCCTACTGGCAGCGCCAAGTCAAGCGCATCGCGATCCTGCTGACGATCTGGTTCATCGTCGCGTACGTGATGAGCATCTTCCTCGCGCCGACGCTCAACACCTTCAGCTTCGGCGGGGTGCCCTTCGGCTTCTGGATGGCCCAGCAGGGCTCCATCTTCGTGTTCATCTCGCTGATCTGGATCTACGCCTACTTCTCGGACAAGGCCGACAAGGAGGCCGGGCTCAACGAGACGGAGGACACGATGTCCGCCGCGAGCGACGCCCACTAATCGACCCTTTTCCACCTCAACCCGAACGAAACCATGGGTATTCAAGAATGGACCTGGGTCACGGTTGGCCTGACGTTCTCCGCGTATCTCTACATCGGCTACCGCAGCCGCGTCGCCTCCACGAAGGGCTTCTACGTTGCGGGCCAGGGCATCTCGGCCATCGCCAACGGCGCGGCCACGGGTGCGGACTGGATGAGCGCCGCCTCCTTCATCGGCATGGCGGGCCTCATCTCCTTCCAGGGCTTCGACGGCTCGGTCTACCTCATGGGGTGGACGGGCGGCTACGTGCTCCTGGCGCTCCTGCTCGCGCCGTTCCTGCGCAAGTTCGGGCAGTACACCGTCCCTGACTTCGTCGCCGAGCGCTACTACTCGCAGACGGCGCGCGTCGTCGCGGCCATCGCGGCCATCTTCGTCTCGTTCACGTACGTGGCGGGCCAGATGGGCGGCGTTGGCGTGGCGTTCAGCCGCTTCCTCCTCGTCTCCAACGAGGTGGGCGTCCTCATCGGCATGGTGATCGTGGCCTTCTTCGCGGGCCTCGGCGGTATGAAGGGCATCACGTACACGCAGGTGGCGCAGTACTGCGTCCTCATCTTCGCGTACACGATCCCGGCCATCGCCATCGCGCTCTCGCTCTTCGGCAACCCGATCCCGCAGGGCGCCATCGGCGAAGCGCTCCCGATCCTCGACCAGCTGCAGACCGATCTCGGCCTCGACCCGTACTCGAGCCCGTTCGTCAACAACAACCTGCTCAACGTCTTCTGCATCACGCTCTGCTTGATGGTGGGGACGGCGGGGCTGCCGCACGTGATCGTGCGCTTCTACACGGTCAAGAGCGTCTCCGCGGCGCGCTGGTCTGCGTTCTGGGCGCTGCTCTTCATCGGCATCCTCTACACGACGGCTCCGGCCATCGCCATCTTTGCCAAGACGGAGATCCTGCAGCAGTTCATCAACCAGGGGCCGCAGGGCTTCGTCGAGCTGGCCTGGGTCCAGAGCTGGGCGCAGACCGGTCTGATCGACACGGCGGCCATTGCGGCCTTGCCCGAGGCGAGCGCGGCCACGATTGGGCAGTTCCTCAACACGAGCGTCATCAACCGGGACATCATCGTGCTGGCGACGCCGGAGATCGCTGGGCTCTCGCCGTTCATCGTGGCGCTCGTCGCCGCCGGTGGGCTGGCCGCCGCGCTCTCGACCGCGTCGGGCCTGCTGCTCGTGATCTCGTCGAGCCTCGCGCACGACATCTACGGCAAGCTCATCAACCCGAACGCCAGCGACCAGAAGCGGCTCCGCGTCGGTCGGGCGATGATCCTTTGCGCCGTCGTCGTGGCGGGCATCCTCGGGATCTACCCGCCGGGCTTCGTGGCGGAGGTGGTTGCCTTTGCGTTCGGCCTCGCCGCGGCGAGCTTCTTCCCGGTGATCCTGCTGGGCATCTTCTGGAAGCGCGCCAACAAGCAGGGTGCCATTGCCGGGATGACGGTCGGCCTCGTCTTCACCTTCGTGATGATCGTCCTCATGCGGACGCACGTCGTGACCGGTGCGGAGCAGCCGCTCTTGGAGAGCTTCCTCGGCATCAAGGCCCAGGGCATCGGCGTGATCGGGATGCTCCTCAACTTCGGCCTAATGATCGGCATCTCGCTTGTGACGCCGCCGCCGCCGCCGCAGGTGCAGAACCTGGTGGAGCAGATCCGCTACCCGCGCATGATGTCGGAGGCCGAACTGGCCAGTGCGTAAGCACGACTGCGTTCTCCAGAACGTTGTCCAGAGAGAAGGCGGCGGGGACTCCGGTCCTCGCCGCCTTTCCGTTCGGTTACGCTACGTGTCAGTGGGCGTGCGGCCTCGTGTTCGGTGGCTGTGTGCCTGGCAGGCCCTGACGCCGAAAGCTGACAGCCGAAAGCCGTCAAAACACGAACTGGAACTGGAGCACGACGAGGTGCTGGTTCACGCTGGCGGGCGCACCGGGCAACTGGTTGGCGTAGGCGAGCGTGATGCGCTCCTGGCGGTAGTCGAGGCCGCGCCGCTTGCTGAAGCTGTAGCTGCCCCCAGCCGTAATGAAGTCGGTCGGGTCGTCGTCGAGGTCGTCGTAGTACTGCTCCCAGCGGGCGAAGACCTCGCCGAATCCGAAGACCCGCACGGCCCCGAAGGCCATGTACCCGAGTTCGCTCTGCGACGGGGCCATCATGGCCATGCCGTCGCGCTCGAAGTAGCGGATGCCGATGATTTCGGCCTTGAGCCGGATCGGCTGCGTGCCCGCGTAGGAGCCCCAGTAGACGTGCGCCGAGTAGCCGAGGTAGTCGCGGCCGGGGAGGTCGTCGTCGAGCGCGGTGTTGGGGTTGCGCGAGCCGTTGTAGCCGACGTAGCCGCCGACCTCAAAGCCGGGGAGCGCGGCGGGCTCGTAGGCGGCGAAGGTGGCCACGGCGAGCCGCGTCTGGTCCGTGCGGCGGGTCACCGACGAGCCGCTGGGCGACTCGCGGAAGTTGGCGCGCGTCCGGTCGAAGCTGCCCTCGCCGTTGTGGACGAGTAGTTCGAGCGTGATCTCCTCGGTCTGGTAGCGCGTCTCCAAGCCGAACACACGGCCCCGCGAACCGATGGTGCCGCGCGACCACCGTTCGGCGATGGCGGCCCGGTCGATAGCGTCAATGCGGGTGTGCGACGTAAAGATGTAGCCACGTGGCTGCGGGCCCGCGAGGTAGCCCATGCGTAGGCGCCACCGCTCGGCCGCGAACCAGGAGCCGTAGAGGTCGACGCTGTCGAGGTTGCCGCTGCCGAAGTCGACGTCGTAGTGAACGCCGAACTGCGCAAACCGGGCTGTAAAGCGGAAGCGAGCGCGCCGGACGCCGAACCCGACGCGCTGCGTCTGGTCGTCGGCGCCCTCATCAGTCTCCGTCGTGGTGCCGTACGAAAAGCGTGGCTGGAACGTGCCGCTGAGCCGGAGCCGGATGTCGCCGGCGGTCGTCTCCACGGCGCGCGGTTCCTCCTGCGCGGAGGCCGTCGGGGTGGAAAACCAAACGAGGAAGACGGCAGCGGCCGTGAAGAGGTAAAGCGTCCAGGCAGACTGGCGGCTGGCCCGTCGGCCAGAGGGGGGAACGTGCATCAGGGACGGGAGTGGGGCGAGAAGGGGAATCCGGCCTACTTAGATCCAGCGAAAAAGGGTTCTCCCGCCCGGTCGATTTCGCGCCGCTCTCGCGCCCGTGTGCTTGACACCGCCCAAACCGACGCCGTTCTTCCCCGACGGTGTCATCCATTTCCGCTTATGTCCGCTGAGCCTGCCCGCCCGCCCCGTATCCGCCACGTCCACCTGATCCTGGGCCTGATGGCGCTCGCCATCGTGGTGTTCGTCGGGACGCGGCTCGACTCGTTCAAGGCGAAGGTCAGCGACATGGCCGCCGTGACCGATGGGCGCGCTGCGGCGGAGCGCCTCACCTCGCCGGACAGCCTGCTCGCCTACGTGCTCCGCCATCCCGAGCAGGCATCGTTGGTCGTCTTCGACACGGACGCGCCGGAGGACGGGCTCGCCATTGAGGCAGAGGCCGTTCGACCTATGGCGGGGGTGCCGGCCCTTGCCCTCGCGCTCGCCTACGCCGAGAGCGTCGAAGCCGGTGGGCTTGATCCGGACGAAGCGGTGCCCTACGCCGACATCGAGGTGTTCACGCTGCCCGCCATCGAAGGCGACCGTCACCTGGCGACGCTCGCGCGGATGGGCCTCGCGGACACGCTCATGGCGCAGGAGGGCGGCGCGCCGCCCGAGGAGGTCGTATCGGTCCGCACCCAGATCCCGCTCCGCCGCGTCGTCGAGGCGGCGCTGACGTACAGCGACCGGCCCGCGACCGACTACCTCACGCTGCGCTTCGGGCCGCGTACCCTGCGCGACGCGCTGGGCAACGCGGGCGTGGACGATCCTGCCGCGCCCGTACCGATGAGTGGCCTCTACCTGGCGTGGACCCCCGAGCATCGCGGGACCGACGCCCAGTCCCGGCTCGACGGGTTCCTCGCGCTCCCGCCTGCGCAGCAGGCCGACACGGCCTTTGCCGTCGCGACGCGGCTGCGGGACGATGACGCCTACCGGGCCCGCGAGCGCGAGCGGCTGCGATTCCAGAGCCTCGGCATGACCGTCGACCAGCAGCGGGCTGCCACGGCGTCCTTCCCGACGGGCACGGCGCAGGCCTACGCCGACCTCCTCGCAGGCATCGCCACGCAGGCCGAGACGGGTGATGCGGTGGCGACGCGGGTGGACACTATCCTCGGCAACCCGCTCGACCTGTTCGCGCCGCTCGTCGGCGACGCGGTGGTGCGCGGCAAGGCGGGCGGCTTCACGGGCGTCCTCTCGATGGCCGCCTATGCCCGCCAGCCCGACGGGGCGGTTCGCGTCGCGGTCCTCCTCCTGCAGGATCTCCCGACGGCGGTCTTCATCGAGGTGGGGCGGCAGGCGCTCGACCAGGGGCTCCTCGCGGGCCTGCTCGGCAGTGATGCATTCTTCGAGCGGGCCAAGGCTGTCGCGGCGACACCGTAGGGCGATAATCCGGGGGGTAGGCAATCCAGGGGGATAAGCACTGCGTAGGCGTCGTAGCACCGAAGCCATAGCGCGGGCACGGGTACACAGGACACGCACAATCAGGCGATCCCCTATGGAATCAGCCAAAACGGTTGCATAGGTTGCTGTCTCTTCTTCATGTACGCCCTCCTGCCGTGCTTGCTGCCCATCTCCGACACGCCACGGCCGCGGTCCATCAGGCCCTAGAGCAGAGCGCCTCCATGGCGGTGCTGCTCACACCTGATCTGAACCGCGTAGCCTACCGGACCCACCTCGTCCGTCTGTACGGGACCGTTACGAGCCTCGAAGCGGGCCTATGGGCCGAGCCGGGCTGGCACCTGCTGCTCGGCGATACGGCCGACCGCCGCAAGACCCCCTGGCTCGTCCAGGATCTGGCCGACCTCGGCGTCCACGACGTAGCCGTGCTGCCGTGCGACGCTATCCGCACGCCGGATACGACGGCCCAGGCGCTCGGCGTCGCATACGTGCTGGAGGGGGCCACGCTCGGTGGGGCCATCATCGGGAAGCACCTGCGGCGCTCGGCGGGCATCACGCCGGAGCGCGGGGGGCGCTACTACCACAGCTATGGCTCCGAACGCGGTCCGCGTTGGCTCCACATGCAGGCTACCCTCGACCGGTTCGGCACCGTCCACCCCGACGCGGTGGAAGAAGTCGAGCAGGCGGCGGCGACCACATTTGCAGCGATGCACGCGTGGATGGCGGCCTCCAGGGTGGGTTCGAGTAGGGCTAGGCGCGCCCGTGCAGCTAGCCATGTCGGTGCGCGCGCATGACGGGGACCTACCTTGCGCCTGAGCGCCCCGTCACGCTGACCAACTGCGACCGCGAGCCGATCCACATCCCTGCCACGGTGCAGGCGCATGGGGCCCTCTTGGTCGTCGATGCGAAGGGCACCATCGTCCAGGCGAGCGCCAACACGGCGGCCTTTTTCGGCGCAGAGGCCCAGGCGGTCCTCGGCAGCGCGGTGCGCGACCTCCTCGCCGACCCAGACGCCGCCCAACTCGACGTCGCCCTGACGGACGCCGCTGACGGGGCGTGGGATGCCTACAACCCCCTCGCCGTCGCGACGCGCACGGGGCGGCGTTGCAACCTGATCGGGCACCGGATTTCTGGTGACAAGCAACGGCCCGGCCGCACTGTCCTCGAGTTCGAGCCGGCGGAGGATGCGTCGTGGTATTCCAACCCGCAGCCGGTGCAGCGCGCGATGGCGGCCCTCGACCGCGCCGCGACCGTCGAGGCGTTGCAGGACGCTGTCGTGGCTGAGGTGCGGCGGCTCACCGGCTTCGACCGCGTGATGCTCTACCGCTTCGACCCTGAGTGGAACGGGACCGTCGTGGCCGAGGCAGCAGGGGAGGGGCTCGGCCGCTTCCTCCACCTGCGCTTCCCCGCCACAGACATCCCGGCGCAGGCGCGCGCGCTCTACCTCCGCAACCGCCTCCGCCTCATCCCGACCGTCGAGGGCGACGCCGTGCCGCTCGTGCCCGCCGAGGACCCGGCCACCGGGGTGCGCCTCGACCAGAGCGCGTGCGTGCTCCGCAGCGTCTCGCCGATCCACCTGCAGTACCTCCAGAACATGGGCGTCGCGGCGTCGATGTCGATCTCGGTGGTGAACGAGGGGCAGCTCTGGGGGCTCATCGCGTGCCATCATTACGCGCCGCGCTACGTGCCGTACCGCCTGCGTGCGGCAGCGGACCTGCTCGGCCAGGTCTTCGCGATGCAGCTGGCCATCAAGCGGCAGCAGCAGGCCACGGCGGCGACCTCCGAAGCCCGGCGCACCCTCGCGCGCCTCGTAGAAGACCTCGTTGCGGCCGACCGGCTTGCGCCGGTGCTGTCTGGCTCTACGCCGGGTGTCTCGCCGCTGCTCGACCTCGTCGAGGCGGACGGGGCAGCCGTGTGGCTGGAGGACGACCTCCAACGTGTGGGGGACGCGCCCGACGACGAGGCGACGTATGCTATCCTGGCGTGGCTAGCCGAGCGCTCCGATCCCCTCGATCCTGGGGTGCTAGATGGGGAGAAGGTGGTGCAGACCGACCGGCTGGGCGAGGTGCTCCCCGACGACCTCGCGGGCGTCGTTGGCGGAACGGCGGGGCTGCTGGCCGTGCCCGTTGCGGCGGACTGGTCGAGCGCGCTGCTCTGGTTCCGGCGCCCCGTGACGCAGACGGTGACGTGGGGCGGCGAGCAGAAGCCGACCACGCAGGAGGCCGATGGGACGCTCACGCTCCATCCGCGCGCGAGCTTTACCGCGTGGCAGGAACGCGTCGAGGGGCGCGCCGTGGCCTGGTCCGGGGCCGAGGTCGAGATCGCGCGGGAGCTGCGCCGGGCGCTCGTGCGAGTCGTGCTCCAACGGGCGGACGAGCTCGCCCGCGTCAACGCCGACCTCACGCGTTCCAACGCCGAGCTCGACGCCTTCACCTACATCGCTAGCCACGACCTCAAGGAGCCGCTGCGGGGCATCACCAACTACGCGCAGTTCCTCATCGAGGACTACGCCGACGAGCTCGGCGAGGACGGGCAGGCCAAGCTCCTCACCATCACCCGGCTTGGCCAACGCCTCGACAGCTTCATCGACTCGCTATTGAACTACTCCCGCGTCGGCCGGCTCGACTTCGAGCGGGTGCCCGTGGACCTGGAGGCAGCCGTCGCCGAGGCGCGCGAGCTGCTCGTCGCTCGCCTGACCGAGCGGGGCGGGACGGTGGCCACGTCGAGCACGCTGCCGACGGTGACGGGCGACCCGGGCCGCATCGTGGAACTGCTGACGAACTTGATCTCGAACGGGCTGAAGTACAACACCGCCCCCGTTCCCCACATCGAGGTCGGCGTGCTCCCGCCCGAGGCGTACACCGACGCGCAGGCGGAGCGGGTGCCAGCGGAGCACGTCCTGCTCTACGTCCGCGACAACGGCATCGGCATCCGGGAGCGGCACGTGGAGTCCATCTTCGGCATCTTCCGCCGCCTCCACGGGCGCGACCGCTACGGCGGGGGAACCGGAGCCGGGCTTACCATCGTCCGAAAGATCGCCGAACGCCACGGAGGCGTCGTCTGGGTCGAGTCCACCTTCGGGGAGGGCTCGACGTTCTACGTCACGCTCCCGGCCCGCTAACCCCATTGTCCGATCCAGCGCAGCAGGACCATGAACAAGGTATCCATCGATACCCCCGCCACTGTTTCGCCCGCCACCGCACCACCTACAGGGTGGCGAGCCTCCTACTTTTCTTACTGGATCCAGGCGGGGCCCCGGCAGTGGACGATGCGCCCGGCTGTCTTGCTCGAAGCGCCTAAGGAAGGCGGCGCAGCGGTGGACACCGACGCCCCGCCCGTGGTGTTCGTCGAGGACAGCCCCGAGGACTACGAGGCCGTGCGCCGCACGCTGCGGGGCGTCGGGTTCTCGAAGCCGATGCGCCACTTCGAGGACGGCGACAGCGTGCTCGACTACCTCCACCGCCTCGTCCGCACCAACCAGCCGCTGCCGCCCGCGCTCGTGCTCGACCTCAACCTCCCGGGCGTCGATGGCCGCGAGGTGCTCGAAGAGATCCGCGCCGACGACGCCCTGCGCGCGCTGCCCGTCGTCGTGCTCACCACGTCGCACAACCCCAGCGACGTCGAATACTGCCAGCAGCTCGGCGTGGTCAGCTACATGCTCAAGCCCGTCCGCCTCGACGAACTCCGGACCAAACTCACCTACCTCCGCGACTTTCTCCACGAAGGCACACCACCGCCTCACTTCGAATAACTCCGCGTCTGTTTCCCAGCCATGGCATTGCCTCCGTTCTCCCTCCACGTCCTGCTCGTCGATGACTCGCCGGAGGACCGCCATACGTTCCAGCGGCTGCTGAGTGGCTTCCCCGACCGGTTCTACACATTCTCGGAGGCGGACACGGTCGAAGACGGCCTCGCTGCCTTCCTCGACCTGCGTCCCGACTGCGTTCTGCTCGACTACCGGTTGCCGGACGCCGATGGCCTGCACTTCCTAGAGGCGCTCGCAGAAGCCAACGTTGAGCCGCCGTACCCCGTGGTGATGATGACGGGCTCCGGTGATGAGCGGGTGGCGGTCGAGGCCATCCGGGCAGGCGCGGCCAACTATGTCGTGAAGTCGCGGTTTTCGTCGGCGAGCCTCAACCACGTGATCGCCCAGGCCGTCGAGCGGGTGCAGACGCAGCGGGAGCTGGCCGCGCTACGCCGGGCCATGCTGGAGCAGTCGGAGCAGGAGATCGAGGCGACGGAGGAGCGGTGGCGGCGGCTCGCGGCGGTGCTCCCCCAGGCCGTGCTGATCGTGCAGGACTCGCTCATCCGGCAGGCCAACGCGGCGGCGGCGGCGCTCCTCGGGGCCCCCGATGCCAACGCGCTCGTGGGGACCACGTGGGACCTCAATCTGCCGAGCCCAGACCGCGACCACGTGCGCGATGCGTGGCGGGACAGCGCACGCCTCGCCTCCCCTACGCCGGTCCGGCTGCGCCATCGGCTACGTAGCCTCGACGAGAACCAGGCCGTCGAGCACGTGGCGGTCCCCGTGACGTACTTCGGTCGGCCGGGCTGGCAAGTCGTGCTACAGGAGGTCCGCGCAGGCGATAGCGCTACCGTTCCGACAGGAGTACCGTCCCTACCCGTGTCCACGGAGGTGCTCGGCGACCACGAGCCGCCCGCTATCCCCGCGTAAGCAGCGGTGATCTGAGCGGGACCGGTGCCCAGTTCGACGAATATGGACGCGCGGTTGACACGGCGCGGTCGGCGGTAGGAGCTTGCTCCCTGCCCGTCTCCTCCGAACCGACGCCTCTCTTCCGTGCAGCCTCCCGACGCGCCCTACTCCGACTCGTGGCGCGAGCGCTGGGCCTACCGGACGGCGCGCAAGTCCGTCGAGCGACGGCAGGAGGGCGCCTGGAGCCAGCACCCGGCGGCGCGCAAGGTGATGGTGGTGCTCCCCGACGAGGACGACGCCGTGCGCAGCGTGTGGCGCTTCATCCGGCGGCTCGACCTGCCCAGTGCCAACGTCATCCCCGTCTCGCGCGGCGGGCACGTCGTCTACGCCCCCGACGACTTCATCGGCAGCGTGCGGGTGCTGCAGCCGAACGACTACCGCCGCTTCACGCGGCTCCCGAAGGCGAACGCCGCCGCGGCGCTGTGGGGCGAGGGCCCGGAGGTCGCGCTCAGCCTGCGGGTGCCGTTCGACCTCAACGCTGCCTACCTCGTCGGCGCGTCGCCCGCGCGCTTCCGCATCGGCTTCCACGACCCGCACGCGGAGCCGTTCTTCGACTTCATGCTCGCGCCCGATGCCGACCTCGCCCACGCCCTCGACGCGCTCGCGCGCTACCTCGACGGCATCGCGCCGCCCGTGCTGGCGTTCCGCGACGCCTGAGCCTGCCCAAAGCGGAGCTGCCCAGCCGGATGTCCTCACCACTCATGACGAAGCCTGGATGCTGACGCCGCTGGACTACGTCGTCCTCGTGGGCTACCTCCTCGGGGTGGCCGCCCTCGGCGTCGCCGTCCGGGGGACGCAGACCTCGGCGGCGGACTACTTCCTCGGCGGGCGTGACCTCCCGTGGTGGGCGGTCTGCTTCTCCGTCATCGCCACCGAGACGAGCACGCTCACCGTGATCGGGATTCCGGCGGTGGCCTACGGTGGGACGCTCACGTTCCTGCAACTCACGTTCGGCTTCCTGATCGGGCGCATCGTGGTGAGCATGGTGCTGCTGCCGCGCTACTTCGCGGGGGGGCTCGTCACGGCGTATGCGCTCCTCGGTCAGCGCTTCGGCACGGCGATGCAGCGCACGGCCTCCATCACCTTCATGGGCACGCGCCTCCTCGCCGATGGTGTTCGCCTTTTCGCGACGGCGATCCCGCTGAAGGTGGTCGCTGACGCGGCGGGCGTGTCGCTCAGCTACGCCACGATCATCGCTGCCATCGGGGTCGTGACCATCGCCTACACCTTCGTTGGGGGCCTCCGCGCCGTCGTCTGGGTCGATGTCGTGCAGATGGGCCTGTACGTCGGCGGGGCGCTGCTCGCCATTGGGCTGCTGCTCGGCGGGCTGCCCGAGGGCGCGTGGGGCGCGGCCGTTGAGGCAGGCAAGACGCAGCTGTTCGACCTCTCGTTTGCGCAGGCGGACGGCTGGCTGAGCGCGCTCGTGACCTCGCCGTATGCCCTGCCGGTGGCGGTGCTGGGCGGAGCCGTCTTCACGATGGCGTCGCACGGAGCCGACCACCTCATCGTGCAGCGGCTGCTCGCGTGCCGGACCCTCGCCGATGGCAAGCGTGCGCTCATCGGGAGCGGCATTGGCGTGTTCGTGCAGTTCGCGCTCTTCCTCGC
>JBCDFO010000104.1:0-12559 GCA_039177895.1 Bacteroidota bacterium
GACGGCCTCCGTCGGCTCCGGTGAGCAAGGCGTCAAGGTGAGCCTGCTCTCGGGTACCAACCTCGAACGGAGCTACGGCGAGGGCTTCCACGTCTTCTGGCCATGGGAGAGCATGGTCGTCTACGACGTGACCCTCAAGAACCGCGACGAGCAGGTCGAGGTGCTGTCCTCGAACGGCCTGGAGATCGCGATGGACGTCTCCGTCCGCTACCGCCCCGAGTTGGAGAACCTCCCCCAACTCCACGTCACGTTCGGGCGCGACTACTACGAGGACCTCATCCAGCCGGAGATCCGCTCGGAGTCACGCGCCGCCGTGGGCCGCTTCACGCCCGAGGAGCTCTACTCGACGCGGCGCGACGAACTCCAGAGCCAGATCACGGACCGCCTCTCCCAGACCGCCGACTCGGTGTTCATCGACATCGACGCCGTCCTGATCCGCGACGTGGAACTGCCGCAGCAGATCCGCGCGGCTATCGAGAACAAGCTCGAAGAGGAGCAGCGCGTCGAGCAGACGCGGCTCTCGATCCAGGTCGCCGAGCAGGAGGCCAACCGCAAGCGCGTCGAGGCGCAGGGCCAGGCCGACTACCAGCGCATCATCACGGAGTCGCTCTCGGACCGCTTCCTCCAGTTCGAGGGCATCCAGGCGACGCGCGAGCTTGCGGAGTCGAACAACGCCAAGACGGTCGTGATCGGCGGCGGCGAGAGCGGCCTGCCGCTCATCCTGGGGGATCAGTAGGAAGGAGCAGGTGGCCGATGGCCATTGGCTGTTGGTCTAGGCGTCCAGCAGCCAACAGCCATGAGCCAACAGCCTGCGCCCTCCGACTTCTTCCGCCGCGTGTGGGCCGTCGTCGGGCGCATCCCGCGCGGGCGCGTGACGACGTACGGCCACATCGCGCGGGCGCTCGGGACGGGGCAGTCGGGCGTAGCGGTCGGGTGGGCACTGAAGGCCGTCGCGGCATCCGATGACCCGCTCGCGGTGCCATGCCACCGGGTCGTAAACCGGCATGGTATCCTGTCGGGCGCGCGGCACTTCCCGTCCCCCGACTTCATGGCAGAGCGGCTGCGCTCGGAAGGCGTGGCGTTCGTCGACGACGACCAGGTCGACCTCGCCGCGCATCTCTGGGACCCAGCGAGCGGCGTGACGGAGACTGAGTGAGTGGATGGAGCGGTAAGCGGAGAGGACCGGAGCATGTGCGGACAGAGCACGGTCCTCGGCTGCAGACAGGCTTGAGAGGTTGCGAGCGCGGTCTCAGACGGCGAAAGCCGAGCCCGTGCGGTGTTACCATTTGCGAAGTAGAGAGACCTATTGGAGAGGTAGGTTCGGTTACCACTACCGAGGTGCGATAGGAAAGTGCGCCATATCGGCTGAATAAGTGGCTATATGGGCTAGTCTCTATGCTTTAGAATGATTAGCTTTTCGGAGCAAAGTCGAGAGATTTAGCCCCGGCTAGTTCCGCTTCGCTGTCGTATTCCGAGGGTCCTTGCTACGTACTCATGTCTGCCCCCCCCCCCCGCATTTTCATCGCTGCGCCGTCTGACATGCTCACAGAGGTCAAGGAAGTCAAGCACATAGCAAAGCAACTACTACCGTCTGTGCCTGACGACGAACGCACATACCACTACACGGACCAGCCTTATTGGAACAGCAGTGGATATCAAGGTCAAATTCCACGGCCGAGTGAATCTCAAATCGTGATCTGCATTCTCGGGGAGCGGGCGGGTATGCCTCTCCCTGCCTCGTTTGAGCTTCCAACCGGTTTCGCGCTCCCCAACGGGGTGCTCTTTCCCTGCCAAGATCCTACAACGCTGACGGGCAATCGCAAACCCACGGGAGACATACCTCTCACAGGGACAATCTACGAATATCTCGACGCTAGATTTAGTCTGTCTAGTACCGGCGAGCAACCGTCGCTGCTAGTTTTCATTCGCGGAGACGAATCTGTCAAGCGCGTTGAATCATCTCCGGGTAGCCGCAATTGGGGTCGCGGAGAGTTGTTGGATAGAACATATGAGATGAAGAAGTATGGAAAAATAAGCCATGACGAATGGATTGCGAGAAATAAGGAATATGACAGCCAGATCATATTATTGTCTAGGTTTTTTGATCGATTTATATCGAAAAATGGCGCTAATGTATTTAGTGACATCAATGATTTTGCAGAGCGAATCAGGAATGTACTTCGTGATAAATTTAGATTGGATAAACAGTGGAGGGGAAACCCTTATAAGGGGCTGAAAACCTATGGGGTAAATGATTCCTTTATCTACTGTGGTCACGATGATAATATCAGAGTACACGCTACGGAGCTTTGGAATCGCCTCGAGACCCCAGTGAGGGATACGGATACGCCGAAAGCCGATAGGCCGCCGGTACTGATGGTGTACGGGCCTAGTGGGCATGGTAAGTCTTCATTTGTTCAGGCAGGTCTGGCCCCTGCCCTGCACGAGGGCCGCTACAATCGCACAGTAAAGGGGCAGGTCCTACCAGCGTGCATCTTTACAGCCTCGTCGCTTGGAGTTTCCGAAGATGGGGTTGCAGTCGATCCTCTCGTCTCGATCCTGCGCCACCTCGCATCTGATCTCTTGCCAGATCTGCAAGAGGTCGCGGACCACTTAGAGGATGTACTTACGCCCGGTCTTGCGGACCCTGAAGAGCGTATCTGCTATGCGCTCGACCGTGTGGCGGACGCTTTGGATGCACGTGGTGCTGCTGAGACGAAAGCGTCTCCCTACTTATTCATGTCCTTGGATCAGTTGGAAGAGATACTTCCTATGCGTCAGGGAGGTGAGACCCGTGCTTGGGACGAAGCATTAGCCTTCATACTGCGTCTTGCTGAAAAGCGCCGTGCGGTCGTCGTGTTAACCTTTCGCGCCGATCTGTCAGAGATCAACGCATGGGTGGAGCAGGCAGTCCCTGAGGTTGGTAGCCCTAATGAGTTTGTCCTGTATTGGCACACTACATCGACTTGGGACGCAATCATTCGTGAACCGTTTAGGCGCTGCGGCCTTAAAGTTGCTGCCGATCTCTTCGATCATCTTAAGCAACAAGCAATCGAGATAGGGAGCCTCCCACTCCTTTCTACTACTCTACGCAAAGTGTATGCCGCGTATGAAGTAAAAAGCCGAGAAGTCGTGCCTGAGACAGTTAAGAATACGAATGCTACTCCGCTAGTTGGTACGACACTAGACTTAGCTACTACTACTCCGCCAGTCGGTCCCACGTTAGACTTAGCAACATACGAAGAGTGGGCAAATATGAAGGAGTCTATCGAGGAGTTAGGGAAGAGTGCATTGAAGGTAGCTGCAGAAGCACGAGACGCCGATCACGAGAGTCCCACTAATCCCGATCATGAGGCCCTTGCCCGCATTCTTCGATGCCTGGTCCGCATCGTTGTAGACCCAGAGACAGGTGAGACGCTGAATATGCGGAAGCCTGCGCTCATGGAGTCATTTCCCGAGGAGGTGAAAGCCCTAGTGAAAGCACTACTCTCCGTCGGCCTTGTCATCGAAGATAAAGGAAGGGTAAACTTAGCACATGAAGCAGTCCTAGGTCATTGGAGTGCTGCGAAGCAATGGCGCGAACGGGAGCGCGAGCACCTCGCAACTCAGGCTAGGCTGTCGCAACTCGCAAGGCGCTGGTATGAACGGAGAGGAGACACAGATACTCCCCTAGCGTCTAGAAAGGAAGAGGAGCTTCCTAGCCTTCCATATATCGAAGTTGACAGTGGGGAGAGCATGCTCACTGCTTGGCGGCACGACCCTCCAAAGTACCCCGAACTAATCAGGTATGTTAAGGAGCTGATGCTGTCACAGACTCAGCAAAAGAGTTACTTCACCGAGGATGGTATTCCACGGCTCTATGATGCAGTGAAGCTAGAAGACATAGACCTCGTTCGAGCTATTCTAGATGCGGGTGCCAGTCCAAACGTCCATGCACCACTCCGGCAAGAGCGCGAAGACGGCCGACTTGTTAAACGCGGTGAGGAGACGCCGCTGCAGGAAGCCGCCCAGCTTGGCAATGAAGCGATAGTCCGCTTACTCCTTGAGCGTGGGGCTGATGTGAATCTCCTCAATGCCCGCGGTCATACAGCTCTGGATATTGCGGCTTTCGGTGGGTACGATGGTATCGTGCGCCTCCTCCATGAAGAACACGGTGCTCGTGTGAATCATGAGGGTGGCGAGTGGACCGCGCTCATCTTCGCGGCTGGCGGAGGACACGAACGCGTCGTTCGGCTTCTTCTTGAATACGGAGCCGATTCAGAGCGTCCCGGAATCGATGGCTTTACCCCTTTGCATTGGGCAGCGATTTATGGGCACTCAAGTGTTATCAAGTTGCTTGTCGAGAGTGGCGGCGCGAACATCGACGCCATGAGCCCACAGCGTCGAACTCCACTGGCGGAAGCAGCGCTAAGCGAAAAAGCTGACGCGGTACAGATGCTGCTCCGTCTGGGTGCACAGCCTGATACGAAGGTCAGCGCTCCAATCAACACGATTGGGGTGTGCACGGCAATTCATCTTGCCGCAGCCGTAGGAGATGTTGCGTGTCTAAAGAGCTTGATTGAAGGTGGCGGCGATCCAAGCGTATTGACAAACGCCAATGACACGGTTCTAACGGTAGCAGTTCGAGAAGAGAAGACGGAAGTAGCACGGTGGATTCTTGAACATGCTCCATCCGTTGACGTGCACGCTCATGGGGCTGCAGGGCGCACCGCGCTCTTTCACGCACTACGTCTTCAGGATCCTGACCTGATCACAGCTCTTGTGGATGCTGGCGCTCAACCTCCTTTCTGGTTAGGTCCTGATCCTGTGAACCCGCTCAGGGGTATTGAGCTGAGACAATGTTTGCTGGCCGGATGGCATCGAAATGACCTGCCGTCCCCTACTTCACTCTCGCCTCCTCCGGTCCTGCAAGGTGAATGGACAGTCTTAGATCGTGAAGAAGCACTCGACACCTTGACAGCAGCGCTAGAGGTTGTGCCGGATGGTCTCGGGTGTGGGTTAGTCGGGATTGATGAGGTTCGCATGCTTCTCCCCTCATTCTACCCGACTGCTCAGTTGTACGAGATACACGTTCGCTACTTAGATGGTGAGTTTGGACTCGTCTCGTTTATTGCTAGTAACGGGAAATATTGGTGGCTAGATGGGGATAACACTCCTATATTCGAGCTCAACGAGTCGTCGCCTATTAATTTGAGATCCCCGGAGGCGCCCTCGGAATACTTGCGATTCTTCTTTGCCTCTGTTTCTGGTAGGCATGGCACATTCGATATCGTAGAGTCACCGGAGTGGCTCAATGTGGAGGATGCTGTGAATAGCAATGAGATCGAGATAATGGAGTCATTGCTACGTCCGGTGGAAGTGGTCGGTTGTACTTCAGGGGGGGTGGGTAAGTTTGGAGTTGTGTGGTCCAATTCAGTTATTAAATTTAAGAATTCTTTATTTGAATCTGATTACCATATCGACTCTGAGGGAAATATTGCCCTGAAAAACGAAAAGTTATTAGTTGAAAATGTTAGTATGCACCAGGTGCGAATTTGTGATGGGGTTAGAATTTATGATATAGACAAGATAAATGGTGGGTTCAAGTCGCATTTGTGTAAGCCGTATGTGTGCCTAGGCGGTCATTCGTCCTGTCCTGATGTGCCGCTCTCTGGATGGCCTCTCCCTCCGATTGTTCAAGGACAGTCTTGGGATTGGGTTGAGAACGGGGTGAGCAGTTTGCCTGAAGTATTTCGGTCAGACCTAGAGCTCTCCATGGGGGATGTCCCGGAAGCAATGTCTATGACCTGGGGTATCAAGTGGCTAGGAAATATCGAGCTGATAGAAGCTGCGGTCGATTTAGACGGGAGTAAGCTTTTAACATTACTTCGATTTCCTCATGGAGTAGTACACCGTCTTGATGGTTCCGCTAGTCCGTTAGAGTCGCTCCAACAACACGTATACCTTACAAGTCCGAGATCCGTAGAGGACTACCTCCGCCTTTACCTTCGAGCATACCTTCGGGGATCTTTCACGTCACTTGTTGTCGACTCCCCGTACTCAATTCCTTGGTCTGGTGCCCCTTCCGACGATGAACTCAATCAGGTATACAGCGCCATTCACCCGATGGTCATTGACAGTGTAGCTAGCCCTGGTGAAGGTCAGCCGCCAGTGTGGTCAGTGAAAACTGTAGTATTGAATGGGAGCGAACTTCAGGAACTGCGGTGTACAGTTACTGCCAAGGGAGGGGTCACGTTTGACGAGGTAATACCACGGATCTCCCAGCTTACTGTAATCTCGGAGAGCTATGAAGACCGTGTCAGGCAATACTTATTGCCTCGGGCTAGCGATAGGTCAGCATCATAAAGACTCGAGCTCTTCTCGGAGCGGAGACAGTCCACAGTCACATCGGTAGGAATAATTCCAGCACCATGGAAAATTATTCCTGGTGGTGTTGTCCTTGTAAGTTAGTAGCGAGGTACTGGGACGGTCTAGAAAAATGAAGGATTCAGTGAGTCGATACGCTATGATAGATAGCTGGTAGTGAGAACGACGACCAGTCGTCGATGACAGACACGCCGCTGAGGTTGCTCGCTCGCTCCGCATCGCCGCGGAACCAGGCGACGTGCCAGCCGAACGCGGTCCCGCCCTGCACATCCGAGTGCCACGAGTCGCCGAGGTAGAGGATCTCGTCCGGCGCGACGCCTGCCGCCTCGGTGGCGTGGGCGAAGATGCCTAGCTGCGGCTTCATCACGCCGATCTCCTCGCTCACGACGATGGTCTGAGACAGTTCGCGGAGCACCGGAAACCGGTCGAGCTTGGCGTGCTGCGCCTCCGCGAAGCCGTTCGTGAGGATGCCGACGGACGCCTGCTGCGCCACGCGCCGAAACGCGGCCTCGGCCCCGTCGATCCAGCGCCAGGCCTCGGCGTAGCGCTTCATGTACCGGCTGCCGAGCACGAGGGGATCGAGCCCGTCCATCGAGCACTGATCTACGAGCGCGGCAAAGCGCTCGCGCTGGAGGGTGTGCCGGTCGATGCGCCCCTCACCGTAGGCCTGCCAGAGGCGACGGTTGGCGGCGGCATAGACCTGCTGTACCTCCGCGAGGTCGTGCCCGTCGAAGTGGGCGGCGAAGTCGCGGTGGACGGCGGCGAGGGCCGCCTCCTGGGCGGCGTGATGGTCGAGGAGTGTGTCGTCGAGGTCGAAGTAGACGAAGCGGATGGGCACGGCGGCGGGGAAGCGCGGGAGAAAGAGGCAAGGTAGGACGGAGCGCGGAGCGCAGGATGAGCACGGTCAGCGGGGCGTGGCGTATCGTGCACCATCTCGTCACCGACCGCCTGTCAGATCCGCCGATGCCTGTCTCCCGCCGTGATTTCCTCGCTGTTGGTGCCCTCCTCGGCGTGGGGGCTCCGCTTGGGTTCGTGCCCGAGGCGTGCGCCGCCCCACCCGCGTCTGCCACCGAGACGCCGATGCCAGCGACCGACGCCGACGCGATCAGCGTCGAGGCCATCGCCGAGGCAGAGAAGCTACTGGGCCTGGCGTTCACGCCCGAAGAGCGCGAGCAAATGCTCGGCGAACTCCAACAGGCCCACGGGATGCTGACGGCCCTGCGCGAGGTCACGGTCCCCAACGAGGTGCCGCCAGCGGTCTTGTTCGATCCGACAGCTGCTGGGGCATCAATCCCGGAGGGGGAGAGCGAACCGCTGACGTTTGGCGTGTTCGATCCGGCGCTCGGGCCTGGGGGCGACGAAGGCCTCGCCTTTGCGAGCGTCTCACAGCTCGGGGCGTGGCTGCGCGACGGCACGGTGACCTCCGAGCGACTCACCCAGCTTGCCCTCGACCGCCTGAAGCGCCTCGACCCCGAACTGCTCGCGGTGGTGACGCTGACCGAGGAGCGGGCGCTCGCGCAGGCGCGCAAGGCCGACGAGGAACTGGCGGCGGGCACGGACCGTGGGCCGCTCCACGGTATCCCGTACGGCGCGAAGGACCTCCTCGCTGTGCGCGGCTACCCAACCACGTGGGGCGCGATGCCCTACCAGGATCAGATCATCGACGCGGACGCGGCCGTGATCGAGAAGCTGGACGCGGCGGGCGCGGTGCTCGTGGCGAAGCTCTCGCTGGGTGCGCTCGCGATGGGCGACGTGTGGTACGGCGGGACGACGAAGAGTCCGTGGAATACCGACCTCGGCTCCAGCGGCTCCTCGGCAGGGCCGGGTGCGGCGGTGGCGGCGGGGGCCGTGCCGTTCGCCATCGGCTCGGAGACGTACGGCTCCATCGTGTCGCCCTCCACCCGCAACGGCATCACAGGCTTCCGGCCGACCTTCGGGACTGTCAGCCGCCACGGCGCAATGGCGCTTTCGTGGAGCATGGACAAGCTCGGGCCGATGACGCGCTCGGCCCTCGACGCCGCGCTCGTCTACGAGGCGATCCGTGGGGCCGACCCGCGCGACCCGACGACGCGCGACGCGCCGTTCGCGATGCCCGGCGACGTGACGGGCCTCCGTGTGGGGGTCGTCGCTGACCTCTTCGAAGAGTCGGAGGGCTACACGGGCGAGGGCCGCGCGCTCGATCTCGCCACGCTCGACGCTGTGCGCGGGCTCGGCGTGACGCTGGAACCCGTCGCGTGGCCGAGCGATCTCCCCATCCAGCCGCTTCTGATGGTGCTCATGGCCGAGGCTGCCGCTGCCTTCGACGACCTGACGCGCTCCGGGCAGGACGACCTCCTAGTCGCACAGCACGCCAACGCCTGGCCCAACCTCTTCCGAGCAGCGCGATTCCTCCCGGCGGTCGAGTACGTCCAGGCCAACCGCGTCCGCACGATGCTCATGCGCCAGGTGGCCGACGCGCTCGACGGCTTCGATGTGGTCATCGCGCCCGCCTTCAACGGCCCGACGCTGCTGCTGACCAACCTCACCGGCCACCCGGCCGTGTGCGTGCCGAACGGCTTCCTCCGCCTGGACGACGCCCCCGACGACGACCCGCGCCGCCGTCCGCGCTCGATCACGTTCATCGGGGGCCTCTACCGCGACGGGGCCGCGCTCAGCCTCGCGGCGGCCTACCAACAGGCGACGTCGTTCCACACCGAGCGGCCCCCAGTCCGATGAACGCGTGGCGCGGCATCCTCCTGGTTCTCGTGCTGAGCGTGCTCTCGCTTACCGTACAGGCGCAGGACGTACCCGCTTCGCTCGATGCCCGGCTCGTCCAGGCCGTGTACCGCATCGACGCACCCGCATTCACCGCGCCGATGCACGCCGCGCATGTGGTCTCGGTGCCGGTGTTCATCGCGACGCCCCCGGCGCTGTGGCTCGGTACGCTCGCCGCAGGAGCTGACCTCGCGCCTCCGACGGCGCTCTCGATGGCCTGGCTGGGAACGTTCGGGACGGTGACGCTGCTGAAAAACACCATCCGGCGGCCGCGCCCGTTCACGGTGCTCGACGGCATCGAGCGGCGCGGCATGGGGCCAACCGACGTGATCGACCCGTTCAGCTTTCCTTCGGGGCACGCCGGGCTGGCGTTCACCATCGCGACCTCGCTGAGCGCGTCCTACCCCGAGTGGTACGTCATCGCCCCGGCCTACGTGTGGGCGACGACGACAGCGCTTAGCCGCGTGTGGCACGGCGTCCACTACCCGTCGGACATCGCTGTGGGCGCGCTCCTCGGAAGTGGCATCGCGCTCGGGGCGCACGTGCTCGTCAACGCCCTCACCGATGAAGACAACGCGGACCCAGAAGCCCTCCGACCGCCCCCGATGGTGGGGGTCGTGGTGCCGATCCGTTGAGCTGACTCGCCGCCGCTGATCGCGTGGAGGGCCCGTCGTGACAAACGTTGACAGGAACGCGAACGGTGGGTGACAACGCTGGAGCGCATGGTGCGTTGATTGCAGCACTCGTCACCTCAATGCCTCCCCCCATGCGTCTCGCGTTCCTCCTCCTTCTGCTCTACTGCCCGCCAGCCGGTGCCTTCGTTGCGTCGTCGGATCCTGTGCCGGACTGGACGGCTGATCAGTCGGCTCACTTCGCGGATCAAGGCGATGGCTGGCAGCGGGTCGTCGATCTGCGCGGGACGTGGCAGTTCCGCCTCGGCGACAACCTGGCTTGGTCGCAGGGGGAGGACGACGGTAACTGGGAGACGGCCTTCGTGCCCGCGACGTGGGAGGACGAGGGCTTCTGGGGCTACGACGGTTTCGCGTGGTATCGCACCACGTTTCGCGTCTCGCCGGGCGACGCCGCCCGCCCGCTCTACCTCCACCTCGGCCGCGTTGACGATGCCGACGAGGTCTGGCTCAATGGCCGCTTCCTCGGCTCAACGGGCCGGATCGGACTCGACTACGAGACGGGCTATCACAGCGTCCGCATTTACCGTATCCCGCAGGAGTACCTCCGCACGCGCGGCGACAACGTCATCGCCGTGCGCGTCTATGACGACGAACTCGGTGGTGGCATCGTGGAGGGTCAGCAGGGCATCTACACGACGCGCGACGCGCCCGCGTTCGAGAGCGACCTCGTCGGAGGCTGGCGCTTCCAGCCCGGCGACGACCTCCGCTGGGCCGAGCCCGGCTTCGACGACCGCGGCTGGGCGATGATCACCGTCCCAGCACGCTGGGAGCCGCAGGGCTACCCCGGCCTCGACGGCTACGCCTGGTACCGCCGCGACTTTACGCTGAAGGACTTCGATGGCGAACGGCGGGTGCTATTGCTGGGCCAAGTCGACGACCTCGACGAGGTGTACGTCAACGGCCGCCGCATCGGCGGGACAGGCCGCATTGACGAGGGGAACGTGCGCGGCAACGAGTGGGACGACGCGCGCGTCTACACGATGCCGGGCGAGGTGCTTCAGGAAGGCCGTAACGTCGTGGCCGTGCGCGTCTTCGACAGCTACTTCGATGGGGGCATCTATGCCGGGCCGGTCGGTGTGATGCGGCCGGAGGCGTACGAACGCTGGCGCGGACGCGAGGGCGGCGGCTTCGTGAATTGGTTCCGCGCCCTCCTGAAAGGCGGCTGGGAGTAGGGAAGAGGCTGGCGGCTATCGGGGGTCTTCCAAAGAGCGAAGCCCCCGGCACCGCGCGGTACCGAGGGCGTCCAGCCTATGCTGACTGACAGCCAAAGACCCACAGCCAGCAGCCAACTCTACGCGTTGATCGCCATGCCGTAGGCGTCGCGCGTGGCCTCCATGACCGCCTCCGAGAGCGTCGGGTGCGGGTGCATGGTGTCCATGATCTCGTGCGCGGTTGTCTCCAGCGTGCGCGCCGTGACGGCCTCCGCGATCATCTCCGTGGCGCTGTAGCCGATGATGTGGCAGCCAAGGAGTTCGCCGTACTTCGCGTCGTAGATCACCTTCACGAAGCCGGTCTGGTCACCGACGGCCGCCGCCTTGCCGGAGGCCGCGAACGGGAATTTGCCGACCTTGATGTCGTGGCCCGCCTCCTTCGCGGCGGCCTCGGTGTAGCCGACGGAGCCGATCTGCGGGAGGCAGTAGGTGCAGCCCGGGACGTTGTTGTAGTCCACCGCATGCGGGCTGTGATCGAGCTTGCCCTCCTCGTAGGCGATGCGCTCGACGCAGATGATGCCCTCGTGGCTGGCGACGTGCGCGAGCCACGGGGCCCCGACCACGTCGCCGATGGCGTAGAGGCCGTCCACGCCCGTGCGGTAGAACTCGTCCACGTTGATCGCGCCGCGCTCGACGGTGACGCCGACCTCTTCGAGGCCGAAGCCCTCCACGTTGCCGACCACGCCGACGGCGGAGAGCACCTGGTCCACGACCATCGTCTCCTCGCCCTTCTTTGTCTTGATCGTCACGACGCACTGGTCGCCCGACGTGTCAACGTTCGTGACGGAGGAGCCCGTCATGACCTTGACGCCCATCTTCTTGTAGGCGCGCCCGAGCTCCTTCGAGACATCGATGTCCTCGATGGGCACGAGGCGATCCTGCAACTCCACGATGGTCACCTCCGTGCCCATGTTGTGGTAGACGTAGGCGAACTCGACGCCGATGGCCCCCGCGCCGACGATCACCATCGAATCCGGGCGCTCGGTCTGGAGCATCGCCTCTTTGTAGGAGAGGATCTTCTTCCCGTCGATGGGGAGCGGGGGAATCTCGCGGGCCCGTGCGCCTGTCGCGATGATGATGTGCTTGGCGGTGAGCTCGCCCGCCTCGCCGACGGCCTCGCCGTCCATCGTCTCGCTTGGCTCGATGGTGACCTTGCCGCCGCCGACGAGCGTGGCCTTGCCCATGATGACGTCGATCTTGTTCTTCTTCATGAGGAACTGGACGCCCTTGTTCATCTTGTCGGCCACGCCGCGCGAGCGCTGCACGACCGCCGCCCAGTCGGGGTTGACCTCGATGCCTGCGCCGTCGCCGCCGAAGGAGAGGCCGTAGTCCGTGATGTGGCGCATCTGGGCCATCACCTCGGCGCTCTTGAGCAGCGCCTTCGTAGGGATGCAGCCGATGTTGAGGCAGACCCCGCCGAGCTTGTTCTTCTCGACGATGGCGGTCTTGAAGCCGAGCTGGGTGGCGCGGATCGCCGTTTCGTAGCCGCCGGGGCCAGAGCCGATGACGAGGACGTCGTAGGTGCCGTTTGCCATA
>JBCDFO010000105.1:0-12475 GCA_039177895.1 Bacteroidota bacterium
ACCACGACGGCCTGCTGGACCCCTGCGGAGTCCATCGCGTTAAGCACAACCAGCAGGGGACTACCGGTGAGGACCGGGACGGGCTCGGACCCAGGGCGGGCCGAGGCATCGTAGGTAGGCATGGTGGAGAGAGCGGGCGGGCGAGAGAGCGCAGCGAGGGGGAGCACCTCGCGAGAACCCTAAGGCGGAGCAAGGATGACACGCGGACGCTGATCTTCCGTTTACCCATCCCCTTTTGTGACGCTCCCGGGACGATTCACCGCGTCATCGCGACCCCGGAAGCCTTCACGCTCCGCTGGCGGAACGCCTACGTCCGACTGTCTGCGCCTGAAGACCGTCAGCAGCGCGGGATCCCCTCAGACGAGCGACTCCGGTGGGTATTCGGCCGGATCGAACTCGGGCGGCGGGTACTGCGGGCCCATGCGTTCGAGCGTTTCGCGCACGAGTTGGGCGATGGCCAGGTTGCGGAACCAGCGCTCCTCGGCGGGGATGACGTACCACGGCGCGTGCTCGGTCGAGCAGCGGCGCAGGGCGTCTTCGAAGGCGGCCATGTAGTCGTCCCAGCGGGCGCGCGTCTTCAGGTCGCCGGGGTTGAACTTCCAGTGCTTCGACGGCTTCCGAAGGCGGCGGCGGAAGCGTTCCAGCTGGTAGTCCTTCGAGATGTGGAGCATGATCTTCACGATCGTCGTCCCCTCGTCGGTGAGGAGTTGCTCGAACGCGTTGATGTGGCCGTAGCGCTTCTCGATGAGGTCGGCGGGGGCCAGCTCCTTCACACGCTCAACGAGCACAGACTCATAGTGCGAGCGGTTGAATACGCCGATGTAGCCGTCGCCGGGCACGCGGCGGTGGATGCGCCAGAGGTAGTCGTGCGCCGCCTCTTTCTTGCTGGGGACCTTGAAGCTCCAGACGCGAACGCCCTGCGGGTTGAGCCGCCCGAAGACCTTCTCGATGGTGGAGTCCTTGCCCCCCGCATCCATCGCCTGCAGGACGACCAGGAGCGACCGGCTGCTCTCGGCGTAGAGTTGCTCCTGGAGGTCCTGCAGCGCCCCGACGTGGTCGTCGAACTGGTCGTCCACCTCCTTGTTGTCCTTGAGGCCCTGCGTCACGGCGGTGGGCCGGTCGGCGAGCGAGACCGACTCGCCGGGCCGGATACGGAAGCGTTCGAGATCGACGGTGATGGCCATGCGAGGGGGATGGTCGAGGTGGAGTGTGGGCCGCTAGCGCAGCATTGGGAGTGACGCCTATTTACCGAACAGCTTGCCGAGCGCTGCGCCTGCGGCTTTCTGCATGAGTTCGTCCTTGAGGTCGCCATCGCCGTCGCTGTCGAGCGCGCTCGCGAGGGTGCCGAGCAGACCGTCGGGCGTCGCCTCGCGGGCGCGGGCCGAGCCTTGGCCGAGGAGTCCCGAGAGGCCCGCTGCGTCGAGCCCCTGCTCGCGCTTGGTCTTGCCGAGGACGCCCATCAGGATCGGAGCGACCATGCCGAGCAGGTTGCCCGACTGCTGCTTGCTGAGCCCCGATGCGCCCGCGATGGCATTGGAGACGCCATCGAGCTTGTCGCCGAAGATGTGCCCGAGGATGGCCTGTCCTGCCATCGCCTTCGCCATGCCAGCCAGGCCACCGCCGCCCTGCTGCCCGCCACCTGCAAGCTGACCGAGCATGCCGCCGAGGCCGCCGCCCTGCGCACCCCCACCGCCGCCGAGCAGACCGCCAACGAGGCTGCCGAGGTCCATCCCCCCCCCCTGCTGGGCACCGCCGCCGCCCGCAAGGCCGCCAAGCAGGCCGCCCAGGTTGTCGAGGAGCGACCCATCGTGGTCGCGTTCCAGTGCGCCTGCGAGGGCCTGCGCACCCTCGGTGCTGTTGGTGTTCTGGTTGAGCTGGCCCAGCATCATCGGCAGCG
The DNA here is from genome assembly GCA_039177895.1 of Bacteroidota bacterium. GTDB lineage: Bacteria > Bacteroidota > Rhodothermia > Rhodothermales > Rubricoccaceae > JBCBEX01. The sequence continues at coordinate 1,898 of JBCDFO010000105.1, forward strand.
CGGCCATGATGCCCTGCTGCGTCTGCTGCGGGGAGGCACCGATGGCACCGGCTAGCTGGCTGGTCGTGTCGCCGCCGAGGGCGTTCGTGAGGGTGCCGAGGAGGTCTGTCATGACGAAAGAGGATGGTGTGAGTAGGTCTGGTGAAGGATACGGTACGAGCCGCTGCTGTGCTCGCGTACCAACGCCACCAGGCTACCCCTATCGCCCGGATGCCGCACCCCGCCATGAGCGTGTGTTCACGAACACACGCTGACCGATCGCTGCGTCGGCATCATTCTGGCTGCGTCGCCGTCGCCCGGCGTCCTTCTACGCGTGCCGGGTACCTCGTACAGCCTCCTCCACGTTTTTACGCTGTCATGGGACAACAGCAGTTGCTCCTCCTCGTCCTGGCCATCGCCATCGTCGGTCTCGCCGTCGTGAACGTGCTCCAGGAGTTTCCGCACCTCCGCAACAAGAGCGAATACGACAAGCTCACCATGGAGGCCTTCGAACTGGTCGCCGACGCGCAGGCCTGGAAGCAGAAGCCGCAGGCGCTCGGCGGTGGTGCCGGGGCCTCCTATCTGACCGGCCTCACGCTGAACCAGATGGGCTACCCGCAGACCGGGAGCAACGCCAACGCGAGTTGGGCGACCACCGACGACATGTGGCGGTGGCTCGCGCGCCCAGACACGCGCCGGCCCTATGCCCAGGTGCGCTCGCGCGCCAACACGGACCTGATGGTGCAGGTGTTCATGTATGGCCCCGGGGTCTCGTGCATCAAGTCGCGGCTGCTGCGCCACAATGGGACGCGCTGGATCGGCGACGGCACGAACGTGGCGACAAACGCCGTACCCGACGGCTGCGACGGCTGGTAGGCGGCTTACGCCCGGACGTCCGCACCAATCACGTCCACCTCAACGAGGCCACGCACGGCGTTGCCGAGGAAGACGCGCTCTGCGTCGTGCAGGTCGCGTGGTGTCAGCACCGTCTCGATGGCACCCGGTACGGTTGTGAGGAGGTGCTGCCGGTGTACCCCGGCGAGCCCGCCCGACGCGAGCGGGGGCGTGAGGAGCCGCCCGTCCCGCTCGATCCACACGGAGGTCCGCGCGCCCTCGGTCACCTCGCCACGTTCGTTCACCAGAATGGGCTCGTCCACGCCCGCCTCCTGTGCCCAGGCGAGCGCCGCGTCGTAGTGCGGGCGGTGCGTGGTCTTCCACCAGCAGAAGGGATCGCCGCTATCCATCGCAGCCGGATGCACCGCCGCCGCGCTCAGCACGAGGCTGTGCCCGTGGAGAGGCGTGACGGCGATGTTGGGGGTTCCGTCCGGTGCCACGGTCAGGCGCACGCGCAGGGCCTCGGGGCCATACTCCGCTAGCGCCGCAGCGAGTCTGGCGTCGAGGCCATGGAGATCGAACGGGACCCCGAAATAGCGTGCGGCCTCCGAGAGCCGCATCCGGTGCAGGGCCCCATGCGCGATCCGGCCGTGCTCGGCTCGTATCGTTTCGAGTAGCGCGAACGGGCCCGCCTCCGCGATACGCTGCTGCTGCGCCTCTCCGCGCGGACGCTCAGGCCATGCCCACGCGCGCGTCAGGAACCGCGCTTTGAGTTGGCACTCGTCGTACTCTGCCTCGGGGTCCGAGTCCCACACGATGCCGCTGCCGCTACCCATCCGTCCGGTCCGGACCTCGGCCCCCTCGGGCTCCAGCACGACCGTCCGGATCGGCACGTTAAACACGGCGCGGTCGCCCGGCGCGACGTAGCCGATAGCCCCGCAGTAAACACCGCGCGGCTGCGCTTCGAGCGCCTCGATGAGCTGCATCGCGCGCAGCTTGGGGGCCCCCGTCACCGAGCCACAGGGAAAGAGCGCGCGGAAGAGATCGGCGTAGGTGGCACCCTCCCGGATCGTCGCCCTCACGGTGGAGGTCATCTGCGTGAGCGTCTCGTACGGCTCCGTCGTGAAGAGGTGCGGCACCGTCACGCTGCCCGGCTCCGCGACAACGGCGAGGTCGTTGCGGAGGAGGTCCACGATCATCAGGTTCTCCGCGCGACTCTTCGGGTCGGCGGCGAGGTGCAGGGCGAGCGCGGCGTCTTCCCCAGCGTCCTGTCCACGTCGGATCGTACCCTTCATCGGACGGGCTGTCAGGCGGCGGCCGTCGCGGCGGAAGAAGAGTTCGGGCGAGAGGCTCAGGATGTCGTGGGCGCCGGTGCGCAGCAGCGCGGCGTAGCTGACCTGCTGCTGCTGCCGGAGCGCGCGGTAGAGCCCGACCGCGTCGCCCGCGAAGCGGAAGTCGAACGGCGCGGTGAAGTTGATCTGGTAGACATCGCCCTCGTGAATGTGGTGGCGGATGCGCTCGATCTGGCAGACGTAGTCGTCGCGCGTCACGCCGAAGCGCGGTGTGGAGAGCGCATAGCCATCGGCCTCCGCCAGCAGCGTGTCCACTGCCTCGACGTCGAGCACGGCGGGTGCGTCGAACACGCCGAACCAGGCCAGGGGCTCCGGTGCGTGCTCGGGCGCAAGGCGACCGGACCAGAACGCCGCACCGGCCTCGTAGGCCAGCATCCCCGCGACGTGGTGACCCGCCGCGACCGCAGCGTCAAGGCCTGCGAGCACATCCGGCAGATCGCCCAGGTGCTCCGCGGTGAGGACGCGATGCGGCGCTTGGAAGAGCAGGCTCCGTCCAGCACGGCCCTCGTCTTCCGGCGCTTCGCGGGGCGCGTCGAGCAGAACAAACGGAGGCGTGGGGAGCACGGGAGCGACGAGAAGAGCAGCAACAGAAACGGCGCAGCGGGCTACGCCTGCTGCGCCAGTCGGGTTCGCTCCCGTCGGGAAGGTGTCGTGGCTAGACCTCGGTGCCGTCGCTGAGGTTGTTGAGCGCCGAGCCGAGCACGGGGCGGAAGTTCTGCCGCCGCAGCCGGTCCACGATGTCGCCGCGCCCGGCGCAGTAGCCGAGGAAGACGTGGGGACGCTGCATCTGGCGCAGGCCCTCGTGGACGACCCACATGTGCCACGAGCGGCACTGGAGATCGAACGGCCCGAAGAGGCGGCCGTAGAGCCGGTTCGCCGCGCGCTCCAGGTCGGCCTCGCTGTCGAGTTCGCCGAGTTCGAGGAGGCGCTGGAGCGCGCCGTAGATGTAGCCTGCGAGGAAGTCGTGCTGGCCGTCGGTGAGGGCGAGGTCGGACTGCGGGCCGTCGTAGCCAAAGTCGGCGAGCGGGGTACGGATGCAGAGCTCGACGTGGGCGACGGCCTCACGGAGGAGCGCTTCGACGTAGGCGTCGGATTTGCCGCGCAGGTTGGGCATGGGAGAACGCAGGTGGGAGCGGTGAAGAGCGTGGCGGATGAAAGGATTGGGGAGTCTCTGGCAAAGGCCATTCATCCCTGGCCCTTCTCGCATCAACCGTATGTAATTGTAACAAAGGCATGTCATCATTGACGAGCAAAGCGGCTTTTTTGTGCGGCTCCGTGCATTCCGCGACGCGCTGAGACCGCCCGTCTCCCAGCGCAGTGGCGATGGGCTTCGCGGCCCATCCGATCTCGGACCACCTACCTCTCGTCCCGAAGCTAGACCGCTGGTCCTGTCCGACGGCTGCTCTGTGCCGGGATACCGTTCAGTCGAAACAACCGGAACGTCCAGATTCCATTTGCTGCGCGCATTCCGGTCAGGCTCCTCCTTTGGGACGTTTTGCGCTTGGTTTCGTCACGCGATCGTTCCCTACTCTCGAGCCCCTTCCCGGTCATGCGACTGCTCTCGTCGTTCGCCGCATCCTTCGCCCTCGCGTTCCTCCTCATCCCGGCCCAGTCGCACGCGCAAGCGCTCAACTGGGAGGACGAGTTCGGAACCCACATTTATGCTACGCCCACGCGCGTGCTGATCAGCGCCCCCGGCGACGACGAGCGTTACGTCGCGAACGGCCAGGGTGGCTACGACCAGGGGGCTGCCTACGTCTTCGAAGCTGACGGAACGGGTGGATTCCAGCAGGCCGCGAAGCTGATCTACGAACGCGACTCGCTGGATTCGCGCGGCTTCGGGAACGGCATCATCCAGGACGACCTCGCGCTGATTCTGGGCGCAGGCCAGGTCAACCGGTTCGTCCGACAGCCCGACGGGGCCTGGGTGCAGATCGAGCCGCTGCCGCTGCTGTCGAGTTCGCGGCCCCTCTCGATCGCGACCAACGGTGCGCAGGTGTTTGTCGTCACCCGCTCCAGCACAACGTCGAAGGCGACGGTCGAGGTCTGGGGGCGTGACGGGTTCGACAGCCGCATCTCCTTGCGGCAGAACATCACCGACGCCAACCCGTCCTTCGGCAGCCACATTGCCGTCGACGAGGGTACGCTGGCTGTCGGGCTCGACCAGGACGGCGTGCAGATCTACCAGCGTGACCGCAACGGAGCCTGGGTGCTCCAGGGGAGCGCGCTCGGGCCCACAGAGCCGGGCTCCAACTCGAGGGTCACCGCTCTCGCCGTGAGTGGGCGGCGCGTCTTCGTCGGGCGCGGGTTCGACGAGGTCTCTGCGCCGCGCTTCGGGGCCGTCTACGAACTCGCGCGCGTCCCCGGGCAAAACGGCTGGGCCGTCGCCGACACCCTCCTGCCCCGCACCGTCGAAGCGCGCTACTTCGGCCTGCGCCTCGCCGCCGACGGCGAGCGGCTCGCCGTGGGCCAGGACAACGCCAGCACGGGCGACGACCGTATCCTCCTCTACGAGCCGGGCGCCGACGGAGCGATGCAGCGCTTCGCCTCCGTGCCCCTCGCCCCCTTCACGACCTCCTTCTTTCAGGGGATCAACACGTTCGATCTCGTGGGCGGCACGGTGCTCACGGGGAGCCGCCTCGACAACACGCGCGGGCAGAACGCTGGCGCGGTCTTCCGCTTCGACGAGAAGGTGGACTGGGCGCAGACCGACGCCGTCTATGCCGACGACACCGGACGCCTCCCCGACCTCGTCGCGCCCTGGCAGTCTGCCGACGTGGGCTACCCCGGCATTGCAGGCTTTGCCACGCTCGACGAAGCGGCGGACGTCTACAGCGTGGCCGGCGGCGGCGACATCTGGGGCGACTTCGACGCCTTCCACTACGCCTACCAACCCGCGCGTGGCGATATCCGCATCACGGCGCAGGTCCTGGGCCAGTCGGACGGCAACCCGGCGGCCAAGGCCGGGCTCATGGTGCGCGCCAGCCTCGACGCCGACGCAGCGCACGGCTTCGTGGCAGCCTCTCCGCGCCGCACGCTCTTCCTCCAGCATCGTCCCACGCGCGGCGACACGACAACCCCGTCGTTTGCCGTGACGAGCCGCGGCGGCGAGTGGCTCCGGCTGGAGCGCCGGGGCACGCAACTCACAGCGTTCGCCTCCTCGGATGGCGGCGTCTCCTGGCAGTTGTTCAGCACCGCCGAGGTCGCGCTGCCCGATGAGATCGTCGTCGGCCTGGCGGCCACGGCGACGGACTTCGCCACCGACCCGCAGCTCAACCTCGTGCGCTTCAGCAACGTCCGCGTTGAGGCGCTGGAGGCGGAGCCCCTGCCCGCTCCGTGGGTCAGCGCCGACATCGGACACGTCGATGTCGCCGGCGCGACGGTCTTCAGCGAGGGCGCCTTCACCGTCGCGGGCAGCGGCGACGTGTGGGGCAACGACGACGGATTCCACTACCTCTACCAGCCCGCCACCGGCGATCTCTCGATCCGCGCGCGGCGCGGCGCCTTCTTCACGACCAACACCTGGTCCAAGACCGGCTTTATGGTCCGCGCCTCAGCGGACTCTGACGCGGCTCACCTCTTCTCGCTCGTTCGCCCGAACGGCTACGTCCAGCGGCGCGATTCGACCGGCAGCGCGATGACCTCGGCCCCCTTCGACGACCCCCTCTCGTTCTCGGCTCCCTACCACCGCCTCGACCGCGTCGGCGATGTGTTTACCGTCTACCGCTCGGAGGACGGCGAGACGTGGACCCTGGCGGCCACCGACACGCTCGCGCTGCCGAAGGACGTGCTCGTGGGCATCGCCACGACGGCGACCAACCTCGACGACGAGAACGCCCTCGCGGCAGCGACCTACACCGAGGTCGTGCTCGCCAAACCCGACGACCTCGGCGCGCCAGACGAGGCCTCGGCGGCGACCCCGCTCAACCTCGCGATCCGAAGTGCCTACCCGAATCCGTTCCGCGAAGCCACGACCCTCCAGGTGACGCTCCCAGATGCCGGCCGCTATGAGATCGAGGTGTTCAACGCGCTGGGCCGCCTCGTCACGCAGGCCACGCTGCGCGAGGACGCCGCGACCGTCGCCGAGGTACCGCTCGACCTGCGCGGTCTCGCGAGCGGCCTCTACCTCGTCCGCGTCCACAGTCCCGACCTCGGCATCGTCGCAACCCGGCGCCTCTCGAAGCTACACTGACGAGGCCAGCGCGATGACCGGGTTTGCGCGGCGTAGCAGGTCCGCGCGACCGAGCCTGGGCTGAGGCTCTGCTCAGCGTCCCGCCAAACCCGGAGACGCCTCCGGCTGGAGCGACCCGTACTCGTGGATGATCTGCGCCGTCACCCAGCATCCGCGCTGGCACGCGCTGGGGGTCTCCAGGCTTTTGTGGCGGAGACGGAAAATGTAGGCGGCCTCGTCGCCCCCGGCTAGCTGCAACACGATGCGCTGCATCGCGCGGTCAGACCGCTGGCGCACCGCGCCGAACTCTACGCCCCGAGCGTGGAGCAGCGCCACATAGGTGCGCGAGGCAAGCACCTCCCTCCAGCCTGGCTCCTGACCCAACTGGTACTGGAGCGTGGGCGACAGGAAGGCGAAGGCAGTCTGCGCGCCTGGATCTGCTGGCGTCTCGCTCGCCCTGAGCGCCTCGACCTGTGCGTGCACGACGTCCACGGGAGCGAGCCTGGGCGACGGCTCCGCTGGCAGGGTGGCCGTTACCTGTGGAGCCTCGTGGAGCACGGGCTCCGCGGTGAAGACGGGAGCCGGGCTGCAGCCGAGCGCGAGCATGAGTAGCGCAAGGAGTGCGTAGCCTCCAGCGGCATAGAGACGAGCAGAGCGAACGAGCGGCTTGCGGTAGATCATAGCGGGACCTCGGTGTGTGTGACAGCGGCTGCACACATATCGACCGAGAGCCCCTCTGCACGGATCCAGCGCCCCGGCAGGTCTCAACCGAGGCTGACGTGCCGCGTCAATCTACTCCTACACGAGCGGTTGGCTAGCGCCCTTCCTCCATCACGCTCCGCGCGAGACGGTACGCCATAAAGCCCGTCACGCCGTAGACGATCGCGTAGAGCGTGTTGTCGAAGTTGTCCAGCACGGCCTGGTAGACCAGCGCGAGTACCCCAGCAGCCAGGCCGCCTGATATGGCGAAGATGAGGACGTAGGCGATCCAGAGGCCGATGGCACGGCCAGGGGTGAGCTTGGACATGAGGGACGAGACGGGCAAGAGAAGAAGCGGAGCAGAGAAGAGGTGCAGCCGGGACCTACAGAATCTCGAGGTCGCCGATCAGGTTGTTCTGCGGCGTGCCGAAGCGCTCGGTGCGCGGGCCGTTCTCCAGGCTCAGCACGCCGCGCGGGCACACCGCCGAGCATACCCCACACCCGACGCAGCTCGCGCGCACGATGTTCTGCCCCCGCTGCGCGTACCACCGCACGTCGATGCCCATCTCGCAATACGTGGAGCAGTTGCCGCACGAGATGCACTGGCTGCCGTTAGTCGTGATGCGAAAGCGCGAGAAGAACCGCTGCTGCAGGCCGAGGATCGCTGCCATCGGGCAGCCGAAGCGGCACCACACGCGGCTGCCGAACACCGGGTAGAAGCCAACGCCGATCACGCCCGCGAACAGCAGCCCGATGAAAAAGACGTACCACTTCTTGAACCCGCCCGCGATGGGCCCGAGAATGCCCCACTGCGCATTCGCCCAGAGGATGAGCGTCGTGAGGATGATGAACGCGAGGACGCCGTGGATCATCCACCGCTCGATCTTCCACGCGCGCTGGCTCTTGTCGGAGAGGTGCCGGTAGGGGTCGCCTGCCGTCTCGGCGAGGCCGCCGCAGCCACACACCCACGAGCAGTACCACCGCTTCCCGAAGAAATATGTCAGCGTCGGCGTCCCGATGAAGATCATCCCCGCGCCGAAGATGAGCGCCGCCATCGGCATCCAGCCGAAGGTGTCGGGCCACAGGCCGTCGTAGTCGAGCGGCCAGAAGTAATGCAGGTAGAGCTCCGGCTGGTCGAGCAGCACGAACAGGTAGGGGAGCGAATACCCGAAGACGATCTGGCAGAACATCACGCTCGCCGTGCGGACCTTCTGGTAGCGGATGTGGCGGTATTTCAGGATCGCACGCACGCCCATCGTCGCGACGGCTAGCGTGTAGAACGAGCCGTACATCACCCACTGCCGCGAGCCCTCAGGGTAGTCAAGCGCGTTCGAGATTGGATCGAAGACGGCGATGAGGCCCGTGAGATACTCGGGGAACCAGTAGACGAGGACGTAGAGGCCGGTGAGGAGAATGCCCCAGAGCCAGCCGAAGTGCCCGCGCGCCTGCTGGGCGCTGAACATGATCCCGTGGTTGTGGATGCCCGCGTGCCCGCGCCCGTAGGTGAGCCAGGCGTAGGCGATCCCGCCCCCACCGAAGCCGAGCACGACCAGCGCCAGGAGGAGGCCGCTGAAGCCGTTCCCGCTCGCCCACCCGACGAGGCACGCCAGCGCGCCAACGCCGACGGCGGCCAGCGCCCACTTCTGTGCCCGCGACGGGTGGTAGGCCGGGTTGCCCGTCAGCGCCAGCGACGGGTCGTAGGTCGGCACTTGGTCGAACGAGGGCCGGTCTGCGCTCAGGCGAAACGGTGCTGGGGCGGCGGTCGCGGCGGCGGCGGCCTGAGGCGGCGCGAGGGTCTGCGTGGTCATCGGGGGTCGTCGTCTGGAGCGCGCTCTGGGGTCAGCCTCGGCGGCGGGCTGCGCGCGGCCCGTCGCGGGGAACGTGCCCCTCGGTAGGGGCGCCCCCGTCGTGGGGGCTTCAGGACGCGCTCAGGCGCCCGCCAGCACAGCCAGCCGTTGTCGCCAGCCGCGTCGGCGTTTCAGGGTGAGCGCACGGCCCGTCTGCTCGTTGTACTGCGCCACGAGGTCGGCCTCGTGCTGCGGCGTGAACTCGGGGTCGAAGTTGGCCGCGCCGAGGTTCTGGAGCACGGTTTCGAGCGGGGTGCCCTGCTCGACCCAGTGCGTGCACACGTCGTGGCGATAGCGGATGCCCATCACGTTGACAGCCACCACGCGGGGCATCGGCGCTCCGTCACCTGCGATGTCGGCATCGAGCGCATAGTTGATGCGGATGGCCTTCTCAGCGGTCGGGTGCTGCCAGTAGAGCGTGCCCTGGCCCTCGGGCAGCTTCGTCTCGAGGTCGCCGTAGACCTGCCATTCGAGGTCGAAGAACTTCGCCGAGTTGAAGAAGACGCCCGGCGCGTAGGAGCGTGGCTTCGCACAGATCGCAAAGGCGGCCGTCGCACCGTGGACGCGGCCGGCGTACCAGAGCGGTTCGAGCGGGCGGCGGCCCGGCGGCGGCGTCCGGTGCTGCGCGCAGTCGCCTGCGGCGAACACGTGGGGGTCGCTCGTACGGAAGTGCTCGTCGACGAGGACGCCGCGGTCGGTCTCGATGCCGGAGCCGTTCAGGAAGGCGATGTTGGGAGCCACGCCGATGGCGATGCCCACCCACTGCGCTTCGATCTCGTCGCCCGGCTGCCCATCGCGACGCTTTGTGCGCACGGCGCGGACACGGCCCGTCTCGTCGGTAAGGACCTCGTCGAGTTCCGTCTCAAGCCGCAGGTCGATGCCGTGGTCGAGGATGTGCGCGTTGACCATCCGGCCTTCTTCCTCCGGCAGCGCGGCCGGGAGGTACCACGCGCTCCGCACGAGCAGCGTCACGCCGACATCGCGCGTGTGCAGCATCTCGGCCAGTTCAACGCCGATCAGCCCGCCGCCCACCACGACGCCGTGGCGGATCCCTTCGGTGTCGGTCTCCATCCGGTCGAGGTCCTGGAGATCGTAGAAGCCCTGCACGCCCTTGGCGTTTTCGCCCGGCCACCCTGCAAAGCGCGGCACAGAGCCCGTGGCGATGAGGAGCTTGTCGTAGGCCATCGGCGCACCGTCGCGGAGCGTGAGTCGCTTCGCCGCCGTGTCCACCGCCTCCACGCGGTCGCGGACGAGGTCGATGCGGTTCTTCGGCCAGAAGTGGTCCTCGTAGAGCTTCGTGTGGGCGAACTGGAGGTCGCCCATGTAGAGGTACATCAGCGCCGTGCGCGAGTACGCGTGGTCGCTCTCGTCTGAGATGACGGTGATGCGGGCGGCGGCGTCGAGCTTGCGGACGTGCCGCGCGGCCGTGATCCCGGCGATGCCATTGCCGATGACGACGAGATGCATGAGGCTGAACGGACGGCGTGCTGAATGTGCGGAGGAAGGCAGCCCGGGGTAAGAGGGCGCCCGGACAGGGCCAAGCAAGATGGCTTGGCCCCTTCGTGTCAACCGGGGAAACTCCCCGACCTGAGCCCCTGTCGCTTCCAGGCGGCCCGACCTTACGTCACGCACGTATGTTTTGGACACACCGCTCCCCTGCCCCGCACTTTATGACCTACGGCATCACCGGCAACCC
>JBCDFO010000106.1:0-12394 GCA_039177895.1 Bacteroidota bacterium
GCAAAGGGGAGGGTGAGGCGGCTAGTCTGCGGCGTTGAAGAACGCGGTCAACTGCTCCTCCATGGAGCGCACTAGCTCGACGAACTCGGCAGCGGACGTGACGCCGACGGCGTCGTAGACCGCGCTCAGATCGGCCGGGGTAAGGGGCTCACGCGGCTCAACCGTGCCGCCATAAAGCTCGGCGAGCTGGTCCTCCATGGAGCGGACGAGCTCCAGCAGCATCGCAGGGTCGCTGTCGCCAAAGGCGTCCTGAAGCAGCGCCTCGTCATGCGCAGGGGCGTCATGCACGGGGGCGGTCTGGGAAGCGGGGAGAGACATGATGAGCACCAGTGAGGGGTTGGGTTGGAGACCGACCTCGTGGGCCGGCGACACTGACCAGTCAGACAACCCCCGGGCCGATTTTTCTGGACCGCAGCGCCTGTGTCAGAGCGAGACGAGTCCGTTGGTTAGGCCCGGAAAAAAAGCGCGCCGTTACATTCAGGTAATATTGAAACGGCTCCGCCTCGATGTCCACGTATTCCAAAAAGCATACATATGCTGTTTTACACATATCATATTGAAACAGTCCTGTTTGGCACGAATGTTTTGGTCGTTTTTACCGGCGGAGATTTCATTCCGGAACGTCTCGGGGGCCACGACGACGCCCGGCTCCCCGGAGCGGGTTGGGTACCGTGTTTGCAGCGCGCCACCCCCGTCCACATGGCCGCGCGAGCTCACCGGGATCCCCTCCCGCTCCGCTTGCAGAGCCGCCTCAGGCAGCCTGCCTGCTCAACCCCCTTCCAACGTCCACGCCCATGCTCACGCCCGCCCTCATCCAAGACATTCTGAACGACCCGCAGATCGACGCGGCCTGGCAGGAAACGCTCGCCGAGTGGGAAGACGCGGTTCCCTCCCAGGTCCGGGCCACGCTCGCCTACGCGCGCGGGCTGCGCAATCAGGTCCTTCAACTCGCACGCGAGGTGGACGACGCCGCGGACCTGGAGCGTATGCTCGCCCTCCACTACATCGAGCTGAAGTGCCAGTGGACAAAGCTCAATGCGCTGGTGCAGTACCGGCTCGGCAGCAAGGGCGAGGTCCGCGAAGACCTTATGTACCGCGCCTCGTGCGTGAGCCAGCTGCTCAGCACCATCGAGCCCCTCCTCGATCCGCAGGACGTGGACGGATTCACCAACGTCCTATCGGCTCCGATCGGCGCAACGCGCGAGATGGCCTCCTAGCGGGCGGAACGGCGCACCAAACGACCGAAGGAGCGCGACCTGCGAGGGGGCCTCTCCGAGAGTGGGAGGCCAGCGCTTCTGTGTGACCTCTTCACGTGGATACGCGGCGCGAACCGCTTCCGAAGCGAGGGGTGCGGTATATTTGCGGCCCGTGCGCGCCGCCCGGCGGGCACGGCTCCCGACCCCTTTGGAAGCTCCCCGTGAGCACAGCCGCACCGCACTATGGCCCGCGTAGACGTCGTCATGCCCAAGATGGGCGAAAGCGTCATGGAAGGCACCGTCCTCGAATGGAAGAAGCAGGTCGGGGACACGATCGAGCAGGACGAGACGCTGCTGGAGATCTCCACCGACAAGGTCGACTCCGAGGTGCCCAGCCCCGAGGGCGGGCGGATCGTCGAGATTCTTGCGGAGGAGGGCGACACCGTGGATGTGGGCGCGAAGATCGCGGTCATCGAGACGGACGTGAACGCCGAGATCGGCGGCGACGGCGCGGCCCCCGGCGGCGGCGGTGCTGAAGCCGAGCCCGAGGCTGCGGAGCCTGAGACTAGGGAGTCTGAGCCTGCGGCACCCGTCGCGGCAGCTCCCCCCGAGGCCCCTGCGCCTGCTGCAGCATCCTCTACGGGCGGTGAGCAGGTCGACGTCGTGATGCCCAAGATGGGCGAGAGCGTCATGGAGGGCACGATCCTCACGTGGAACAAGCAGGTCGGCGACGCCATCGAGCAGGACGAGACGCTGCTGGAGATCTCGACCGACAAAGTCGACTCCGAGGTGCCGAGCCCAGCCGAGGGCGTGCTCGCGCAGATCCTCGTGGAGGAAGGCGAGACGGTCGAGGTCGGGGCCGTGATCGCGCGCATCGCCGTGGGCGACTTCGACGCGAGCGCCGCGCCAGCACCCGCGCCTACATCCGCCCCGGCTGAGCCTGCCGCTGCTCCTGTAGCCGCACCCGTCACGCCGACGGCCGACGCCGGGCCGATCCCGCGCCAGGGCTCCGACGGCCAGCTCTTCTCGCCGCTCGTGCGCTCCATCGCCGAAACGGAGGGCATCTCGCAGCAGGAGCTCGAAGGCATCGCGGGCAGCGGCAAGGACGGCCGCGTCACGAAGAACGATATGCTCGCCTACCTCGACCGGCGCGGCAGCCAGCCCGCAGCGGCTCCGGTCGCCGCGTCCGTTGCGCAGCCCGTCGCGGCCCCGGTGGCCAAGGCCGCCCCCGTGGCCCCGGCCACCAACGTGGCCCGCGTCGCTCCGCCGAGTGCGCCGTCCGAGGGCGGCCCGCGCGTCGAGACGATCAAGATGGATCGCATGCGGCAGCTCATCGCCGAGCACATGACGCGCTCCAAGGCGACGAGTGCGCACGTCACGTCGTTCGCCGAGATCGACGTCACCAACCTCGTCACGCTGCGCGAGCGCCACAAGGCGGGCTTCCAGCAGCGCGAGGGCGTCAAGCTGACCTACACGCCCTTCTTCGTGAAGGCCGCCGTGGACGCCCTCAAGACGCACCCACTCCTCAACGCGTCGGTGCAGGACAAGGAGATCGTCGTCAAGAAGGACTTCCACATCGGCATCGCGGTCGCCCTTGGGACGAAGGGCCTGCTCGTACCCATCGTGCGCGACGCCGGGCAGAAGAACGTCACCGGAATCGCGCACGCCGTGGCCGACCTCGCCACGCGCGCCCGCAACAAGCAGCTCCTCCCCGATGAGCTTCAGGGCGGCACGTTCACCGTGACCAACGTGGGCTCCCTCGGCTCGCTCATGGGGACCCCGATCATCAACCAGCCGCAGGTGGCGATCATCTCGCCCGGCGCGATCACGAAGCGCCCGGTGGTGATCGAAGACCCGGTCTACGGCGACCTGATTGCGATCCGGCAGATGATGTACGTCTCGCTCTCCTACGACCACCGCATCATCGACGGCGCGATGGCGGCCTCGTTCCTGCGGACCTACCGCGAGGCCATCGAGGGCATCGACCCGAACGGCGAGGTGTAGGCACAGGACACACGAGGGTCCAGATCGGTGGCGGTTTGCGAACCGCCCCTACTGCTGCGACCGCTTCACCTTGTCATGCTCCGTGCTAATTCGGTCAACCACCCCTGTCCCCTCCTGTCCAGGAGGGGAACTCCAAACGTGACCTTGAAGCCTACACGACCCGACAATCGAGACCGGTCACGGTACTACGTGCGTGGGGCTGTCGCTTAGGGGCGTCCGGCGGGGCACCCAGGCGGGATTTGGTCCCATTGTTGAAGGGCGGCGCGGTGGATCGCTCCGCACGCCCACCCGGCAGTCGCGAGCGATCTGCCCCTGCTGGGCCGTCACGAGGCTGCCCGGACCAGGGTAGTTCTGGCCTCACCCTGTCCGCCCGGCCCGATGCACCGCCTGTTGCGATGAAGCTCGTCCACAAGCTCCTCCTGATCTTCCTCGTCAACGCCGCGCTGGCGTCCGGGCTCTGCTACGCGCTGCTGTTCTTCGGGGGCCAGATAGAGACGCACCGGTTGGAGGCTGCGGAGCAGCGCGGCGCGGAGTTGGGCGCACTCGACGCACTGGAGGCCGCGCTCGACACGGAGGTCCTTCCTGCTGAAGCCTACGCCCGCGCTCGCGCCGCGCTCGCCGAACGTCGCGCGGCCGTCCGGCACGCCTATGCCACAGAGGACGCCGCCATCGCCCAGCGGGCCGGGACCATCCGTGCCTTTATCACGGCCCTCCTCGGCCTGCCATTTCTCATCGCGCTGCTGCTCGGCGTCGTCCTGGCGCGGACGCTCAACCGCCGCCTCCGCCGCATCGCGGACGGGGCCGACGCCATCGGGGCAGGCGACCTCGACCGCCGCCTCGACGTGCGCAGCCGCGACGAGGTGGGCGACCTCGCGCGTGCCTTCAACGACATGGCCGACGCGCTCAGCCGCCGCACCGTCTCCGAAGCGCACCTCAGCGACATCCTCGACTCCATCGCTGACCCCGTCGGGCTGATCGACCGGGACGGGCGGCTCACGCGCATCAATGACGCCACCGAGGAGATGTTTGGGGTCGAGCTAGGGGGGCACTCGGCGCTCGCCTTCTTCGGCGGGACGGAGGAGGATCTCGCCGAGTTCTGGCGACAGATGCGCGGTGAGGAGCGCGTGGTCGGCTGGGAGACGCAGTTCCGCCGCGCCGACGGCGAGCGCTTTCCGGTGGTCGTCTCGGCCGCCAAGCTGCGCAACGCCGACGGCGAGGCAACGGGCATGGTCTTCACCGCACGCGACCTCACGGAGGCCAAGCGCGCCGAGGCGACGCTCCGCAAGGCCATGCGCCAGGCTGAGGCCGCCACGCAGACCAAGAGCGAGTTCCTCGCGACGATGAGCCACGAGATCCGGACGCCCCTCAACGGCGTCATCGGCATGACGGGCTTCCTGCTCGACTGCGACCTGCCCGACGAGCAGCGCGAGTATGCCGAGGTCATCCGCAGCTCCGGCGAGGCCCTGCTGGCGCTCATCAACGACATCCTCGACTTCTCGAAGATCGAGGCGGGCATGCTGGACTTGGAGGAGCAGCCGTTCACCGTGGCGACCTGCGTCGAGGACGCGCTCGACCTCGTCGCCTACCGCGCGGCCCAGCAAGACCTCGAGCTCGGCTATCTGGTGGAAGACGGCGTGCCCGCAGCCGTGCGCGGCGACGAGACACGCCTCCGCCAGGTCCTCGCCAACCTGCTCGCCAACGCGGTCAAGTTCACCGAGCGCGGCGAAGTCACGGTGCTCGTGGAGGCCGTGCCGTCGCCCGCGCAGGTGGCCGCTGACGAAGCCTCGGCGTTGCCGGAGACCCCCGCAACGTGGCTGCGGCTGAGCGTGCGCGACACCGGCATCGGCATCGCGCCCGACCGCGTGGGGCACCTCTTCGAGGAGTTCACCCAGGCCGACGCGTCCACCACCCGGCAGTACGGCGGGACGGGCCTCGGGCTGGCCATCACGAAGCGGCTCGTCGAGGCGATGGGCGGCGTCATCGAGGTGGAGAGCGTCGTCGGCCTCGGCTCGATCTTCCGCGTGACGCTCCCGCTGGAGCCAGCCGCGGTCGCGGGTGCTAGCCTGTGTGCGGAGATCGAGCGCCTGCGCGGGCGGCACCTGCTGGTGGTGGACGATAGCGCGACCAACCGGCGCATCCTCACGCTGCAGGCCGAGCGCTGGGGGATGCACGTCGTCGCAGCGGCGTCGGGGCGCGAGGCGCTGCGGCTGCTCCACCAGGGCACCTACGACCTGGCCGTGCTCGACTTCCACATGCCCGAGATGGACGGGATCGCGCTCGCGGAGCAGATCCGCGCCGTCGAGCCCGCGCTGCCGCTGGTCATGCTCAGCTCGATGAGCCAGACCCCGCCCATGCGGCCCGACCTGCTCGCGGCCTACCTCAACAAGCCGATCAAGCAGGCGCACCTCTGCCGGGTGCTCGTGCAGGCGCTCGGCACGGAGAAGACGGGTCCCCTCGCCACGCCCGCCGTGCCGGTCGCGACGCAGGAGGCCGCCCCGCTTCGCGTGCTCGTGGTGGAGGACAATGCCGTCAACCAGCGCGTGGTCACGCTCATGCTCGAACGCCTCGGGCACCGCGCCGACTGCGTGGGCGACGGCATCGAGGCGCTCGACGCGCTCCACCACATCCCCTACGACGTGGTGCTGATGGATCTCCGCATGCCGCGCCTGGACGGCATCGAGACGACGCGCCGCCTGCGCAGCGACCGCGACGGGCCACAGCCCTACATCATCGCCATGACGGCCGACGTGACGCCCGACAAGCGCGAGGCGTGCCTGGCCGTCGGGATGGACGACTTCCTCGGCAAGCCGGTGGCGCGGGCGGCGCTGCACTCGGCGCTCGCACTCGTGCCCGCCGACCGTCGCGTAGCCCCCCGGCGCAGCCTCGACGGCGCTAGAGGCGACGGGATGGCCAGTGACGGGATCGTAGGCGACGGGGCGCTCGCGACCTCAGGGCTGCCTGCCGTCACACCCAGCACTTCGCCCGCGCCCGAGCCGCCGCCTGAGCCGCTGACCGAGGCCGAGATCCTCGCGCGGGTGCAGGCCCTCTTGCCGACGCTCTTCACCTGCGTCGAGGGCGACCCTGAGCGCTTCCTCTCGTTCCTGATCGACTTCGAGCGGAGCGCCATCGCGCAGTTCGCCGATCTCCGGGAAGCGCTGGACGAGGGCGAGGCCCGCGTGGCAGCCCGTGCGGCGCATTCGCTCAAGTCGTCGGCGGCCTTCCTCGACCAGCCCCAACTCGAAGCCGCCGCGCGCGACGTGCAGGACTTCTGCGACGCCGACGACCTCGACGCAGCCTCGAACCTGCTCCCCCAGATCGTCGCGCTCGTGGACGACCTCCAGGCGTATGTCGAGCAGGCCCGCGTCCTCCTCCGTAGTCGGGCTGCGTCTCCATCCAGCCCCGATGCGCAGGGTTTGTAGCGGAGCGCTGCGTAGGTCGTGGTGCTCGCGGGTAGAAATGGGCCCCGGTGGATCTTCCGAGACGCCCTGGGGTGCTACCTCCCCGCTTCGCCGAATCTGCACCGACGCCAACGGTGCCCGGCGTTTCTGCCTGCCGAGCCACAGCCAGCCGATCCATGCGTGCTCTCGCCCTTCGTCTCGCCGCGCCCGTCCTGCTCCTCGTCGCCGGTGCGGCGCTCGGAGTGGGCTTCGCCTACGGCGACGACTTCTACGCGATGCGGAAAAACTTCGCCATCTTCGGCGAGGTCTACGAGGAGCTCGCGACCGGCTACGTGGACCCTGTTGATCCCGAGCGGATGATGCGTACCGGCATCGACGCGATGCTGGAGACGCTCGACCCGTACACCGTCTTCATCGACGAGGCCGCCAACGAGGACATCGACATCGTGATGCGCGGGCGCTACGGCGGCGTGGGCCTCTCCGTCGGGCGGCGGGGCGACCGCGTCACGGTCCTGGAAGTCGTGGAGGGCTACAGCGCCTTCGAGGTCGGCCTGCGCCCCGGCGACGTGGTGCTCACGGTCGATGGGCAGACGGCGGCGGACCTCGCGCACGAGGACGTGCGGGCCCTCCTGCGCGGCACGCCGGGCACGACCGTCGACCTCACCGTCGAACGTGAGGGCGAGCCGGGCGCGCTGGCGTTCACGCTCACGCGCGCCGAGGTGCAGCTCAAGAACGTGACCTACTCCGGCTTCCTCGGCGACGAGGCCGAGGGCGTCGGCTACCTCCGCCTCGAACGCTTCGCCTACACCGCTGGGCGCGAAGTCGCGGACGCGGTCACCGCCATGCAAACCGAGCGCCCGCTCTCGGGCCTCGTGCTCGACCTGCGCGGCAACCCAGGCGGGCTCCTCGACCAGGCCGTCGAGATCGTCGGTCACTTTGTGCCGCGCGGTTCGGTCGTCGTCTCGACGCGCGGGCGGGCCGCCGAGAGCGAGCGCATCTACCGCAGCGAGCGGGCGCCGCTCGCGCCCGACGTGCCGCTTGTGGTGCTTGTGGACGGCAGCAGCGCCTCGGCGAGCGAGATCGTAGCCGGCGCGCTTCAGGACCACGACCGCGCCATCGTCCTCGGCGAGACGACGTTCGGCAAGGGCCTCGTCCAGATCGTGCGCCCGCTGCCGCACAACACGTCGCTCAAGATGACGACCTCGAAGTACTACATCCCCAGCGGGCGCAGCATCCAGAGCGTGACCTACTGGCGCGACGAGGCGGGCGGCCACGCCGACGCGGTCCCCGACTCGCTGCGGCGCGCCTTCGAGACGCTCGGCGGCCGGACGGTCCTTGACGGCCAGGGCGTCGAGCCCGACATCGCGGCCAGCCTCGGCACGCTGGGCGAGCTCGAAGAGGCGCTCGTGCGCCGGGCCGCGTTCTTCCGCTTCGCCAACCGCTTCGCCGCCCAGACGCCGACGCTCCCCACGCGCTTCGCCGTGGACGACGCGCTCCTCGCCGACTTCCGCGCCTTCGTGGATGCGGAGGGCATCGACTACGAGACACGCGCCGAGCGCATGCTCGCCGAACTCATCGACGATCTGGAGACTGCGGGCTACGACGCCACCGACGACGAGGTCGCGGCGCTGCAGGCCGAGATCGCGGACGAGAAGACGGCCGACTTCGACCGCCACGCGCCGCGTCTCCGGGAGCGCCTCCGTCGGGAGATCCTCTCGCGCTACGTCGGGCAGCCCGCGCAGGTCGTCACGTCGCTCGCCACCGACCCGCAGATCGAGCAAGCCGTGGCCGTCCTCGGCGACGCGGAGCGCTATGCCGCCGTCCTGGCACCGCGCTAGCGCCCGTGGATCGGTGATTCGGTATCCCCGTGGGTCAGTGACGACCTCCGCCGGAGCATAGCGCTCGATCGCGACGGAGCCGTAGCTTGCGCCTCGCTCGCCCCTCGTCGTCCCGCGCTGCTTTTCTGTGGACCCGCTGCACATCGCCATCCTCGTCGCTGCGGGGCTCATCGGCGGCTTCATCGCCGGGCTCATCGGCATCGGAGGCGGGGTCATCTTCGGCCCGGTCTTCTTCTTTTACTTCCGCGCTACCGGTGTCGACGACGCGGTGCTGACGCCGCTCGTGCTCGGGACGAGCCTGTTTTGCACGTTCACGGCGTCGGCGGCGGGGACGCTGAGCCAACTCAAGAAGGACGGCGTGGACCGGAGCGTCGCGCTCACGACCGGGGCCTGCGCGGCGGTCGCCATCGTGCTGATGTCGCGCTTCGTAACGACGCAGCCGTGGTACGACGCCCGCGCGTTCCAGGTCGTGCTCGGCGTGGTGCTGCTCGTGGTCGTCGCGCGGATGCTGGTCAAGAGCCTGCGCGCCCAGGCGCAGCGCGACGCAGACCCGAAGCCGCCCCGGAAGGCGTTTCCCTTCCTCGCGGGCACGGGGCTCGCCGCCGGGTCGCTCGCCGCCGCGGCGGGCGTCGGGGGCGGCGTGATCCTCGTCCCGGCCTACAACAGCCTCGTGCGGCTCCCGCTCAAACGCGCCGTCGGCACCTCGACGGGCACCATCGTGCTCATCTCGCTCGTCGGCATTGCCACGTACATCGTGCTTGGCCTGGGCGCGAACACGCCAGCGACGGCGCTCGGCTACGTGGATATCGGGCGCGGGCTGCTCCTCGCCCTCCCGACGCTCGTGACGGCGCGCCTCGGCGTCAAGGCCGTCTACCGGCTCAACGTGGACCTCGTGCGCCTCGCCTTCGCCGCATTCGCGGCCTTTGTCGCCATCCGCTTGCTGTGGGAAGCCTTCAGCGGCGGCTGAGCGCGTACACAAAAGCGCCCCGATCCAGCGAGGGACCGAGGCGCTCGGGGGGAATCGAGTAGGGGACGTTAGCTCACGTCGTCGCCGTGGTCGATGACGAACGTGACCTTGCAGTGGGTGCGATACATGTGCTCGCCGTCGTCGCGGACTTCAATCTCGAACGACTCGACCCAGACGTGCTTGATGTTTTTGATCGTGCGGCCGGCCTCGCGGACCGCGTTCATGGCGGCGTCGTCAAAGCTCTTGGTGGACTGGGACGATACTTCGATGGTCTTGGCAATGGACATAGCAGAAGAGGAGATACGTGAACAGAAGGCGAGCGCCAGGAAGCGCTTCCGAAGGGGGATGACAGCGTACGGGTGGCCGCTCCAAAATCCAAACAGAATCGGCTTGACAGCGTGCTGGAACGCGGGTTGCTTCCCCGTCTCCCCGTCTCCCCGTCTCCCCGTCTCCCCGTCTCCCCGTCATGTGTGCCCCTGCTGCCCGCTCCGGACTCTACGCCCGCTTCTTCGCCGGATGCATGCACCGCGCCGACGGGACCGACCAGCGGCTCTATGGCGCGCGCAAGACGCAGTTGCTAGGCGACCTCACCGGCACCGTCGTCGAGATCGGCGCGGGAGCGGGGCCGAATGCGCGCTACCTCGCGCCGGGCACGCGCTGGATCCCCGTCGAGCCGAACGTGCACATGCACCCGTACCTCCGCGAGCAGGCCGACGCGCACGGGCTCGAGGTGCAGCCTGAGGTGGGCATCGCCGAGGCGCTGCCTGTGGACGATGCCAGCGTGGACGCCGTCGTGAGTACCCTCGTGCTGTGCTCCGTGGACGACGTAGCGCAGGCGCTCGCCGAGGTGCGCCGCGTGCTCAAGCCGGGCGGGCGGTTCGTGTTCATCGAGCACGTCGCGGACCAGCCCGGGACGATTCGGTACGGCGCGCAGCGGGTGCTCCGCCGCCCGTGGGGCTGGGTGGCCGACGGCTGCCGCCCCGACCGCGCGACCGGCGATGCCATCGAGGCGGCAGGGTTCGCGTCGGTGGATCAGGAGCGCTTCGACGCGGACCTGCCGTTTAACCTCGTCAGGCCGCACATCGCCGGGGTGGCGATTCGCTGAGCGCGTCCGGCGGTACTTGTCGGCGGAAAGTCAGGGGTATCCTGGGCACTTCGTCCCGCTGAGCCCTGCGCTGCTGGCCCTCTCGATGCTCCTCACCGCCCTACAGCCCGCCCCCGATCCCGGCCGGATGGCCCGGTGGGCGGCCTCGCTGCGGCGCGGGGACGGGGCGGCCTTCGAGGCGCTGTTTCGGGCGCTGCACCCGCCGCTCGTCCGCTTCGCTGCCGGGTTCGTCAAGACTGGGGCGGAGGCGGAAGACCTCGTGCAGGAGGCCTTCGTGCGCCTCTGGGAGCGCCGGGCCGACATCGACCCGACGCTGTCGGTGCGGGCCTGGCTCTACCGGACGGTTCGCAACCGCGCCCTCAACCAGATCCGCGACCGCCAGCGCCGGGCCGACCTCCTCGACGCGCAGCTGCCGCGCCCGACTGCGACCGCCCCGCCCGACATCGCCCTCGAAGCGCGAGCCCTCGCCGACCGCCTGCGGGCGCTCGTGGCGGCGCTGCCCGAGCGCCAGCGCGAAGCGTTCGTCCTCACCCGCGTCGAGGGGCTGGCCCACACCGAGGTCGCCGAGGTGATGGGCATCGCGGCCTCGACCGTCAACGTCCACCTGGTCCGGGCGCTCAAGGCGCTCCGGGCAGGCCTCGCCGACCGCTGACCACATTGACCGTTCTCTCTGGCTGACCGCTGCTTCTGGCTCTCTCGCCAACCCCTGACGACTATGTCACGCGACCTGCTCCCCCCTGACCTTCTCGACGCGCTCCACGGCGAGCCGGAAGCCGACGCCCTCGCCGCCGTGTGGACCCAGGCTGCCGTGCTCGCCGAGGGCGCACGGCCCGCCGTCGATACCGATGCGGCCTGGGCGGCCGTGCGGGCGCAGACGCTCGCGCGGGCCTCGGAGCCCCGCTCAACGCGGCCCCCGGTGGCCCCGCCGCGCGCGGCCCGCTTCGGACGCACGCGTCGGTTCGCGATGGCGGCGCTCGCGGCGGCAGCGCTGGGGGTCGTGGCGCTGGGCGTGTGGTGGAGCCAGCCCGTCGCGGTGGTGGCGGGCGTCGGCGAGACGGTCGCGGTGGTGCTGCCAGACGGCTCGGCGGTGGACCTCAACAGCGGCTCGCGGCTCGTCTACGACCGGCGCTTCGGCGCGCTCTGGGGCACGCCTGCCGAGCGCGCGGTGCGACTGGAGGGCGAGGCGTTTTTCGACGTGGAGCCCGGGGCAGTGCCGTTCGTGGTGGCGACGTTCAACGCCCGCGTGGAGGTACTCGGGACGGCGTTCAACGTGGACGCCCGCGCGGCCGAGCGCACCACCGCCGTCGCGCTCGTCCACGGCCAGGTCCGCCTCGTGGGCGAGGACGATGCTGCCGAGGACGCTCTCCAGGCCCTGGAGGCTGTGGTGCTGGCTCCGGGCGAGACAGCGCAGGTCGTGACGATGACGTCAGGGCTGACGGTTGCGCCGCCGGTCGAGACGAACGCGGCGCGGCGAACGGCCTGGCGCACGGGCGGCCTCGCCTTCGACGCCGAGCCGATGCCCGCCGTCCTCGCCGAGATCGAGCGGCGCTACGGCATCGCCTTCGTCCTCGACGCCCGCGTCTCCACGGAGACGGCCGCGACGGCGTTCTACGCGACCCGCCCCTCGCTCGACACGCTCCTCGGCGACCTCGGCGTAACGTGGGGCGTCCGCTTCGTCCCTGGACCGGGCGGCTACCGCGTCGTCCCCGCGCCCTAGCGTCCGTGGATCGGTGATTCCGTACGTCCCTGTGTCAGAAGCTGTCTCCTCCAGAGCGCGTTGCTTGCGAAGGCTGTGGATAGCGAGGGGATCCTTGAAGCGAGCGGGGTAGACCTGCCGAGCAACGAATGACCACGAAGCCGACCGTTCGACCACCCCCACCCCCACC
>JBCDFO010000107.1:0-12231 GCA_039177895.1 Bacteroidota bacterium
GATCGCGGGCGACTGGCTCCGCACCGAGCAGATCAACGCCGACCTCGGCTTCGGCGAGACCGACGACCTCGTGGCTGCCGTCCGCGCCGACCTCGAAGCCCGCGCCTCCGAGCTTGAAGCAATCCACGCCTACAACGTCGCTGTGCTGCGCCTCTTCGACGCCGCCGGCACGCTCACGTCGCGGCTGGGCGGAGGCTCGCTCTTCGAGTAGACAGGGGAGCGGCTACAGATCGTTCCACCGTGTGCGGACACGCACGGCGACGTGCCAGACGAGGCCGCTCAGCAAGACGAGGAGCGGGATCCCACCCGGCTCGCTCTCCACGACCACCATCACCGCGACCAGCAGGGCTCCGACGGCGATGAGCGCCATCGACAGCACGCGCTGCCGCCTCAGCGACGGCGATGCACCCGAGCGAGGCGGGTCCGGGGCTGGCACGACGGCGGTGCGGCTCAGGCTTCCGCCTTCTTCTCGGCGGCGCGTTGCAGTGCGCGGTAGGCTCCGCACCACCAGTCGGAGTCGCGCGTGAGCTTGGTCACGGTCACGTCCTGGAAACGTGGCACGAGGCCGATCAGGAGCGGCGGCACGGCGGACCAATCCTGCGCGAGGAGCAGCGCTTCGAGGTCGTCGGCGGCGTAGCGCGCCCAGAGCCAATCGGCGCGCAGCTTCTCGGACTTCTTCCAGTAGTTGCGCTCGTCCCACGCGTGCGCGCTCTCGTCGATGGTCGTGTAGATGCCGCGCAGGTTGTGGACGAGGAACGCCGTCATGTCGCGTGCCTCCTCGTCGAAGCGGCCTGTGGCGAGGCCCTCGTTTTGGGCGAGGAGGCGAAGGACTTCGGCGCAGGAGCGAAGGTGCGCGCGGCGGCGCTTGGCGGGGGTATCGCCGGTCTGGATAACGCGACCCATCGGAGCAGAGCAGTCGGTGTGCAGGAAAGACGGCGGGAAACTACGCCGCGATCACAGCGAGCGGCGATCACGACGAGCGCCGTCGCTTCAGGAAGCGCCCGAGCCACGCGTCGCCCTCCTCGAAGCGGAAGACTACCGCAAGGCCGAGGTACGTCACGCCGAACGCGGCGAGCACCGCGAGCGCATGGACGGCGAACGGTACGTCCGTCGGCGGCAGCGCCCAGCGAACCAGCGCCGCTGGGATCGCGGCCAGTCCGGCCAAGCCGAGCATCTGCAGCGCGCGGCCCCACGGCAGGTCGAAGCCCTGGAGGCGCGTCCGGAGCGCCCAGCGCAGCGCGAGCAGCTCCACCCACGCACCGACCGCCGAGCCGAGCGCCAGCCCCACGGCGGCGAGCGTGAGCGGACGGCCTTCGGCAGGCAGGCCCCCGAAGACGCCAACGAAGTCGGGCAGCGAGACGGTGTCGAGCCAGAACATGAGCGCAGCCCCGAGGATGCCTGAGACGGCCACGCGCGCCACCGCGATCTTGGCGGGCGTGCGGGTATCGCTGAGCGCGTAGAAGCTGTTCTGCAAGAGCCGCGACACGGCCGTCGCTGCCAGCCCCAGGCTGTAGCCCGCGAGGATGAGGTAGACGAGCCACGTGTCGTCCAGCCCGAACGCCCCGCCGCCGAAGAGCAGCCCGACGACGAGCAGCCCGAAGCCGACATACACGACGACCGTCGGGATCAGTAAAAAGAGCATCTGCCGGACGGAGCGGTTGACGCGCCCGAGGAATTCCGAGAGCCGCGCCTGCGAGATGCGCGACAGTTCCGGCAGCTCGCTCGCCGCGACGCTCATCCCGAAGAGCGAGACGGGCAGCAGGTAGAGCACCAGCGCCGGCCGCAGCGCGCCGAGCGTCCCGGCCGTCGCCAGCCCCGCGAGGATGGTGTCGAGGTAGCTCGAAAACTGGTAGACGCCGCGCCCCGCCAGCACGGGCCCGAAGGCGCGGAGGGCTTCCTTCACACCCTCGACCTTGCGCGAGATCGAGAACCGGAAGCCCCGGAGCAGTCGCAGCACGACGGGCAACTGGATCAAGAACTGCAGCGCTCCGCCCACGAGCGCCCCCACGACCGCCGCCCACAGCAGCGCGTTGAGCGTCGCGACCGGGATCACATCCAGCGCACCGACGCCGAACGGATCGTCGAACTGGCGGCTCGCCATGAACACCAGCGCGGCGATCACGCTGGCGTTCATCATCACGGGCGCGGCGTAGGGGAGGAGGAAGCGCCGATGGCTGTTGAGCACGCCCAGCGCCCACGCCGAGAGCGCCAGCAGCGCCGCCATCGGCAACGCGATCCTGAACATCCCCACGGCAAGGGCATAACGGTCCACCGCGATCTCGCCTGCCTGCACGAGTTCGGCGTCGTCGAGGAAGCCCGGCGCGAGGACAGCCACCACGACGGGAGCTGCGAGCAACCCGACTGCGACGATGCTCGCGGCGACCACCACGAGGAGCCCGAAGATGGCCCCGGCGAAGCGCCCTGCGTCCCGCTCGCGGCCCTCGGCGAGCATGCGGCTGTAGATCGGGATGAAGCTCGCTGAGAGCGTCCCTTCGCCCAGCAGGTTGTTGATGAGGTTGGCCCCGCGCATCACGAGCTGGTAGACATCGAGGTGCGCGCCGACGCCGAAGAAGTAGGCCACGGCCTTCTCGCGGACGAGGCCGCTGATGCGGCTCAGCAGGATACCTGCCGCTACCAGCACCGCCGCACTGCCACCGCGCTGCTTCGCGGCACCACGCTGCGCATCGGCAGCGGGATTGCCCGGAGGCGTGTCCGCTGGCGGCTGCTCCAGCGTCGGGTCTGGCTCTGGGGTCTCGTCCATGCGCGACGTAGACGCGGGTTGGTGGCGGTGAATGCGGGCCATGCGCGAGCGGCCGCCTCCTCGCGTGAAGGGCTACCCTGTGCATGACGGCAAGCTATCGCCCGCTCTCTTCCAACACCAACGCCTTCGTAGTCCGACGCATACAGGAGGGCCTGCCAGCGACCTGGACTCGGCTATCCGAGCCGCGCCAGCCCTCGGTCTCCCAGTACGGCGAACGTACCCGTACCCTCGGCGTGGAGCGTCCCGTCGGGACCGACGAGGCGGACCGTGACGGCCATGCGACCTTCGGCGTCGGGCGGGGCTGCCTCGGCCTCGGCCGTGGCGACGACGCCCAGCGGCAGCATCGCCAGGAACCGGCACGTGATCTCGGCGGCGACGGACGGCTTGCCGCGCAGCAGCGCCGCCGTACCCATCGCCTCGTCTAGCACCGCCGCCATCGCGCCGCCGTGGGCGTGGCCGGGCGGCCCTTCTGCTCCCGGGCCAAACCACACGCGGACGAACGTATGCCCGTCGCCCCGAGCGGGATCGTGGTAGTAGCGCAGCAGCAACCGGTCGGGATCGTCGTCCAGGAACGAGCGGGTCCCGAACATCTGGTTGAACTGGACGAGCGGCATCCAGGTCGGCTCACCTGCGAGTCCGGAGGGGAGCGCGTCTGCCGAGGCCACGTCAGGGTGTACGCTGTTCATCAATTGTGGACACTAACAATTTAGCTACCGTGCAAGCAGAACGTTTACAGATGTATACCTATACCTCATAAACCTCGCCGTGCGCGGGGATAAGCACCTCGGCGTCCGGATGGAAGAACCGGATGTTGTCCGCCATCCATTCCTTCGCCTCGGCGTCGCCATGGACGAGAAGAACGCGCGCGGGGCGGAGGTCTTCGACCACCTTGAGGAGGTCGCGGCGGTGGGCGTGGCCGCTGAAGCGGTAGCGCTCCACCTCGCAGCGCAGCGGCTGCGGCCCCTCAAATGTGTCGATCTCGACCTCGACCTCCTCGCCCGTCGCGTTGCGTTGCTCTGCGGCGGCCAGGACGCGGCCCCCAGGCGAGTCCTCCTTCGAGAAGCCGACGAAGTAGATGCTGTGCTTCTCGTGCCCCGCCACGAGGGTCGCGATCTTGTTCGAGAGCGTCCGCTCGAAGAGCATTCCGCTCGACACGACGAAGATGCCCGGCTCGCTGAGCAGCTTCGGCAGACGTCTGTCGTTGCGCGGCACGCGGCGCTGGTCCACGGCCGTGACCTCGAAATCCTCGTCGAGGCGCGGCGAGGTGTGGCGCGTCTGGTCGTAGACGTTCGCGAGCGCCCGCATCGAGCCCGCCGTGTAGACCGGGAGGTCGGCAGGAAGCAGGCGGCGGCGCTTGAAGCGGTCGATCATCGCCAGCACCTCCTGCGCCCGCCCGAGTGCGAAGACCGGTACGAGCGCCACGCCACCGCGCTCGACCGTGCGAGCCAACGCCTCGCCGAACGCCTTCTCCGTTGCCTTGCGCGAGCGCAGTTCCGCGTCGGGATCGGCCCCGAGGGTCGTTTCCAGCACCAGCAGGTCGAGCGGGCCGCGCGGGAACTCGGCACCGGGCTGGATGACCTGGTTCTGGAGGCTCACGTCGCTCGTGTAGAAGATGCGCCGGAGGCCGTCGGGCGTGTCCAGTTCGAGGAACACGCCTACCGCGCCGAGGACGTGGCCCGCGTGGTAGAGCCGCGCCGTAACCGCGTGGCCGGGCGGCGTGAGCGCTGCGTTGAGCGCGAAGTCCTTGTCGAGCGGATGCGTCTCGTAGAGGTAGGACAGCGCCTCGGCGGTCTCTACATCGAAGACGGGCTCCGCGGTGGACGAGCCCTCGCGGAGGCGGCGCTTCTGCAGGCGTGCTGATGAGGGCAGCAGGATATCGGCGAGACGCGCGGTCGGGCCGGAGACGTGAACGCGCGCCTGCGGGAAGCGCTGCACGAGCACCGGCAGCGCGCCGAGGTGGTCGTGGTGCGCGTGCGTCACGATGACGTGCTCCACAGGTCGTCCGTCGAGGAGCTTGAACGAGGGCAGCGCGCGGAAGCCGTCTTCCTCGGGATCCATCCCGGCGTCCAGGACAATGCCCGTGTCGGCGAGTTCGAGGTAGTGGCACGAGGCCCCGATGACGTCGTCGTCGCCGAGGTTGAGGTAGCGGACGCGGAGCGAGGCCGGCAGGTCGGCGGGCGGCACAGCGTCAGCAGGGTCGGTCGTAGAAGTCGGTTGCATTCGGCCTGCAACCGAGGGACACGGCAGGCGGTTTCAGTCGAGTCGGTCCACGCGCCATATCCGGGCCCTCCACGCAACCTCTGCATCCGCACGTTTCCAGAAGCGCGGCCTGAACACACGCCGATGTTGCCCTACGTTTTCGTCCCCCGTTTCCGTCACCGCCGCTTCTTGCGCTTCCAGTCGATCACGAGGCCGTCCATGAAGAGGTGGCTGAAGTAGCCGACGACGGCCGCGCCGTAGAACGGCAGCCCAGCCAGCGGGCGCTCCGGAAAGTGCAGCCACGGCAGGATCACCAGTGGCGACGGCAGGAGCAGCATCGCCCAGTAGGTGTGCGTCCAGCCGCGGTGCTTGCTCAGGATCGGCAGCAGCGCGAAGAGACCGAGGTAGGCCGCCTGCTCGAAGCGTCCGGTCAGGATCAGCACCACGTCGGCGATGAAGAAGATCGAGTAGAAGAGGTTCTGCCCCTTCGAGTTGGTGTCCACGTCAGGCCAGAGACCGAACATGAGGCACAGCGCGAAGAGCGCGAGCGGGTAGGCGAGGAGCTCGATCTCGGTGAAGCGCTCGTAAGCCTGGTCCACCGAGAAGGCGAACGCCAGCGCGGCGAAGTAGACTGCGAAGAAGACGATGGCACCGGAGAGGTGCCCCTTGTAGTCGGCCACGGGAACGAGGCGAGGAGACGGCGAATCAGCGGGACGGCAGAAGGTAGGGGGGAAGCTCCGCTCACGGTATGACACAGGCGTGACATCATCAGGATGGTATGCTTGGGGATACGCTGTCCTCACCTCCCTCTCCCGCGCCATGCCTGCCACCGTCCCCTCCGTTGACGACTTCCTCGCCACGCTCCCTGACGACCGCCGCACTGCGCTCGATGCGGTCCGCGCCACGATCCTCGACCGGCTCCCTGAGGGCGTCGAGGAGGCGATGCAGGGTACAATGGTCGCGTACCAGGTGCCGCTCACGACCTACCCGGACACGTACAACGGCAAGCCGCTCATGATGGCGGCGCTCGCCTCGCAGAAGCGCCATATGGCCGTCTACCTCATGGGCATCTACGCCGACGAGGCCACCCGGAACGACTTCGAAGCGGCCTACCGCGCCACGGGCAAGCGCTTCGACGTGGGCAAATCGTGCGTCCGCTTCCGCACGCTCGACGACCTCCCGCTCGACGTGGTCGGCGATGCCGTGGCGGCCGTGGACGTGCCGACGTTCATCGCGCGCTACGAGGCCGCGCGTAAGCGCTAGCCGGGCGGTTTGGCGTCGCTCGGATTGGCTGCTAATTTCGCCGCCTATTTCCCCGAGTTCGACTCCCGACCCGATGGCGACCGATCCGATGGCGACGGGCCCCGCGGCACCTGACGCCTCCCCCTCTGATCCCGACGCACCAGAAACGCTTGCGTCGGAGGCGCTGGCTGACGATATGGCTCCTCCCACGAAGCGCTCCTTCTTTCAGGAGTTGCTTCGCCGCCGCGTGCTGCAGGTGCTCGGTGGCTATGCTGCGTCGTGCGCGTCGGCCGTGCTGTTCTTCAACTTCCTCACGAGCCGCTACGCCCTCTCGCCCTACCTCGTGGACATCCTCCTCTGGGGGCTGATCCTGATGGTGCCCACGGTGGCGCTGCTCGCCTACCGCCACGGGGCGCCGGGGCCGCAGCACTGGACACCGTTCCACCTCGGCAGCGTCGTCGTCAACATCGTTGTGGCGGTGGGCGTGCTCACGTTCGCGTTCTGGGGCAAGCCGCTCAGCGCCACGACCACGACCATCACGATGGAAGGGTCTGACGGGGAGATGATCGAGCGGATCGTGGCGAACGAGGGGCACCGAAAGCGAATGCTGCTCTTTCCCTTCGAGAATGCCACCGGCGACGCGGAGCGCGACTGGATCGCAACGGCCGTCCCCGCACTGCTGCAGGCCGACCTGATCCAGGACCCCTTCTTTCGCGTCATCCTCGGCCACCGCGTCAACGAGCGACTGGCACGGGCCGGCTTCGCTGACGGACGCGGCGTGCCGCTCGCACTGCAGCGCCGGATCGCGCAGGAGGTGTCGTACGGACACGTCGTGACGGGCACGGTTCGGACAGACGAGACAGGCTACGCGCTCGACCTTGACTTGGTGGACACCGAGACGGGCCGCACGCAGGCGTCGCACGCGTTCACCGGCGCGACGCTCGCCGACCTCGCCGATGCCGCCACGGTGGCACTCAAGACGGACCTCAACCTCCCCGCGATACACATTGAGGCGACCGAGGACTTGCCTGCGGCTGAGGTGATGACGGCGTCGGTCGAGGCGCTGGAAGCGTATGCGCAGGGTCTCGACGCGCGCTACCTGCGCCAGCAGCCCGCCTTCGCCCGGGACCGACTGATCGCTGCCACCGAGCTCGACCCCACGTTTGCGCGGGCGCACCTCGAACTCGCGGGGATGTACTTCTCCGACCAGGACCAGGCCCCCGGCCTCGAAGCGCTCCGCGCCGCCCAGCGTCACGACTACCGCCTCTCCGAGCCGCAGCGCTACGCCGTCAAGGCGCAGCGGCTCTTCTTCGAGGGACAGCCGGACCAGGCCAGTGAGGCCATCGAGCAGTGGATCGCGCTCTACCCAGACGACTCAGACGCGTACAGCAACCGCGCGCAGTTCCGTCAGCTCCAGCTGAACTACGCGGGCATGGTCGAGGACTACGAGCGCGTGCTCGCCCTCGACCCCACTGCGGTCGGCCTCTACCTCACGATCGGCGACCTCTACCGCAACCAGATTGGCGACTTCGAGAAAGCACTCGACGCGTACCGTGCCTTCCTACGCGAGGGCAACGAGCCGGACGTGGCCTATCGGCGGATCGGGCTGGCTCACGAGAACGCGGGACAGCTCGACAGCGCGCTCGTCGTGTACGACCAAGCCATCGCGGCCGACCCGGAGAACCTCATCACGCTCTACAACCAGGCGCAGGTGCAGGCCAAGCTCGGCCGCTTTGACGAGGCGGAGGCAGGCCTCGCCAGGATGCTGAGCCGCGCCCGCACCGACCGGGAGCGCGTGAGCGCCAACAACGGCCTCGCCGATATCCTCCAGAGACAAGGTCGCTACCCCGAAGCACTCGACGCGCACCGAGCCGCCTGGCAAGCCTCGCGTAGCTACGGCAACGAGAACGCCATCCTCGTGACCCAGGCATTTGAGGCCATCGGGTATGCCGAAGCTGGCATGGAGGCCGAGGCCGAGCGGTTGCTCGCCGACGCCCAGGCTTCGCCAGCCTACGAAGCGCCCGGCTTCTACCGCGCCAACGTGGCTCTCAGCGCAGCGCTCGTGGCCGCGCTGCAAGGCGAGGCTGACGAGGCGCGCAGCCTCGTGGAAGCCGCGCAGGAGGTCGTGGACACCTACAACATCGAGCAGGCACGGCCCCTCCTCGGCTTCTTCCGCGCCGAGATCGATGCCGCGCAAGGCGACTATGCCGCTGCGGTCGAGCCAATGGCCGTCTTTATCGAGAGCCAACCCCCAAGCGCTGACTTTTCGGTGCGCTTCGGGAACGTGCTCGCGGGCGCAGGCCGGACCGACGAGGCGCGGGCACAGTATGAGGCCACGCTGGCCCTCGTCCCCGTACATGCCGAAGCGCGGCTAGGCCTGGCGAAGCTTGCCATCGCTGAGGGCGCCATCGAGGAAGCCCAGCAGCACCTCGACGCCGCGCTCGCCATCTGGGCCGCCGCACCCGACTCGTTCCCGTTCGCTACCGAGGCGCGCGCGCTGCGGGCGGAGCTGGCCGCGTAAACGAAAAAACCGCCCAGTGGCGTGCTGGGCGGCTTCGTCTCAGAGCGAATTCAAGCTTCAGAGCAAGGCAAGGTTTCCGAACGCGAGACGCTACCGGCGCGGTTTGCCGTCCTCGAACGGCCCGAAGAGCGGCCGACCCTGCGAGTCGGAGAGCAGCTCGGGATAAGCCTGCCGGACCTCCTCACGCTTGGCCGGGTCGAGCTCGAAGGCGCGGCGCAGCGAGTCGATGGCGTCCTCGCGGCGGTCTAGCGTGAAGAGGAGCCGGGCACGGCGGAAGAGCGCATCAGCCGAACGGGCGTCGAGCGCAAGCGCGCGGTCGTAGGACGTGAGCGCCTGGGCGTAGGCCCCGGCGTCGTACTGCGTGTCGGCGAGGTCGAGCCAGGCGTCGGCGTTCGTCGGCTCCAGCTCGACCACGCGGGCATAAGAGCGGAGCGAGTCCGTGAGCCGTCCGGCGTTGTATTCGGTGTCGGCGCGGGCCTGCCAGAACTCGCCCGCCTCGGGGCGCAGGTCGAGGGCCTTGCCGAAGCACACCAGCGCCTCGTCGTGACGGCGCTCCGCGTCGAGGCAGCAGCCGAGCCCGTACCACGCGTCGGCGTAGAGCGGATCCACCTGCACGGCGCGCTCCAGGTACTCCACGGCCGTCGCGATCTGGTTCAGGTCCTCGTAGGCAAGCCCGATGTTGTAGTACGTCGCGGCGTCGCCGTCCTCGTACTCCAGCACCTTCAGGTAGGCCTCGATAGCCTCGGCCGGGCGGCTGAGGTTAGCGAGGGCATTGCCCTTGTTGTACCACGCGCTCGCGAAGTCGTCGCGGATGGCGAGCGCGAACTCGTACGACTCGACCGCATCGGCGTAACGCGCGAGCTGGTTCAGCACGATGCCGCGGTTGTACCAGGCGTTCTCCGAGTACGGCTCCAGGTCGATCTGCTTGTCGTAGGCCGCGATGGCGTCGTCGAAGCGGCCGAGTTGGTCGTGGCAGTAGCCGAGTTCGTACCACACCTCGGGATGGCTGGGCGCGAGGTCGGCGCACTCGCCGAGGACACCGATGGCCTGGGCGTAGTCGCCTTTCTTTTCGAGGGCGATGCCGAGGTTGAAGAGCGCGTCCTCGTTGAGCGGATCGAGGTCGAGGACGGCGTGGTAAGCGTCGAGCGCCTCGTCGAGCCGGTCGAGCGTGTCGAGCGTGATGCCGCGGTTGATGAGGGTCTCGGCGTCGGCCGGGTTGAGCGAGAGCGCGCGGGCGTAGGCGTCGAGCGCTTCCGTGTGACGCTCCAGGTGGTTGAGGAGCACGCCACGTCGCAGCCACCCGTCCGACGAGTAGGGCTGCGCGTCGAGCAGCCGGTCGATCACTTCGAGCGCGTCCTCCAGACGCCCTTCCTCGAAATAGAACGTGGCGATGTCTTCGAGCGTCTCGGAGTCGTAGAAGCCAAGGCTACCGGTGCGACGTCCTTCCTCGTAAGCCTCGACGAGTTGGCGCAGCGCGTCGCCGCTCGTGGGATCGTCGTAGTCACCAAACTCGAAATCGAACATGCTCGGGCGAACCGGATGGGTGGCAGGTGGGAAGAACGATCCCGCAGGGGCGGAGGCCCCGCGACGGGCGCGGTGGAATCCGTCGCGCAGAGAATACGGCGGCGCGGCGGTCAGTTCAACCGTTTTAAGGACGGCTCAACCGTGCGGGGGTGGCGATTCGGCGGCAAAAGAGGTGCCAAGCAGAGCAAACCCTGCGGGGGCAGTCTGGGGTCCCGTCAGGCACGACGCGCGTGATACGAAGCGAGACCTGGATGTTTCCATGAGTAATCGGTGCGCCTGTGGCACGCGGATGTGAGCGCAGCAGGGCGACGATGGCCGCCCCGCCGACGCCGTGCGTAACATCTCCGCATCCACTGACACCTTTGCTGTCAGCCCTCCGATCTGATCTCACCGCGCTCGCCTCATGTTTCTAAGCTTTGAGGGCCTCGACGGCTCTGGCAAGACCACGCAGGTGCGGCTCCTGGAAGACCACCTCCGACGCCAAGGTCATACGGTCTTGCGCGTGCGCGAGCCGGGGGGTACGGAGGTGTCGGAGCATATCCGGACGCTGCTCCTCGACCCCGACCTGCACATCGTCCCGTTTGCTGAGTTGCTGCTGTTCTCAGCGGCGCGCGCCCAGCTCGTCGCGCAGAAAATCCGCCCGGCGCTCGACGCAGGAACGGTCGTCCTGGCAGACCGCTTCTTCGACTCGACACTCGCCTACCAGGGCGCGGGGCGCGGGCTCGCTGACCCAGCGTGGCTGCGCGGCTTTCAGGACCAGGTCGTGGG
The DNA here is from genome assembly GCA_039177895.1 of Bacteroidota bacterium. Classification (GTDB taxonomy): domain Bacteria; phylum Bacteroidota; class Rhodothermia; order Rhodothermales; family Rubricoccaceae; genus JBCBEX01. The sequence goes on from JBCDFO010000107.1 coordinate 11,016, forward strand.
TGGCCTCGTGCCCGACCGGACGTACTACTTCGACGCACCGCTGGACGTGCTCGCGGTGCGTCGCAACGATCGCGAGCCGGATCGGATGGAAGGCTCCGACGAGGCGTTCTTCGAGCGGGTCCGCACCGCCTACCTCGCGCTTTCCGACGCGGAGCCCGACCGCATTCGCGTGCTGGACGCGACCCAGTCGGTCGAAACGTTGCACACCACGCTGCTCGCCGACCTCGCTGCCCAAAATTGACCTTCCTCAGACGAGTTCTCCATGCAGCCTCTGATCTACCACGTAGCCACCACGCTTGACGGCTTCATCGCTCATCCCGACGGATCCTTCGACGGCTTCTCGTGGGACGAAGCCGTCGTGACCGACTTCCTGAGCGAGATCCAGCAGTTTGGAACCGTCTTGATGGGTCGCAAGACCTATGAGGTGGGACTTCGCGAAGGCAAAACGAGTCCCTACCCGTTCCTGCGGCAGATCGTGTTTTCTCGAACGATGACCTCCAGCCCCGACGAAGCCATCGAGTTGGTTCAGGGCGACATGGTCCGTGTCACGCGCCGACTCAAAGCCGAGGCCGAAGCGCCTGTCTGGCTCTGCGGCGGTGGCGAGATCGCGGCGACCCTGATGGAAGCCGGTCTCATCGACGAGGTGGTTGTCAAGCTGAATCCCATCGTGTTCGGCAACGGTATCCCTCTCTTCGGAACGGTCCTGCAGCAGACCAAGCTGGTGCTCACCGACACGAAGCGGTACGACTGTGACGTCCTGCTACTCCGCTATGCCATCGCCTCGTGACCCCTAGGCCGATCGGAACCGCGCTTCGCACGTACGGTAGAGCATCGCTCCCAACGTCCTGCTGCTATGCCGACTTCAACGCCGCCTGCGCCCGCCTCTACGCTCAAACCCGCGTCCGTCCAGACGCAGACTGAGGAGGTACATCGTCTCTTCAGCGTCTACCTGAAGGAACGCGGCCTACGGCAGACTGCCGAGCGCTTCGCCATTCTCGATGAGATCTACTCCGAGGCGGGCCACTTCGACGCCGACGAGCTCTTCATCCGCCTGAAGGAGAAGCGTATCCGCGTTAGCCGCGCGACGGTCTACAACACGCTCGAACTGCTCCTCGACTGCGACCTCGTGGTGAAGCACCAGTTCGGCAAGGCGCAGGCGAAGTACGAGCGCGCCTACGCCTACTGGCAGCACGACCACCTGATCTGCGTCGACTGC
>JBCDFO010000108.1:0-12212 GCA_039177895.1 Bacteroidota bacterium
CGGTGGGCGATGCCGTGGACGTGGCAGCGCGCTCGCTTGACGACCGGGTTCACCTCGCGCGGTTCGACGCAGACGGCGGTCTGCTCTGGTCCGTGGAGGACCCAGCTAGTGTGGCGACCGGCAAGGTGCGCGCCTTCGTTCGCTGTAGCTCGGATGCGTCTTGCCTCTTCGGCACCGACCGCTCAGCGGCGGCGGAGCAGGCTGTGCTGAGGGCGCGTGCGGAGTCGGGAGAACCGAGCTGGTCTGGGCAGCGAGCGGGGGTTGCGACCGTCCGCAATACCTTCGCGGGAGATATGATTGAGGCACCTGGAGGCGGGGTGGTCCTGCTGGGCACCACCGTGACGGAGACGGGAGGACAAGACCTCATCCTGCACCGCGTGGACGCCGACGGCCGCGTGGTCTGGGCCACCGTCGTTGATGGCGGCGGGACCTCCGACAGCTTGCCCTTTCCCCGTGGCCTCGACGTTGATGAGGCGGGCCGCATCCTCGTCACGGGCGTCAGCCGAGGGGAGGACGACGATGTCCAGGCACTGGTCGCGCAGCTGAGCCCAGAAGGCGAGCCGGTCTGGGTGAAGGCGCTCGATCTGGACCCTGCGGCCGATACCTTTCCGCGCGGTGTGCTGGCAGACGTTGGCAACCGCGCCGTCGTGGCTCTCAATACCTCCGCGCCCGGCATGCCGAGCAGAGCGCATCTGACCCGCTTGGACGACGCTGGCAACGAGGTCTGGGCCCGTATTCTCGACGGGAGCGGTCTTGTCGTCGGCATCGAGCCGGTCCCGGGAGGCTATGCCGTTGTCACCACCGCCGGTACACTTCCCGACTTCATCCGGGTGACGCGGTTCAGCCGGGACGGTGCGTTTCTCAGGTCGGACGCAACGGCAGGGAGCGGGGGTTGCGAGGTCGCGTTCGGGTTCCAAGCCCGCGCCGATAGCGACGCGCAGGGGACGGTTCACGTCATCGCGCCTCAGCGCAACGGACCAGAAGCCTGTGCGCGGCCCACACTCTTTCGATTTGACGCGGAGGCGGGTCTTGCGAGCGCCTCCTCCATGGGGGTGGCCAATGACTTTGGGAGCATCGGACTCGCTATGCGGGCCGAAGGGGGCACAGCGGCCTACTTCTACCAACCAGACGGGAGCGGCGTAGCCCTCGCGGACGAACTGGGTGTGCTCATGGAGATCATAACACCGGCCTTGCCCACTACCTATCTCGAGGACGTAGCTGTCGGACCCGCTGTGGGTGCTGTGGCCTACGGCTACCGGTTGGCGGATGACCGGAGCAGCGCCCCGGTGCTGTTCGCCTTCGATTCTGAGCAAGGAAGCCGTGGCGTGGACCTCCCATCGTACGATGGCCACGGCGTGGCGTCGGGCAACGTCATCGTGGACCCGAGTGGGACCGTGTATGCCTCGTACGCCAGTTCTGACGTTGAGATCTCCGTGTCCCAGGTGTCGCGCGTGGACGGGGTAATTCGTGTGGCTGCGGAGGATGCTAATCCCGGCCGCGCCCCGCTCCTCGTGGGACGTGGTCCGAACCCGATCCGAGCAGGCGCACCGCTCCGTCTTGCGGTCGGCGCGTCGGCCGATCTCGCACTCTATGACGTGCTCGGTCGCCGTGTGGCCGTCTGGAACGCCGTGCCGCCGGGTGACTTCGAGGCGGCGCTGCCTGCACGGCTGGCTGCCGGGCTCTACGTGCTCCGCGCTGAGGGCGAAGACACCGCCGCGACACTGCGCGTGACGGTCCTGCGGTGAAGCCGAATGGCTACCGACCCTACTGGCCGCGAACGGTGTCGTCGTTGCCGGTGTCCGTGTCGACGCCCCCGACCTGTTGGAGTCGGTCGGTCGTCGGGAGCGGCGGCGGGTCGGCAGCGACCTCTCCGGTCGTGACATCCTCTTCCGTGAGGCGCTCAGGCGCGTCCATAGCTGGATAGCCGGGGGTTCCGAAGCCACCGTCCACCTCGTTGCCCCGCTGGGAGTAGACGAAGACCAGGAAGGCGATCATGAAGACGGAGAGGACGATGGCAAGGGCCGGCGTGAGGCTGCGATTGGTCGATTCCATGACAAAGCTAGGTATGTGCAATAATATGGATAGGTTGTTCAACGGGACGGCGCATGGACGAGGTTTCCGTGTACACCGTCGCTTCATCCCGCTGGCTGACCTCGGTACCTGGCACGGCCTCGACGCGCGCTTGTCGGGGTGCGGCTACCGAATCTTCGGGCCGTAGGCGGCGTAGCAGGGGCCCTGTTTCGTCCTGACTCCACCGCCGTCATGCGTGCTCTTCTTGCTATCCTGGTCGCCCTGCTGCTGAGCGTCCCCGCCATTGCGCAGGAGGCCGCCTCGCTCGCCTTCGACCCGCCGCTTGGCGACGGGCCCGTCTACGAGGTCCCCGTCGAGGGGATGATCGACAACGCGCTCGCGAGCTACCTCGACCGCGCGCTCGCCGACGCCGAGGAGAACGGCGCGGCCCTCGTCGTGATGCACATCGACACGTTCGGCGGGCTCGTGGACGCCGCCGACGAGATCCGCAAGTTGCTGCTCGACACGCCGATCCCGACGCTGGCCTACATCGATCGCAACGCCGCCAGCGCGGGCGCGCTCATCTCGCTCGCCGCCGACAAAATCGTCATGGCCCCCGGCTCGTCCGTCGGTGCCGCGACGGCTGTGGACGGCACGGGCGAGAAGGCTCCTGAGAAGATCCAGAGCTACATGCGCGGCCTCATGCGCGCAACGGCCGAGGCCAACGGGCGCAACCCCGAACTCGCCGAGGCGATGGTAGACGAGCGGATCGAAGTCGAGGGCGTCGTGGCGGAGGGTGAGCTGCTCACGCTCTCGACTAGCGAGGCCGTCGCGTTGGGCTTCGCCGACGGCGAGGCCCCCACGCTCGACGCGCTGCTGAAGACGCTGGAGGTGGACAGGCAGGAGCTCGTTGAGCACCGCGCGAGCCGCGCCGAGCGCATCCTCCGCTTCCTCGGCTCGCCCGTCGTGGCCTCGATCCTGATGCTGATGATGATGGGCGGACTCTACTTCGAGTTGCAGACGCCGGGCGTCGGTTTCGCGGGCGCGATGGCGTTCCTCGGGGCCGCGATGTTCTTCGCGCCGCACTACCTCCTCGGCCTCGTCGAGAGCTGGGAGATCGTGCTGTTCTTCGTCGGGGTGCTCTTCCTGTTCGCCGAGATATTCGTCGTGCCCGGCTTCGGCGTGGCGGGCATCCTGGGCATTCTCTGCACGGTGGGGGCGCTCTTCGCCGCGCTCGTCCCAAACGTCGGCCTCGACTTCCCGGACGGCCTCGCCATCGCCCGTGCCTCAGCGACGCTGGCCGCGACGCTGGTGCTGCTCGTCGCGCTCGCGTTCTCGCTCGGGCGGATGTTGCCGACCTCGAAGCGGTTCGGCGCGCTCGTGCTCGACCCCGAGCTCACGGCCGCTGAGGGCTACACCTCCGCCGCGAGCGACGACACGCTCCTCGGACAGGTCGGCCGCACGGTCACCGGCCTGCGCCCCGCAGGCGTCGCCGAGATCGACGGCCAGCGCGTGCAGGTCGTCTCTCAGGGCACGTTCATCGACGAAAACGTGGAGGTCGAGGTCGTCAGCGTACGCGGCGCGCGCGTCGAGGTCAAGCCTGTGACGCGCGAGGCTACAGTGTGAGGTTTACCTCGACGCCTTCTGGCGCGGCCTACGTCGTACGACCCTCGCCCTGCAACCCTAGCAGGTACCGCACCGCGAGGTGATACCCGTCGAAGCCTAGCCCGGTGATGACGCCAACGCACGCCGCCCCGGTGAGCGACGCGTGCCGGAAAGGCTCGCGCGCGTGGATGTTCGAGAGGTGCACCTCCACGACCGGCACGGCAATGGCCGCGATGGCATCGCGCAACGCGACCGACGTGTGGGTGAAGCCACCGCCGTTGAGCACGACGCCCGCCATGCCCTCGTCCTCGGCGCGGTGGAGCGCGTCGATCAGCGCGCCCTCGTGGTTGCTCTGCACGAACTCGAACGCGACGCCCTCGAACGCCATGCGCAGCGTGCTCTGCAGGTCAGCAAGCGTGCCTGCGCCATAGACGTCCGTCTCGCGCGTCCCGAGGCGGTTCAAGTTCGGGCCGTTCAGGACGAGCAGCGGCGTCGGTTGTGGATCGTGGGTCATGGGTCATGCCGTGGGTTGCGGCAAGATCGCACTCCGGGTAGGTCCTTCGGGCGTAGCGGCCCGCACCGCCGAGAATAGCCGGGCGCAGGGGAAGCAGGAATGCCCTGGGTGGGCTGTAACCAAGGCTGCGCCGGTCTCGTCAAGGATGCGTTTCGAAAGAGCCCTATTTCGTAACTGCTTCCCGTTCTGCCCGCCCGTTCCCTATGAATCGCGCGTTCGCTGTCCCCGTCACCCACCTCGACAACCGCCTCGACCCCGCCTCGCTGCCCGACGCACCCGACCGTATCGTCTTCTCGTCGCTGTCGGGCTTCAACCACGCGGTCGAGCGCTCCGGCCTGTCGGTGAAGTACGTCTACCAAGGCACCGAGCGCTACCGGTTCGATGGCATTCCCCACGACGTGACGGCGGGGCACTTTCTCGTCGTGAACGAAGGGCGTAGCTACGAGGTGGAGATCCCGAAGGGCAGCCCGGCGGTAGGCCTCTGCCTCTATTTCAGCCAGACGCGCGTGGGCGATGTCTACCGCGCGCTCTCCCAAGACGACACCGCCCTCCTCGATCTGCCTGCGGACGATGACGCGGATGCGCCAGCGTTCTACGAGCACCTGCTCGCCGACCACGAGACGCCGCTCGGCCGCCGCATCCGCCGCCTTGCCGCACAGCTCTACCACCAAGACGCCTTGCCCATCGATTTCGATGAGATCCATGCCGGGCTCATCGCGGCGCTGCTGCGGACGCAGGGCCAGGTACGCCGCGCGATGGACCGGCTTCCCGCTGCTCGCGCGAGCACGCGTGCCGAGCTCTACCGCCGGGTTCGCCTCGCCCGCGATGTGATCGAGGCACGCTTCGCCGAGCCGCTTGCCGTGGCCGACATTGCCCGCGAGGCTGCGCTCTCGGAATACCACCTCATCCGCTCGTTCAAACGGGTCTTCGGCACGACGCCCTACCGCTATCTCCTCGACCGGCGGCTTGAAGCGGCGGCGCTGCTGCTGCGCACGTCTGAGCATTCGGTGACCGAGGTCGCCTACGAGGTTGGCTTCGGCGACCTGGCGGCGTTCAGCAAGGCGTTTAAGAAGCACCACGGCGTCGCGCCGTCTCGTCTCGCGGCATAGAAGCAGGCAGGACGGGTGTCGAAAAAGCGGCGGGTTGGCTTGACGTGAGGCAAAAGCGGAGGCAGCTTCCCCGTCTCCCCGTCTCCCCGTCTCCCCGTCTCCCCGTCTCCCCGTCTGTGGACTTCCTTCATCCCGACGCGTTTTGGTGGCTCCTCGCTGTGCCGGTCGCCGTGCTGTTCTTCTGGCGAGCCACGCGGACTAGGTCGGCTGCGCTCCGCGCGTTTTTCGGGGTCAAGCCCGACGGGGCCGACCTCGTGATGCCGGGGCTGCCGACGCCCGAGGCGACCGCCGCGCAGCGTGCTCGGCTACGGCGCTGGCGGGCAGCGCTGCTCGTCGCCGCCTTGGTGTTGCTTGTGGTGGCGCTGGCAGGGCCTCGCTATGGAACGCAACTCCGCGAGGTGCAAGAGGAATCGCTCGACCTGGTCGTCGCGCTCGACGTTTCGTCGTCGATGCTGGCAGAGGATGTGGCCCCGAGTCGTCTGGAGCGAGCGAAGTACGAGCTGCGCGCGCTCCTCGACGACCTCCAGGGCGCGCGCGTCGGGCTCATCGTCTTCGCGGGCGACGCCTTCATCCAGGCTCCGCTCACCTCTGACTACAGTGCCATCCGCCTTTTCCTAGACGCGGCCAACCCCGACCTTGTCCCGACGCCAGGTACGGACTACGGGCGGATGCTCCGTCTCGCACGCCGCGCGTTCGATGTGGCCATCGAGGACGGCTCAGGTACGCCGCGCCCACGCGCGTTGCTCGTGGTGTCGGATGGCGAACAGCACGAGGGGGGCCTCGCCGACGGCCTCGCGCAGATGGAGACGGTCGGTGTCGAGGTGTACGCTGCGGGAGTAGGTGAGATCGACGGGGCTCCGATTCCGCTCTACCGACGCGGACGGCTCGTGGGCTACAAAACCGATCGCCAGGGCACGACGGTCCAGACGCGGCTGGAGGAAGACATCCTCCGCGAGATCGCCGGGCGGGACGACTACTTCCGGATCGCCCGCGCATCGAGCGAGCTACCCCAGGTCGCAGATCGGCTCTCGGAGGCGTCCGTCGCTGTCGCTGCGGATGAGCGGTTCGAGACCTACGCCGAACGCTTCCAGGTGCCGCTCGCGCTCGCGCTGATGCTACTCGTGTTGGAGCGTCTCCTTGCTGTTCGCGCCGTCCCTCGTGAGATAGGCGCGGTAGCCTAGTGCTGCGACCGCTTCGCCTTGTCGTGCTCCGTGCTAATCCGGTCAACCACCCCTGTCCCCTCCTGTCCAGGAGGGGAACTCAAAACGTGACCTTGAAGCCTACACGACCCGACAATCGCCACCGGTCACGGTACTAGTCGTCGTTGCTGTCCGGCGAAAGGCGTACCTCGGTGCCTTCGGGCACGGATTGGCCGGCCTGTGGCCGCTGTGAGCCGACCGGTCCTGAGAACGAGCGGTTCGGATCGACGAACAGCCCAGCGTCCTCCAAGAAGCGCCGCGCCTCATCGGTCTGCAGCCCTACTACATCCGGCACCACGACACGTGTGCTGCCCGGACCTGGGCTCGTATATAAAGTCACGCCTGTCCCGACCAGCACCTCCGTGCCCGGCGATGGCTGCTGCCGCGTGATCGTGCCCTCGTACGGCGACGGCTGCGAGTCCTCCTGCACCGACTCGATCTGGAGTCCGGCACTCCGGATGGCCGACCGGGCCCGCCCTTCCGAAAGCGTCAGCACGTCGGGGACGCGGACACGCTCCGAGGGCGTAAGGTTGACATAGACGTAGACCGTGCGCCCCGGCTTGACGACCCGCCCTCCTTTCGGGTCCTGGTCGACAACTTCGTCTGGGTCCAGGCTCGGGTTGAAGGGCTGCGCGCGCATGGCGGGTTCGAGGTCGCGGCCACGCAGCATTGCCTCAGCGTCCTCAAGCGCCATCGTTCGGACATCGGGCACCTCGACCTCCACCCCCTGTCGCGTGTAGAATGGCATGACGATGTAGTTCATCAGCAGCCCAAACACGAGAACAGCCCCTACAGCCAGGCCAAGCGTTCGCCAGAAGCGGGCTTGGCGGAGAACGGGGCGGAGCCACTGCCACGCCGCGACGGCACGGGCGCGGAGGGAAGAAAGGAGCGCGCGCATAGGTGGAAGGTGGGTTGAGGCGGCTCCAAAGGTACGCGAGCTTCTTCTAGCTCCGGCGTGGATCACCGCTGAATCCAGCCTGCACAAAACCTGCACACACGCACCTGATTCGTGTCAGAGTGCTGGAATCCCAGCGGATGCGTGACGACCGATTGTCAACGAACGGAGACGGTTCGATCAAGCGTGGTTGAAGGTGCGAAAACGCTTGAACCCGCGGTCGGAGGGTCTGTATCATGGCCGCCCTACGAGAAACGGCGGCGCGGCTTGCGCGCCGCACTCGCAGTAGCGAGGCTGGGACTCGAAGGCTTGTTCTTTGTCGATTGCGAACTGCTGTGCAGCGTGTCACGCTGCTTCGTGAAACGAATCAGAAGCTGATCGAAACGTTTGACAGCCTGCTCAGGAGTTCGTATGTTGACTGTCCTCCGCAAAACTGGATGCTTCGGCGTCCGACGCGAAGTCCGCCCTGGATCCCGTGGCCACTTCGGCCACACTCCCAAATCTGAGAGTTCGTGAAGGGGTTGACGCGACACTGCTGATGTTCGTATGTTGGCAGGACGCGCTCGAAACAAAGGTGCCGCAAGATGCACTGGCGCTTCGGCCTTGTTCTTTGAAGAGATTGGAAGCATAGCGAGCCCTCGTCGGCTCACGCTACTTCGGTAGTTGTGAGTTAGACCGAGAGCAAAGTCAACAGCAAAAAAACAAAACCTGAATGCTGGCTCTTCGGAGCAGTTCGTCCACAGGGCGGATGGCATTCAACCCATTGTTCTGATCCCGAGAGGGAACAGGCAATACTCTCTACTACGGAGAGTTTGATCCTGGCTCAGGACGAACGCTGGCGGCAGGCTTAACACATGCAAGTCGAACGAGAAAGTCCCTTCGGGGGCGAGTACAGTGGCGCACGGGTGAGTAACGCGTAGACAACCTACCCTCAGGTGAGGAATAACCAGTGGAAACGCTGGCTAATACCACATAATGTCGTAGCTCCGCATGGAGCAACGATCAAAGCTTTATGTGTCTGAGGATGGGTCTGCGTCGGATTAGCTAGTTGGTGGGGTAACAGCCCACCAAGGCAACGATCCGTAGCGGGTCTGAGAGGATGATCCGCCACACTGGCACTGAGACACGGGCCAGACTCCTACGGGAGGCAGCAGTGAGGAATCTTGCGCAATGGAGGAAACTCTGACGCAGCCATGCCGCGTGCAGGAAGACACCCCTACGGGGCGTAAACTGCTTTTATACGGGAAGAAACCCTCTTTTGAGAGGACTGACGGTACCGTACGAATAAGGACCGGCTAACTCCGTGCCAGCAGCCGCGGTAATACGGAGGGTCCAAGCGTTGTCCGGAATCACTGGGTGTAAAGGGTGCGCAGGCGGGCCTGTAAGTCAGAGGTGAAAGCCCACGGCTCAACCGTGGAACTGCCTTTGATACTGCAGGTCTTGAGTCCTGGAGAGGTTGCCGGAATTCGTGGTGTAGCGGTGAAATGCGTAGATATCACGAGGAACACCTGATGCGTAGGCGGGCAACTGGACAGGTACTGACGCTGAGGCACGAAAGCGTGGGGAGCGAACAGGATTAGATACCCTGGTAGTCCACGCCGTAAACGATGGATGCTCGGTGCTGCACCGCTTTTAGGTGCAGTGCCTAAGCTAACGCGTTAAGCATCCCACCTGGGGAGTACGATCGCAAGGTTGAAACTCAAAGGAATTGACGGGGGCCCGCACAAGCGGTGGAGCATGTGGATTAATTCGATGCAACGCGAGGAACCTTACCTAGGCTCGAACGCTACCGGACAGTCCCTGAAAGGGGATCTCCTTCGGGCTGGTAGCGAGGTGCTGCATGGCTGTCGTCAGTTCGTGTCGTGAGATGTTGGGTTAAGTCCCGCAACGAACGCAACCCCTACTGTTAGTTACCAGCGGGTCATGCCGGGGACTCTAACAGGACTGCCTGCGCAAGCAGTGAGGAAGGTGGGGATGACGTCAAGTCATCATGGCCCTTACGCCTAGGGCTTCACACGTGCTACAATGGATGGTACAATGGGCAGCCACCCTGCGAAGGGGAGCGAATCCTCAAAGCCATCCTCAGTTCGGATTGGAGTCTGCAACTCGACTCCATGAAGCTGGAATCGCTAGTAATCGCGTATCAGCAACGACGCGGTGAATACGTTCCCGGGCCTTGTACACACCGCCCGTCAAGCCATGGAAGTTGAGGGGGCCCGAAGTCCGTGACCCAACCTTAGGGAGGGAGCGGCCGAAGGTCAACTCAGTGACTGGGGCTAAGTCGTAACAAGGTAGCCGTACCGGAAGGTGCGGCTGGATTACCTCTAACAGCAACGTTGCTTGCTCTTTGCTAGACCGGCTCGCCGGTCCAGCCCGATCGAGGGCTCGCTATGCTTCTCTCTCTTCAGCGAACAGCGCTTTGCGCACCCGTTCTTTCGATAATGACGCCCGAAGCTTGCTGCTTGGCCTTCAGGACCCAGCTCGGTCTGCCGAGCGCAACGCTAGTTGTAGCGGGACTGTAGCTCAGGTGGTTAGAGCGCACGCCTGATAAGCGTGAGGTCGGAGGTTCAACTCCTCCCAGTCCCACACCACGCAGTCTCACACTGCAAGGCTTGCTTCCACAGCTTCGGGGGGCCATAGCTCAGTTGGTAGAGCGCCTGCTTTGCAAGCAGGATGTCGGGGGTTCGAATCCCTCTGGCTCCACATCGATCTCAGTGCTAGTTCGTCTAGCCATCCAGAGTCTTCAGGATGTGAGATCTGTTCCTTGACATATTGTAGCCGTAGTAGAATCACATTGGGAAGATCCGATGCCTCCGAGAGGAGCAAGGGTCAACCCACGAGCAAACAACACTGAGCGACCTGGATATACTCCAATGGTATGCGCAAGCTCGTTATGTGGCATTAAGTTGCTAAGGGCACATGGTGAATGCCTTGGCACAAGGAGGCGATGAAGGACGTGGTAAGCTGCGTTAAGCCGCGGGGAGGTGCAAACAACCGTAGATCCGTGGATTTCCGAATGGGACAACCTAGCTAGTTGAAGACTAGTTATCCGAAAGGAGGCCAACCCGGCGAACTGAAACATCTAAGTAGCCGGAGGAAAAGAAAACAAAAGTGACTCCCTAAGTAGTGGCGAGCGAACGGGGACCAGCCCAAACCGATGCCGTTTCGGCGTCATCGGGGTTGTAGGACCTGCACACGTGATCTGTAATCTCAAGTCGAAGTGGCCTGGAAAGCCACGCCATAGAAGGTGAAAGCCCTGTAGGCGTACGGAGAGCAGCACAGCGGGATTCCTGAGTACCACGGGACCGGAGAAATCCTGTGGGAATCTGCCAGCACCATCTGGTAAGGCTAAGTACTACCTTGTGACCGATAGTGAACCAGTACCGTGAGGGAAAGGTGAAAAGAACGCCTAGTAGGCGAGTGAAATAGTACCTGAAACCATGTGCTTACAACCAGTAGGAGCCCTTCGGGGTGACTGCGTGCCTTTTGCATAATGAGCCTACGAGTTGCTCCTCACTGGCAAGGTTAAGACGTTCAGCGTCGTAGCCGAAGCGAAAGCGAGTCTGAATAGGGCGTACAGTCAGTGGGGGCAGACGCGAAACCGGGTGATCTACCCTTGGCCAGGTTGAAGCGTGGGTAAGACCACGTGGAGGACCGAACGGGTGTCTGTTGAAAAAGGCTCCGATGAGCTGAGGGTAGGGGTGAAAGGCCAATCAAACTCGGAAATAGCTCGTACTCCCCGAAATGTATTTAGGTACAGCGTCCCATTAGTGTGCCGGAGGTAGAGCACTGATTGGGCTAGGGCCCTTCACCGGGTACCAAACCCAGACAAACTCCGAATACCGGACACATGATGTGGGGCAGTGAGGGCGCGGGTGATAAGATCCGTGTCCGAGAGGGAAACAACCCAGATCGACAGCTAAGGCCCCCAAGTCCATGCTAAGTTGACCAAAGGAGGTCGGACTGCTTAGACAACCAGGATGTTGGCTTAGAAGCAGCCATTCATTTAAAGAGTGCGTAACAGCTCACTGGTCGAGCGGTCCGGCATCGAAAATGCACGGGCATCAAGCATGGCGCCGAAGCTTCGGACTCAAGACTTGTCTTGAGTGGTAGGGGAGCATTCCATGGGCGCTGAAGCCGTACTGTGAGGTATGGTGGAGCGCATGGAAGCGAAAATGTAGGCATGAGTAACGATAAGACGGGTGAGAAACCCGTCCGCCGTAAGCCTAAGGGTTCCTGTTCAACGTTAATCGGAACAGGGTTAGTCGGGTCCTAAGACGAAGCCGAAAGGCGTAGTCGATGGCAAACAGGTTAAATATTCCTGTACCACCCAACAACGTTAATCCAAGGTGTGACGCAGTAACGTAAGGCCCGCGACCTGACGGAATAGGTCGTTGAAGCACGTAGGCCGTAGAGTAGGCAAATCCGCTCTGCACATAGGCTGAAATGCGACAGTAGGGGAATTCGCAAGATGAACCCATAGCGGTCCCAAGTACACTGCCGAGAAAAGCATCGTGGATTGTTTAGGGTGCCCGTACCGTAAACCGACACAGGTAGGCGAGGAGAGTATCCTCAGGCGCTCGAGTGATGCGCGGTTAAGGAACTAGGCAAATTAGCCTCGTAACTTCGGGAGAAGAGGCGCCTCCCCCCACTAAAAGCAAGGGGAGGCCGCAGTGAAAAGGCCCAACCGACTGTTTAGCAAAAACACAGCTCTCTGCAAAGTCGCAAGACGACGTATAGGGAGTGACACCTGCCCGGTGCTGGAAGGTTAAAGAAGGGGGTTAGCGTAAGCGAAGCTCTCGACTGAAGCCCCAGTAAACGGCGGCCGTAACTATAACGGTCCTAAGGTAGCGAAATTCCTTGTCGGGTAAGTTCCGACC
>JBCDFO010000109.1:0-12123 GCA_039177895.1 Bacteroidota bacterium
AGACAGAGAGTCGCGTGAGGAGCTTCCACAAGTTCGCACGGCGTGGGACGTTGTTGCAGCGCCGCCCGGTATTTTCTCCCCCGTTTTCTGTCTCCCGACCCAGGCATCTCGATGCGATCCCGCCTCCGCGACGAATGGCGCTGGCTGCGCACCACCGCCCGCAGCATCGACCTCCAGACCGCGACCGTCCTCGTGGCCTGCGTGGCGCTGGTGTTTTTGCAACTCGAGTTCGGCAGCCGCCGCGTCTTCCGCGCATCAATTGCGCCCGCACTCGGCCTCGACCCGTACGGCATCTGGGCCTGGGCGTGGTGGTTCGGCTTCCAGGGCGTGACGGGCTTCGTGCTGCCGGTGCTGCTGCTGCGGCTCGTCTTCAAGCAGCGCCTCCGCGATATCGGTCTCGGGCTGGGCGACTGGCGGCTTGCGGGCACCATCGCGCTGCTCTACACGCCGCTCGTCGTCATCGGGACGTGGGTGCTCTCCGACCAGGCCGCGTTCCAGGACAAGTACCCCCACTTCGACCAGGCGCAGGTAGACTGGGGCCTCTTCCTCGCCTACGAGCTGCTCTACCTGTTCTACTGGATCGGCTGGGAATACCTCTGGCGCGGCTTCGTCCTCTTCGGGACGGCGCGGACGTTCGGCTTCATGGCGGTGTTCGTGCAGATGGTCCCGTTTGCGCTGCTGCACGCCGACAAGCCAGCCGCGGAGGCCTACCTCTCGATCCTCGGCGGCGTGGCGCTCGGGGCGCTCTGCTGGCGCTGCCGCTCGTTCTGGATCGCAGTCCCGATCCACAGCGTCCAGATGCTCGCGCTCGACTTCTGGTGCACGCTTCGCTACCGCACCGGTGTCGAGGGCGTCGGGCCGGGCGCGCTGTGGGAGACGTTCCGGGTGTGGCTCGGCGGCTGAATACCGGGCGTAACGCAGGCACGCACCATTTGGAATTCCTAGGGGAAACCCGTAAGTAGTTCCTCCTGCTCGTTTCTCCAGTTGGTGTGGCTTCCATGCGCGTCCTCCTCTCCATCCTTCTCGCCCTGATGGCCCTGCCTGTATGGGCGCAGCTACCCTACGGCCCCGCCGAGAACATGCGCGAGCGGTTCGTCGCAGACAAGCCTGGCTACGAGTACGGCGAGTCGATCACAGTCCACTTACAGCGCTACAACGCGGGCGCTTCGCCCCTTGCCTACCTGAGTTCGGACTGCCCCCCGCTATTCCAGGCGGACGGCTTCCCAGTGCTCGCCCCATGTCCCGCCGCTGACTTCCTGCACGAGTTTGCTCCAGGCGGTGGCTACGAGCTGTCCTACACCCTCTATCCGGACTCGCTGGGCTTCCCCGCGCTTGAAGGGAACGTGCATGAACTTGTCCTTTTCGGCCACTCGTTTGTGGACGCCTTCGCGCCCGCAACGGTGTCGGTATTCTCCCCGCAATACCTCGGCGGCCAACTCCTCGTCGATCTCCGTGACGATGCAGATCCCGCCGAGGTCGAGACGGTCATGCGCGCGCTCAACGCCGTGGACCGCGACGGCCCCTACGGCCCCACCTGGATGATCGAGGGCATGACGCCGGAGCAAGCGGTGGATGCCTACGGTGACCGACCGATCTTCGAATCGTTCGAGCCGTTTCGCCCCCACCCCGCGCTCACGTCGGAAGCCTCGCTCGTAATCGTCGACGAGGACGTGATCGTGTCGGCGCGCACCGACCAGGCTGCCTACTTCCCCGATGACACCGTGCAGGTGTCGATTGCGCTGACCAACCACAGCGACGAGACGGTGGTCCTGAACTATGGCTCGGGGATCGAGGCCTTCTTCACCGTAGACCCCGGCGCGCGCTGCACGCCCTGTGCAGGCATCGCAGAGTCACACACCACCGGTGTCGGAAGCGGAGGTCGCATCAACTTCGAGTCGTCTGACAACGGGCATAACTATCCCGAATGCTTTCGCTTCGTCCCCGCCGAATGCGGGTTAGAGCCCGGGTCGTATACGCTCAACGCGTACGCGATTCACTACTACGCTCCAGCGGTCGTGCCTTTCACGGTCCTCCCCCCCGTATCCAACGAGCCCGAGACAATCCCCGGCACCTCGGCACTCACGGCGGCGCCCAACCCGTTCTCGGAACGCACCACGCTCGCGCTCGCCCTCCCGGCGGCGCAGCACATCGAGGCCGTGGCATACGACGTGCTCGGGCGGCGCGTGGCCATGCTGCACGACGGCCCGCTCGGTGCCGGTACCCACACGCTCGCGTTTGAGGCGGCGCAGCTCCCCGCAGGCGTCTACGTCGTGCGGGTGACGGGCGACGATCTCGCGCTCACCCGCCGCGTCACGCTAGCGCGGTAGGCCTACACCGCAATCAGCCGTTTCTGTACTCGGTGACGTGGCGCTGGGCGCGCTTTACGAGACGTTCCACGTGTGGCTACGGAGGATGAAGTCGTTGCCCCCAGCGGTTCACCTTCCACCAGTTTGCATTCCAGAGCATGTGTGAGTACACTGTCTTTACTTACTCACGCCGCGTCATCTATATGCGCTGCGCCCTGACCTATGCCCTTGTGCTAGTCATCCAATTTGGCTTAGCCCAAGCGCAAACACCGTTTGGCCCTATAGAGAATGTCCAAGAGCGATTCTATACGGACAAGAGCAACTACGAGTACGGCGAAACGATTACGGTATATGTCCAACGGTTCAATACAGGCGACGAGCCGGTAGGGTACATAAGTGGCAGCTGCCCCTCTCTGTTTAGCCTAGACGGCTTCTATATTAGACAGGAAGTCCTTGACACATTCTGTTACAACCGTCAAGATTTCCACATTCTCAACCCAAGAGAAGGGTACGAGATGGCGTACAGAATTTACCCTTGGCTCTATGGATTCCCAGCGCTTCCAGGAGATCGTCACACTATTACTCTACGAGGCCATATAGCTCTTTCCGACGAGCATTTAGAGGAGCTCGAAATTACCGCTCCGCAGTATCTAGGCGGTTCTGTCGAAGTGCTGATTGCTGAAGATGCCTCTCCCGATGATATCCAGAGCGTTTTCGAGTCCCTAGAGGCGGTGTACATCAAAACGCCCTCACCAGGCTCGCGCGAGTATTGGGCGATCAAGGGTGTGACGCCCGAAGATGCCGCCGCTCGCTACGAAGACAGTCCTCTCTTCAACGAGTTTCATCCCTACCGGCCTCACCCACGAGCTTCTCACTACGACATCGTTAAAGTTGACGACGACGTTTACCTCAGTGTAGGTGTCGATCAACGCGACGGTTACACGGACAGCGAAGATATAGACCGGGTTGGATGGTACGTTGGAAGGTACCTATCCTCAGACACCGTTCGCGTCTCTGTGGCGCTTACAAACCTTCGAGCGTCTCCGTACGGATTAAGTTGGAGCAGCGGATTTCAAGCGGGCTTTGACCTCGGCCCTACGCAAGGCTCCTGCACCTGCGCGTGGACCCAGAAGCCTACCTCGATCGAGATTGCTTCAGGTGAACGATTCTCCTGGAGCGACATCTATTCTGGGAACGGAGGTGCCGTAGGCTGCTTCGACTATGTCCCCGAACTGTGTGGCGTGCTCGACGGCAATTACACCGTGCGCGGCTACGTCAACGGCTACTTTTCCCCCGTCGAAGTCCCCATTTTCGTAGCCCCTGCCACCGCCAACCAGTCCGAGACGATTCCAGCTGCCTCGGCGCTCACGGCGGCACCGAACCCGTTCGTGGATCGCACAACGCTCTCGCTCGCCCTCCCGGATGCGCAGCGCATCGAGGCGGTCGCGTACGACGTGCTTGGGCGACGCGTAGCCGTGCTGCACGATGGCCCGCTCGGGGCAGGCACGCACGCCCTCACGTTCGAGGCGACACAGCTTCCGGCGGGCGTCTACGTCGTGCGGGTGACGGGCGACGAACTCGCGCTCACCCGCCGCGTCACGCTCGCGCGATAACCATCTCCGCACGCCGATAGCTGACAGCCGATAGCTGAAGCCGAACCGCTACAGATTCACGCTCAGGCTGAGGAAGTGGCCCAGGCCGCCCGCGAAGGGCTCCAGCACGGCGGCGTAGTCGAACCGCGCGTCGAGTTCGCCGAGTTGCTGGCGGAGCGCGAAGCCAAGGCTCGGCGTCGACTCGCCGAACGCACCGGTCCCGAGGCGGTCGTAGCCTGCGCGGACGCCGAAGGGCTCCGCGATCCAGTACTCGCCGCCGAGGCGGACCTGCGCCTGGGAGAGCGCGAGTTCGTCGTCCCGCTCGCGCGCGATCGGCGTGCCGCCGTCGAACTGCACCTCGGTGGTACGTACCTCCACACGACGGGCCCGCACTTCGACCTCGGCGGTGACGGTACCCCGCCCTTCGAGGAGGCGGTATGCCCCGCCAAGCCGCAGCCGGACGGGGAAGCGGTCCGTCGTGCTCGTGCCGCCCGCGAACGCGTCTGAGGTGTCCCACGCGTAGCGCGCGAGGAGGTCGTCCACGGCCAGCGCAAGCGCGAGATTCTCGGTCACCATCGCGGTGAGGCCGAACGAGAGCCCGAGCGAGTTGACGGGATCGACGCCCTCGAAGAGGTTCGCGCGGTAGAGCCGGAGCCCCAGGCCCCCGCTGATTCGCTCGCCAAAACGGACGCCGAAGGCGAGGAAGAAGGCGAATTCGTCGGTCGAGTAGACCTCCGTGGGATTGCCCGACCCGTCGCGCCCGTCGATGCCGGAGACGCCGCCGCGCACGATGCCGCCCGCGATGCCCGCGCGCGGACGCAGCGGCGAGGCAAACTGGATCATCTGGAGCTGGCGGTCCATCGAGAGCAGCGCGACGGCCCCCTCGATGTTCTGCCCGGGCATCATCGGCGCGAGCGCGGGGTTGTGGTACGGGCTCGCCCCGCCGAACACGTCGGCCGTGAGCGCGCCGCCCATGCCGAGCGATCGCGCCCCGAACCCGAAGCGTGCAAAGGACCCCGCGTCCTGGGCACGCAACTCCGGGACCACCACGAGGAGCAGAACCACCATCGAAGCTGTGAGGGAGCGCAGCATGTTGCGAGTCGCGTGTTGCGTGTTGAAGAGGCCCGCCGCGCCATGCGTAGCACGCCATCCGGCACGAAGCTCGTCAGGACGGGTCATTGCGATGGTCCTCATTCCAGAATCAAGATTTTGCCATCGAACGTCTCGCCGCCCGCGTCGATCACGTAGAAGTAGACCCCGTTGGCGAGGCGGGTCCCGTTGTCGGCGGTGCCGTTCCACAGCGTCTCGACGGGTCCGGCTCCGGCGCTGTCGGTGAGCTCGCGCACAAGGTTCATCCCGAAGTCGAAGATGCGGATGGTGACCTCGGAGGCCGCGGGCAGGTCGTAACGGATGCGCACCACGCCGTCGGCGAGCGGCGAGAACGGGTTCGGGTAGGCGTAGGCTTCGACCTCCTCGTCGTCGGCGTTCGTAGCCACGGGCGGGTTGGCCCGGAAGGCGGTCCACGTCGCACCGCCGTCGGTACTGCGCAGCAAGCCTGCGCCGGTCCCGACCCAGAGCGCGGTGGAGGTCGTCACAACCGCGAAGACGTTCACCTCGGGGCCTAGCGGCAGCGTCTGGTTCGGGTCGGCAGCGCTCGGGAAGGCGCGGACCGTGCGCCACGTGGTGCCGCCGTCGTCGGAGATGTAGAGGCCGTTGCGGACCGCGGCGTAGACCGTCGAGCCGTCGAAGGCGACGTCGTAGACGCGGGTGTCGAGCCCGGTGCCGAGCACGAGTACCGGCTCGAAGGTGACCGTGCCGTCCGCGTTGACGGTGGCCTTCGTGAGCCCGTTGCGCATCGCGTTGCCGTCCACGGGCCAGCCGACGACCCAGATCGGGTTGCGCGGGTTCTCCGGCGAGCCCACGGGAAAGGCGTCGTCACCCAGCGGCTGCTCGTCGAGCGCGATCACGAAGTCGCCGGTGAGCGAGCGCGCCGTGCCGTCGAACGGGAAGCGCGTCCACGCCCGCGCCGTCGTGCCGTCGCTGAACGCGAAGACGTCGGCGTCCGTCGAGCGGTTGACGCCTGCCGCTGAGCCTGCCCACACGTCGCCCGCCTCGTCGACGAGCACGCTGAACGCGACGAAGCCGTTCTGCTGCTCGCCCTGGATCGGCGCATAGGCGAACTCGTTGACGACGGTCGGATCAAGCCGCCGCGTCGTGTCGGGCGGGAGGATGATCGGCTCAAAGCGCCGCGCGTAACCGTCGGGCGTGTTGCGGAGGCGACGGAGGCCGCTCGCCCAGCCCGCGACCCACACGTCGCCGTTGGGACCGATATCCATGTCGAACGGCGGGCTCTGCTGCGGTACCGTCACCGGTAGCGCAGGCAGGGTCGCCACGCCGAACCGGATCGTGTCGCGGTCGGCCGGGTCGAGGTAGTCGCTGCGGTCGAAGCTGCGCCACGACGCCCCTGCGTCGGTCGAGAAGGCGAACCCGGCGAGGGTCTGCGGCTCGCCCGCCGCGCTCTCGTCGATGAAGCCGAAGCCGACCCAGATCGTGTCGCCCTGGGCGGCGAGCGAGAACACGATGGGGTCCGCCGCGCCGACGGGGCGCAGCGCTGGATCATTCACGAGCTCGGCCGTACCGTCGGCCAGGATCGTGACCTCGGGGCCGAAGAGCAGCGAGTCGCCGCGCGTGATCAGGTTGGTGATCCCGTTGCGGCTCCCCTCCGCCAGCGGCTCGATCTGGCTACCGAGCACCTGGACGGGCTGGGCGGTCGCCGTTGCGACGGCCAGGGTGAGCAGGAGCGGCAACCCCAGCAGCCAGGCGACGGCGCGGGTCGTGTGGTGGACGCGCATCATTCGGTGATGGTGACGATGAAGGTGTCGCGCGCGCTCTCCGCCCCCGCGCGGTCGGTCGCGAAGAAAACGAAGGGGTTCTCGCCCGGATCGGCCGCTGGCACGTCGAAGCTGGCCGTGTAGAGACCCTCGCGGACGAGGAGCAGGTCGAGGAGGTCGCCGACGGGCGTGATGACCTGCACCTTGAGGAGGTCGTTCGGGCCATCGGGGTCGCTGGCCGTCACGTCGAAGCGGAGGACGCCGGGCGGGCTGAACGTGTCCGGCGCCGCGACGCGGTCGATCACGGGCGGCGCGTTCGGGCGCTCGACGAGGATGGTCGTCCGCGCCTCGTTCGTCCCCGCGCCGTCTGGTCCCACGACGACGGCGAGCACCGAAAGCAGCCCCGAGCGGTCCCGCGGCAGCTCGACATCGAGCCGCTCCTCCACGCGGCCGCTGCCAGGGTTCGCGACCACGACCTCTGCGATCGGATCGAAGCCGACCTGCGGCTGGACGATGAAACGCACCTCGGTGGCATCGCCCGTGACATCGACGGCAGCGTTGACCGTGAAAAAGGCCGTCTGGCCGTCCGCGGAGACGTCTTCAAACTGGACGACCCCCGGGGTCACCGTGAGGTTGCTCACCCGCGGCGGCGTGGCCGTGTCGATGGGCTCGACGCCGGGCGTGGAGTCGCAGCCGGCCGTGGTGAGGAGGACCAGGCTAGCCACGAGCGCAGCCGCGCGCAGGCTAGAGCGGGCGAGGAGAGGCATCACGAGGAGCGAGACAAGCCGTGGGGAGCGGGAAACCGGTCGTCAATGTGGAGGGACCGGGGCGTCCGTGTCGAGCACGGGCTCACACGTGGTAGCCGAGCGCGGGCTCGCACGTGGAAGCGGACGCGAAAGTACGGGCTTGTATCGAAAGGCGCAGCGGCGTGCGGGTGGGTTCGTCGTGAATGCGACGGGCAGGGCCGTCCATGCAGCCCGCCCTCAACCTACGGGCCCGGTCCGGCGGTGGCAACTGGCGCGGCCACAGCCGTAGCGAAGTGCCCTGCCCAAACGCCCGCCTCAGGAGAGCGCGGCCTGCCGCTTCGTGAGCTGCGTCGCGGCGAACTCCAGCTGCTCCATCGCCGTGAGCCCAAACGGGTTGGCCTCACCGAACGGCGCGAAATAGTCGGCGACGATGCCGAGGGCCGTGTCGAAGTGCGCCTCGATGGTCGCCTCGAAGACGTCGCGCGTCTCGGGACTGCGGGCGAAGGCACCCCGCAGCAGGTCGAGGCCGAAGGCGATGTGGCGGGCCTCGTCGCGCTGGATGTGGCGGATGCCCTGGACGAGGCCTGGCAGGATGCCGTTGGCCTCGAAGCTGCGGTAGAACCCGTGGTAGCCCGACTCGGCAAGCATACCCTCGATGACGACGTGGTAGGTCGTAATAGCGCGCACGAGCGCTTCGTCGCTCTCGTCGGTGAGGACGGCGTCGAGGTTGGTCGGCAACACCTTGTCGAAGAGGCGCGTGGCGTTGGCGCTGGCGTAGGCCTCCAGGTCAGGATTACCCGCCACCTCGCGGAGCCACCGGCTGAAGAACTCGGCGTGCTTGGCCTCCTCCCAGATCTGGCTAGCGAGAAAGTAGCACGCGGTCTCGTACTCCGGTCGGCGGCGCAGCCGCACGAGCAGCGGTGCGAGGTCGGCGGCCACGGCCTCCTCCCCACCGAGGAACAGCGCCACCGCGCCGAGCACGCCCGCGCGCTCCGTTTCGTCGAGTTGTGCCCAGTCGGCCTGGTCCTGCGTCAGGTCGAAATGCTGCGGGTCCCAGGCCAGCTTCTTGGCTTTCTGGTAGCGCGTCCAGTGCTTGTCGCGTGGGCGCTTCGCGGGAGCGGGCTTGGCCTGGGGACGAATCGGAGCAAGACTGGAGACGGGGACCGGCATGGCGTGAACGGTGCGTGAACTGGGGTCAGGAGGACAATGGTAGCGCTTCCTAGAGCCGCTCTGCAAGTCGTTCCGACCCGGCCCGGATCTCACCCACGATGGCACCACAAATGACAGAGCGCGGTAAAGGGTGTCGCCCTACCCAGTGCGGGTCCGATTCTGCTGGGAGGCCGCTGCCGTCGCCCCTGTGCGCTCCTCCAGCGCATCGAGGTCGAGGCGAGCCTCGGTGCCCGTCTCGGCCTGCGCCTGCAAGGCTGCACGGGCTACCTCCAGTTCGCGCGCCTGCTCCTGGTTCGCCACGATGCCTTCGAGGCGGTCCATCAACTGCCGGGACCGGACCTCCTCTTTGCTGAGAAAATGCCGGTACCAGCCTCGCGTGAGCCCGAACGCGAGAACGCTCGCCATCACGGACAGGGTCGCGCCAATCACGGCGCCGCTCATCGGCATCTTTTGCGTGCCGAGGAGCAAGAAGAACGGGGCCAGCACCCCCCCCAGCACGAGCCAGGCCACCGAGCCGCCAGCCTGCGTTGCCCACGACCGACGCAAGGTGAGGTGCACCTCGCCCTCGACTTCCTCCGCCTGAAACTCGGCCAGGTTCTTCTGCACGTGGGTGTCCGAGCGCCACTCACGTAGCGCACCCAGCGTACCCAGATCGCCTGTCGTGTCGAAGGTGCGGCGCAACTCCAGCACGATCTTCTGCCACAGCGCCTCGTCTAGCCGTCCTGGAATGGAGCGCTCCTCACGGATGTGTGTGGTCTGCCCGATCAGCCGGTCGGCGAACTGCGGCTCCACCTCCGGCTCGGTGCGCTCAGCGTCCCGGATCGCCGCCGCCACGTGCTCTGGATCGATGCCTGCGGCAGCGGCGGCGCGCTCCAGATCGCCCAGGGAGAGACCGTTGGCCCGCGCCTCGGCGCTGAGGTCGGCGCGGTGCTGGCGCTCAGCCGCGCGCTTGAGGATGGCGCGGGCGTCTTCTTCGGTAAAGCGTTCGCGGTGAGGCATGGCTTATCGCCTTGGCGTTGAGTGACGTTCGCAAAAGGCCGAGGTGCGGATCAGCCGGATTAGAGGCAACCGTTCTACACGCGACGCCGCATGCGTGATCTCGTTGCCTCATCGGGCGTCATGACTTCATCGGCAACATCGAGGCTGAGACGAGCCGCCGACTCGTTCTCGGCCTGTACCTGCAACGCCGCACGTGTCGCTTCCAGTTCGCGCGCCTGCTCGTGGTTCGTGACCATGCTGTCGAGTCGATCCATCAGTTGCTCCGAGCGAAGGGTTTCCTTGTCTAAAAAGCTTCGGTACCAGCTGCGCGTAAGCGTAAACCCGAGAAGGCCGACGACCAACGAAGCAAGGACGGCGATGAGAGAGGTACCAACCGCTGCTTCCAGAAATCCGATCATCATGAAGAAGGCACCGAACCCAACGCCGAGGATGAGCCAGGCTGCAGAATTGCCAGCGTGACTCGTCCACGAGCGCCGCAGCCTCAGGTGCACCTCGCCATCGACCTCCTCGGCCTCGAACTCGCCCAGGTTCTTCTGCACCGACGCATCGGAACGCCATTCATGCAGCGCACCGAGCGTGCTGGGCGTACCCGCTGTCTCGAACGTGCGACGCAGTTCCACGACGATTTTCTGCCACAATGCCTCGTCGAGTTGCCCCGGTACTGCGCGATCCACATGGATGTACGTTGGCCGTCCGATAAGACGGTCAGTGCTACTGGTCGGGACATGGGACTCCGCACGCTCCCCGTCCCGAATCGCCGCGACGACGTGTTGCGGATCGATGCCGGCCGCCGCTGCCGCGGCTTCGAGGTCGTCGAGAGACAGGCCGTTGGCCCGCGCCTCGGCGCTGAGGTCGGCGCGGTGCTGGCGTTCGGCCGCGCGCCTGAGGATGGCACGGGCGTCTTCTTCGGTGAAGCGTTCGCGGTGAGGCATCGCGGGGATTCCCAGGCTCGGGTGAGGGGGTTGAGAAGAAAGGCCGGTGGGGGGTCCTGGGGCTGCGGCGGGGAAGCCGCTCGGCCTCCGAGGCACTGTCAGCTACGCGTGCGCTGGCGCGCTGGATTCCGTCCCGGCCGCTGAGCGAGGTCGTCGTCCTCCGCGCTGTCTAGCGGCAGCAGCGGCGCTGGCGCGGCGTTTCGGGCCACCGCACCCTCGTTCGCCACGGCGGCACCCGCATCCATGGCGACAGGGTCCGCGGCGACCGAGTCCGCAGCAGCGCGGTGGTCGTCAACGATGCCTTCGAGGCGATTCATCAGCCCCTCGAAGCGGGCCGTCTGCTTGTCGGCAAAGCGCCGGTACGAGGCCCGCGCCACGACGAAGCCGACCAAGGCAAGCACGGCGATCACCGTAGCCCAGATGAGCGCGAGTTCGCGGTTCCTCCCGAACAGCCCGAGTAGCACAAAGAGGGAACTCATGCCCCCGCCCATGGCCAGCGAGGCGAGCGGCCCCGTAGCCTTGGCAAGCCACGAGCGCCGCAGCGTGAGCCGCACCTCGCCATCGACCTCCTCGGCCAGGAATTCGGCCTGGTCCTGCACGCTCGGGTTCGAGCGCCACTCGCGCTGCGTACCGAGCGCGCTTGGGATCCCTGGCGTGTCGAACGTGCGGCGCAGTTCTACGACGAGCTTCTGCCACAGCGTCTCGTCAAGATGACCGGGGGCCGACCGCTCCAGGTGGATGCGCGTTGGCTTGCCGGTGAGTCGGTCGTGGATGCTCGTTGGGACCGCTGGCTCGGCGCGCTCGGCATCGCGGATCGCTGCCGCTACATGCCGGGGCTCGATGCCCGCGGCGGCGGCAACCTGCTCGACTTCGCGCTTGGTGAGCCCCGACGCCCGCGCCTCGGCGCTGAGGTCAGCGCGGTGCTGGCGCTCAGCCGCGCGCTTGAGGATGGCACGGACCTCGGCCTCGGAATAGCGCTCGCGGTCAGGCATCGCTCAGTCGTCGGCCTTGGGCAGCGTCTCCAAACCCAGGGCGTCCAGGCCCACCGGCAGAGTCGGCGGCGGGGTCGGCTTCGCGACACCAGCAGGAGGCAGCGCAGGCGACGTTGCCTTCGGCGGGCCGACGGGCCGCGTGCCCGAAGCAGGAACGGCGCCTGGGGCGGGCCGTGCGCCTGGAGGGCCGACAGGTCGAGTTCCGGAGAGACCCACAGGCTTGGCTCCGGGGGGCCGCGCCGCCGTCACAGCGCGTCCGGCTCCGGTCGTCTTCTTCGGCGCGCGCCAGATCGGGACCGACGAGCACGGCTCGCCATACATGAGCTTCTTCGCCACCCCTTTGAGCTTCTGCGTAGCCGCGAGGTAGGCGTGCGTTGGGACGATGGTGCCGCCACAGCCTTTGATGACGACGGGCTTGCCTGCATACGCGCTCCAGTCCTCTGCTTCGAGCGCGCGCACGAAGTGGTCGCGGACCAGGTCCGCTTCGCTGCCGAACGCGACCGAGCGCGCACGGCTGTCGAGCTTGGAAGCCACGAGCATGTACGCCCAGGTCGG
>JBCDFO010000110.1:0-12032 GCA_039177895.1 Bacteroidota bacterium
CACGCCGACCGCCTCGACTGGAGCATCGTCGCCGACCTCTCCTCCCCGTACGAGCGCTTCCGCGCCATCAACCCGCACATCGCGCTGCCCTCGTCGGAGGACGGCGCCGTGCCCGCTCGCGGTGATCTCCGCCTGTCCGCGACTGTCGGCGAAGCCCCGGTCCACTTCTTCCTCCCGCTCGGCGCCACGGAGGTGCTCACCCGCACCGGCTCCAGCCTCCTCGACCCTGCCGCCACGTTCGTCTTCGACCGCAACGCGTTCACCTTCGACCCGGCCGAGCGCACGCCGCTCGACGACGCCTACGACCGCCTCGTGGCCGACATCGGCGCGTTCGGCTTCACGGAGTCCAACTTCGCGCGGCTACGGACGATCAAGGACCAACTCGCGGACCTCGCCGAGGAGAACCCGACGCCGTACCGCGTCCGCCAAGCCGAGATCGCACGCATCCACCGGCAGTCGTGGGGCACGCGCGCCTGGCGCGACCTCGTCGGCTCCATCGCGACGGTGATGGGCTCGGAGGCCGGGCTGCCGCTGAGCGACAACGTGGCGAGCGCCGAGTAGCTGCGAGGAGCGATGGCCATCCTCCGTGCCCTGCTCGCCGAGTGGCGCGAACTCGACCTGAGCCGCGCGACGCTGCGCTCGTTCGGCCGCGTCGTGGGTGCCGTCGTGCTGGGCATCGCCGCGTTCGTGGCGTGGCGGCGCGGTTGGACGTGGACGCCTGCCGTCGTGACGCTGACGAGCATCGGCGGTGCACTCGTCGTGCTAGGTCAGCTTGCCCCGATGCTGCTGCGGCCCGTCTACCAGGCCTGGATGCTGCTGGCGCTCGTGCTCGGGGCCATCGTCTCGCGCATCCTGCTCACGCTCGTGTTCGTGCTGGGTATCCTCCCCATTGGCTGGGCGCGGCGCACGTTCTCCCAGAGCCCCATCCTCACGCGGCCCGACCCCGATGCGCCGAGCTACTGGATAAAAAAGCCGCCCCCGACGCTGAGCGAGCGGGAGCGGCTGGAGAAGATGTACTGAGTGGTCGATGGTTTTTGGTAGACGGTTGATGGTTTCTACCAACAACCATGCACCATCAACCAACCACCCCGTCTACAGCTTCGGAAGGACGATCTTCTGGCCGGGGTAGATCTTGTCGGGGTCCTTGATGACCTCGCGGTTGGCCTCGAAGATGGTGGGGTACTTCATCGCGTCGCCGTACTTGGCCTTGGCGATTTTCGAGAGCGAGTCGCCGCTCTGGATGGTGTAGTACTCCACCTCGGGCTCCGGCGGTGCGACGGGCTCGCCCGTGTCCACCTTCAGGCCGTCGTCGTTGACCTTCTCGATGCCCTTGACGTTGCCTGCCATCAGGACGGCCTTGTTCTTGGTCGAGTAGGAGTCGGCGGTGCCGTGCAGGGACACGGTGCCGTCGTTGATCATGACGCCGGAGATCTCGACGCCGGGGAGGTCGTCGTTGAGCATCTTCTGGATGTCTTCAGGCTCTGGGTTGTCCTTGCCGAAGAGCTTTTCGCCGGTGTTTTTCAGGAAGTCGAGCAGACCCATGGGGGTACCTCGTAAACGTGAGTTGAGGGGGGATGAGCGAAGGAAATGAGCCTAAAATCAGGGCTCAGGTACAGTATACCACGAACGTTGCGATGCGTGTGATTTGCCTGCGCGTCCTCGACGGCGATGCGGCGGCGCGTCAGCGCGGAGCCTTCTGCGGATCCGAGGCCGTGCGGTGCAGGATGGCGTCGAGTTGCTCCACCTGAAGCGGCGTGAGTTGGTCGCGCTCGGCGAGGAAGGCGCGGGCCTGCGCGACGACCTCGGCAGGAACGGTACGGTCCGCAGGCGCCTCGGTCGCGACTGACGCAGGCGGAGCGTTGTAGTAGCGGTCGAGGAAGTCCTGCGCCGCTGCCTGCAGCTCAGCGTCCGACATCGCCGCGAGGTCGCCCGGCGTTGCGCTCACGGCAAACGCCTCTACCTCAGGCACGATGGACGTCTCCAGCACAGCATCCGACTGTGTCGTGACGCTCATGTTCGGCCCGTGCTCCACCTCGATGCGCTCGATGGTGACGGGGACGGTGCGGCTGCACCCGGCAGCGAGGAAGAGCGCTGGCAGCAGGGTGAGAAACAGACGGCGCATGGCGGTAGAGGCTGGTAGTACGGTCGGTCAGAATCTAGCGAACGGCGGGAGGCAGCGGCTTCGCATCCGCACGCTGGCGCACAGAATGTTCACTGCGCGGAGCTACCTCTGTCATTGACAGCTGGGCCGCCGGGCTCGTACATTGGTTGCCCTTCGCGGGAATAGCTCAGTTGGTAGAGCATCTGCTTGCCATGCAGAAGGTCGCCGGTTCGAGTCCGGTTTCCCGCTCACGCACAGGCCTCGATTCTAGCTCAGAATCGGGGCTTTTTGCGTTGACCCCTGCGAGGATGCGCTAGTACCGTGCGCCCTCTTCTCCCGCGATGCATACGGCCAGCGCGTCGAGGCCTTCGGTGAGCCGCGGCCCCGGACGGACGACAAGATCAGGATCGATCCCGCAAACGCGGCCTTGGGCGAGCGCTGGCACAGTTGCCCACGCGGGCTGCGCACGCAGAAGGTCCGCCGCCTGGTAGTCCGTCCCGGCGAGCACGACGATGACATCGGGGGCCTGCGCGAGCACCCACTCGCTCGACAGCGTCACCGCTTCACCCGGCAGCGTCGCCGAGACGGAGCGGGCCCCGGCGCGCGCGACCATGTCGTGGACGTAGCTGGCCTCCCCAAATCCGTAGAGCACATCATCGCCGATGAGCAGTAGCAGGTCCGGAACTTCCAAGCCCGTCGGCTGGCGTGCGGTGATGCCCTGCTCGAATGCGGCCGCGGCGGCTTCGGCGAACGTTTCCGTACCGAGCAGTCCCCCGACCGTTCGCATCCCGCGCGCCACGTCGGCGAGCGTCTCGAAGCGGAGGTAGTACGCCGCAATCCCGAACGGCTGCAGTCCGTCGCCGTCGCCCGGGTCGTTGATCTGGTCGGTCCCGATCACCAGGTCCGCCTCGGTGGCTACGAGTGCCTCGCGGTCGAGGGGATAGGTGGACACGACAGGCAACGTCTGCACTCCCTCGGGGTGGTCGCAGTACGGCGTCCGCGCGGCGAGCACGTTGCCTCCCCCGACTGCCACAATCAGTTCGGTCACGCTCGGAGCCAGGGAGACCACCCGCTGAGGCTGGGCCGGTACGCGCACGGTGCGCCCTACGTCGTCCTGCAGGACTCGTGCGGAGTCCGACACGCCCGACGACTTGGCCCCGGGAGCCGCAGCAGACGCCGATGCGTCCGGCGTACGCTCGCAGCCAACCCAAAGCAGGGCAAGTAGCGTGAGCAGGCTAGCGCGCATGGCTAGAGCGGTTGGTTGAGCGTGACGAGCAAGGCGGGCTGGAGATGCACCGTCGTGAGCGCACCGTGGGCGACGGCGAGTCGAAACGCATGGCCTGCCTCCAGCCCGAGCACGTGGACCAAGACCGCGCGGATCGTCCCCGCATGAGCGACCACAACGATGTCTTGCGCCCGTCCCTCCTGCTCGGCTAGCCACGCGCGCACCCGGTCCTGAACGTCGGCAAACGACTCGCCACCGGGCGCAGGCGTCACGGTCCAATCGGCCATCCAAGCTTCCAACGCCTCAGCGTCGTCGTGCTCGATGTCCGCCCAGGTCCGTCCGTCCCATCGCCCGAAGTCGACCTCGCGGAGGCGCGGCTCGTGCTCGATATCGAGACCCCAGGCAGCGCCGAGGGCTGCGGCCGTGTGCGCCGCGCGCTGGAGCGGACTCGTCACGATGCGGTCTGGCGGTGCGAGGGGCCAGGCCGATGCCAACCGAGCCGGGGCGTCCGGCTCGGCGAGGGGCAGATCGGTGTGGCCGATGGCGCGTCCTTCGGCGCCCAGCGCGGGCAGATGGCGGACCAGGTGAAGCCGTGTCATAGCAGCCCTCCACCCCATACCGCGAGTCGTGCCGCGAGCCCGCTCCAATCGCCGAGCAGGACCAGGTAGACCGACAGTTCGGCGAGTTGGTTGACCGCGCCGAGCACATCGCCCGTCATGCCGCCGATGCGGGACCGGACGTACCAGCCTCCCACCAGCGTGATGCCGAGCACGGTCCCGATGACGGGCACCGCTGCCCACCCGAGCGCGACGACGGTGATGGCGAGCGTCACCGCGCTCCCGACGACGAGGCGGCGCGGCGTCATGCTGGCCGCGAACGGCTTGCCGGTGCCCGTCTCGCGGACGTAGGGCAGCCAGAGAATGAGCGGGAGCGCCGTCCAGCGCCCCAGCGTGTGCGCGGCCACGAGAGCAGCCAGCACCACCGAGGCGTCCAGCGACGCCAGCGCGCCCCAGCGGCTCCCGAGCGTGAGCACCAGCGCCACCGTGCCGTAGGTCCCCAGGCGGCTGTCGCGCATGATGCGCAGGATCTCGTCGCGCTGCCAGCCGCCCCCGAAGCCATCGAACGTGTCGCCGAGGGCGTCTTCGTGGAAGGCACCCGTGAGCCAGATCGTAGCCGCGAGCGCGGCAGCGGCGGCAAACGCTGGGGCGAACGCTAGCCCAACGAGCCCGTACGCTGCCGCGCCGAAGAGCCCCACGAGCGCGCCGACGACGGGGAAGTACACCGCTGAGCGAGAGAGCGTGGGCGCATCGTGGCCGACCCAGGCGGGGCATGGGAGGCGCGTCAGAAACATCACGGCGGTGAGCGGCACACGCGCCACACCGCGCCACCCGGTTGTCTCTGGCGGATCGAAGGCCGGGGCTCGGGGCTCGGGAACGACAGCCTGGGTCTCGGAAACGGAGGGCGTCGTGCTCATCGGCCCAGTGTGAGCGCGTCGTCGAGGGTGGCCATGTCCCGGAGCACGGCACAGGCGGCGCGGAGGATCGGTAGGGCGAGCACCGCACCGGTGCCTTCGCCCAGCCGCAGGCCGAGGTCGAGGATCGGCTGCAGCCCGAGCGCGTCGAGGGCGCGGCGGTGCGCCGACTCGGCCGAGGCGTGGCCCGCGATAAGGTGATCCGCCACCCGCGCATCGTGCCCGACCGCGACGGCAGCGGCGGCCGTGGCGATGAAGCCATCCACGACGGCCACCAGCCCAAGACGAGGAGCCATCGCAAACGCACCGGCCATGGCGGCAATCTCGAAGCCACCGACGTGGGCCAGCACGTCGAGCGGGCCTGCCGTCTCAGGCACGTGCTGCAACCCGGCACGGACCGCCTCGGCTTTGCGGGCCAGCCCGGCGTCGTCCACGCCCGTCCCGCGCCCGACTGCGGCCGCCGGCGTCCACCCGAAGAGCGCGGCCAGGACCGCTGCGGCAGCCGTCGTGTTGCCGATGCCCATCTCGCCTGGCAGGATCGTGCGGATGCCCGCCTCCGCCGCGCGCTGCGCGGACTCGACTCCGACCTGCCAGGCGGCCTCGCACTCCGCCGCCGTCATGGCAGGCCCGCGCGCCAAGTTGCGGGTTCCGCGCGCGACGGGCGCGTGCACGATGCTGGCCACGTCAGACAGGTCTGCGTTCACGCCGACGTCGGTTATCTCCAAGCTGGCTCCGCAACTCCGGGCGAGCACGGCTACGGCAGCCCCGCCCGCGGCGACGGTACGCACCATCGCAGCGGTGACGGATGCGGGATACGCGCTCACGCCGTCCTCTGCCACGCCATGGTCGGCCGCGAAGAGGAGCACTCGCGCAGGGTCTGGTTGGGGTTCGTACGACCGCTGTACGAGGGCAACGCGCAGCGCGAGGTCGTCGAGGCGTCCGAGCGCGCCGGGCGGCTTGGCCTTGGCGTCGAGCGCGGCGCGGAGGGCGGAGCGGGTGGGGCCGGGAGGCGTCATGCGGAGAGGACGGACGCGCCCCTCCCCGGTCAGCCGGGTCGGACCGCGCCCCATGCAGCGTGGGGAGAGGACGGTCGTAGCAGGGCGGCATTTGGGCTGTGACCGTTGCGCGACAGCGCCGGAGTTCCACCGGCTTTCCCTCGGCGAGACGCGCTCGCCGCCCGCACCAGGCGGGTACCTGCTACACGCGAAAGATACCGTGACCGCTTCGTCCGGTTGGCGTCATACCAACCCCGCTTGACGAGTTACGACCTGGGAGACCGAAAGCCGATAGCTGACAGCCCAAATCCGGCCTCGGTACTCTGGATCGGTTGCACGTCTGCTCCCGGATTTCGTGTCACTCGTCGCCTTCGAGGGCACGCAGCAGGGTGTCGCGGCGGCCTCGGCTCAGGCTCAGCGTGGTCCCGTCGCGGAGGCGCACGCTGTAGTCGCCCCCCGACGCGGTGACAATCGCCTCGACCGCATCCAGGCGCACGATGGTCGAGCGGTGGATGCGGCAGAAGACCCCCGGGTCCAGGCGCTGATCCAGGTCGGCCAGCGAGGTCCGGATGGGGTACGGCGTCGGGGCCGTGTGGGTGTGCACGAGGGCGTACGAGCGGTCGGCCTCGATGTAGGCAACCTCCCCAACAGGGACGACCCTAACTTCTCCACGCAGGGTCACAAGTAGCCGACGCACGTACGCAGAGGCGCTGGCAGATGAAGTCGGCATAAAGCGTGGTTCGTTGGACCGAACGTGGGTGCAATTGGGGGGAGCGCTGGTGCAGATCAGGGAGAAGGCCCCATCGAGACCCGGCCATGCTTGCACTGATCTGGTTAATTTAGACTCGATCCACATAATACGCGAACCCCCGTGGCCCTCCTATCCAATTCGTTCAAGTCGTTCACGCAGACGCTCCGCGCGGCCGGGCTGCTGAGCCTCCTCGTTGGGGTGGCGGGTGCGCTGGTCGCTCCCCCGTCGTTTGGCCAGTCCAGATCGCCGTCGCAGTCCGACGAAACGGCGCGGCCAGAAGCCATGCCAGCAGACACGATGCGCATGGCGTCGGTCGTAGTGACGGCGACGCGGACCGCGAAGGAGATTGAGGACGTGGCGGTGCCCGTATCGGTAGTCAGCGCTGAGGAGATCGAGCGCCAGGGGGCCGTCCGGCTCGGCGACGTGCTCGCGGCCGTACCCGGCCTCCACTTCTTCGACGACCACGGCACGGGGCTGCAGGTGCAGGGCTTCACCCCGGAGTACACGCTCATTCTCATCGACGGGCAGCCCGTGATCGGCCGCACGGCAGGCACGCTCGACCTCGACCGGATCACGGTGCAGGGCGTCGAGCGCGTCGAGTTGGTGCGCGGCCCGTCGTCGTCGCTCTACGGCAGCGAGGCGCTCGCGGGCGTGGTCAACATCATCACGTCGCAACCTACTGAGGGATGGAGCGGCGGGCTCAGCACGCGGGCAGGCTCGTTCACTACCACCGATGTATCAGCCGATGTCAATGCCGGCTTTGACCGGGGCGGTGTGCGGCTGCTCGTCAACCGCTATGCCTCCGAAGGCTACGACCTTGCCCCCGAGAGCTTCGGCAACACAGCCCCCGCGTTCCAGGACTGGACCGCCGACCTCCGCACCCGGTTCGACGTGAACGACCGGCTCCGGCTCCGGCTCGGCGTCCGCGCGACGACCCTCAACCAGGATGGTGCTTTCGCCATCGTTGACGACGGCGGCACACCAGACGACCTCAGCGACGACATCGAGACGCGCTACGACGACGTCGGCGAGCGCGTCGACTGGAGCGTTCACCCGGAAGCCGAGTGGCGGTTCTCCGAGCGGTTCCGCCTCCGCACCACCCTCTTCGCATCGCGCTACCAGACGAAGACCCGCATCCGTAGCCAGACGGACGGCTCTCTTCTCTTCGGCGACGATTTCGATCAACGGCTCACCCGCGCCGAGACGCAGCTTGACGCTTTCTGGGGTCTGCGTCACCTTACCGTCTTCGGCGCGGGCCTCTCTGACGAGCGCCTCGGTGGCTCTCGCTACACGTTCAACGGCGAACAGCCGGTAGCCCAGCAGGTGTTCGCCTTCGCGCAGCACGAGTGGACGCCCTCGCGGCTGCTCGCCCTGAACGCGAGCGCCCGCTTCGACGCGCACAGCGACTACGCGGCGCAGCTTTCGCCCAAGCTGTCGGTGCTCGTTCGTCCCATCGAAGCGCTCCGGCTCCGCGCCAGCGTCGGCACCGGCTTCAAGGCCCCCGCCTTCCGGCAGCTCTACCTCACCTTCACCAACACGGCGGCAGGCTACTCGGTCCTCGGTTCCGCGCGCCTCCGGGACGGGCTGCTGCAGTTCGTAGAGGACGGCATCGTCGCCGCGGAGAGCATCCCGAATCTTGATGGGATCGAGGAGATCCAGGCGGAGACGTCAGTCGCCTACAACGCTGGGGCGACGGTGGCCCCGTGGTCGTGGCTCTCGACCTCGGTGAACCTGTTCTACAACGACGTGGAGAACCTCATCGACACGCAGATCGTGGCGCAGAAGGTGGACGGCTCCCCGATTTTCGGCTACTACAACGTCGACGAGGTCTACACGCGCGGCCTCGAAACCGAGATGACGGTGCGGCCCCTGGTTCCCTTTGGATTCGACGACACCCACCACGTCGAGGTCGCGCTGGGTTACCAGTTCCTTCAGGCACGCGACCCGGCCGTCGTCGAGTCGCTCGAGCGCGGCGAGACGTTTGAGCGCCTGACGTTCCCCGAGGACGAGAGCGGCATCACCCGCGTCCTCGACCGACGGATCGACGCGAGTGACTATGCGGGCCTACTCGGGCGCTCGCCCCACTCGGCTACGCTGCGCGCGACCTACCGTCACGACCCGTTCGACCTCGACGTGTCGGTGCGAGCCCGCCATCGTAGCCGCTACGGCTACATCGATCTCGACGGCAACGGCGTCGCCACGCTGGACAACGAGGTTGTGAACGGCGTGACCACGCTCGGCAGTGAGTTCATCGCCGGGCACACCATCGTGGACGCGACGCTGACGAAGGGCTTCTCCGTAGGCTCAACGCTCACGACGCTGCAAGTCGGCATCGACAACCTCACCAATGTGACACGCGGGGCCTTTGTCCCCTCGCTGCCCGGCCGGCGGCTCTACGCCGTGCTGCGGCTCTCGCTCTGAGCTACCTCCTCCTGTTCCCGCTCGGAGCTACTTCCACCTTGTATCTGACCACGAACACGGACCCACTCATGCTGAACCGACTCTACCTTCTCGCTCTCTTCGCGGTGCCCGTGGCCCTAGTGGGCTGCGACTCCAGCGATTCGGACCCCATCCCGGACCCGGTGCCTGACCCGGTCATCGTGCCCATCCCGGCGCAGACAGCCACCGACATCGAGGCCGACCTCGCCGTCGCGTTTGGCCCGACAGGTCCCCAGGGGCGCGACCTCTACACGCTCTACGACCTCGACGCTGGTGAGATCGTGCTTTCCTCCAACGAGACCGACATGGCCGTCCGCGCTGCTGACTCTGCCTCGACGGCCTGGGACATCGGCTTCCGTTCCACGACGATCATCTTCAACGGTGGCATCAGCGGGCCCGGCCAAGGGAGCGCTCAACTCCTCGTCGATGGCTTCGAGGCGATCACCGAGGCTCCGGCTGACGGCTACCTCACCGACGGCACCAACGGCACGTGCCCGGAGATCCAGACACCTGGTGGCACCTTCCCGGGTCCGCCTCTCGCCGTCTGCACCGGCTCTGACAACGGCTGGTACAACTACAACGCGGCGATCAACGTCGTTTCGCCGCTCCCGGGCCGCACCATCGTGCTCACGACTGGGGAGGGCAACTACGCCAAGGTGCGTATCCTGAGCTACTACCTGGGCGCGCCCGCCCCGGAGGACCTCGACCCGTCTGAGGATCCGGGCCGCTACTACACCTTCGACTACGTGGTGCAGCCGGACGGCACGCGTAGCTTCGAGACCACCGTGGAGGGCTAGGCGATGCGTTCCACCTTACGCTGGACGAGCGTTCTCGCGATCCTCGTCATTCTCGCCGGGTGTGGTACCGCACCCGGCGAGCCCTCGTCTGAGGAACCGGATGCCTCTGCGGTACCCGTCGCCACGACCTCGGTAACGGGCACCGACGGCGTCGTCGTGGAGGCGCCCGACGCGTCGCGGCTCGTGACGCTCGGCGGCCCGGTCACCGAGACGGTCTACGCGCTCGGCCTCGGGGACAATGTCGTGGGGGCGGACATCTCCAGTTCCTTCCCCGAGGACGTGCAGGAGAAACCGCGCATGGGCTACTTCCGCCAGTCGTCCCCCGAAGGCATCCTCTCACTGGAGCCCACGCTCGTGATCGCGCTCGACGGGCTCGGTCCGCCGACTGTGGCGGAGCAGGTCCGCGCGGCGGGCGTGCCGGTCCTCCTCGTGGAGGAGGCCGAGACGCTCGACGGCGCGCAGGAGCGCGTGCGCACGCTCGGCCAGGCGCTCGGCCGTCCCGACGAGGCCGCCGCCGTTCTCGACGCGATGGCCGCCGGACTGGAACGTGCGGAGGCGGCACGGCCTGCCACGCCGCCTAAGGCGCTCTTCATCTACGCGCGCGGCGCAGGGCTCGTCAGCGTCTCCGGTACGGGGACCGCAGCA
Source organism: Bacteroidota bacterium (assembly GCA_039177895.1). Classification (GTDB taxonomy): domain Bacteria; phylum Bacteroidota; class Rhodothermia; order Rhodothermales; family Rubricoccaceae; genus JBCBEX01. The sequence goes on from JBCDFO010000110.1 coordinate 10,425, forward strand.
GAAGTCGTGATGCAGCTCGCGGGGGCGGAGAATGCCGTCACGGCGTTCGAGGGCTTCCAAGCGCTCACGGCCGAGTCCGCCGTGGAAGCCGCGCCCGACGTGCTCGTGATCCCCGCGCGGGGTCTGGAGAGCATCGGCGGCGTCGATGGGTTGCTCGCGCAACCGGGCCTCGCGCAGACGCCTGCTGGCCAGAACCGCCGGGTGGTCGCCGTGGACGATGCGCTGCTGCTGGGGCTCGGCCCCCGTGTAGGCGAGGGCGTCCTCGCACTCGCGCAGGCTCTCACGGAGGCAACCGCCGATACTCCGGTTGAGACCATCGACGTATGAGCCGGGCCTCGCTCTCGGTACTTCTCGACCGCCCCGCGCCCACCGGCGACGGGGCGGCTTCGTCGTTAGCGGGGGTGCCGGACCGAGACAAGGGCGTAGCGCCTGACCTGTCTGGTCCTGCAGAAGCAGACGCGGGGACAACGGAGGCGGCCTCTCCTACCAATGGCTCCTTCGCACAGGGGGCTGTCCCCGAGGTAAGCCGAGGGCGCTCCGTGTCGGGCCGGGCGCTGGCGGTGCTGGCCGTCGCCCTGGCCGTTGCCTTGGTCCTATCGCTCGGCATCGGGGCGGTAGGCATCGCGCCGGGGGCGGTGCTGGCGATCCTCGCAGACCGCGTCGGCCTCAGCCAGCTTGGTCTGGCTCTCCCGTGGGAGTACACCGGGCAGCAGGCGCTCGTGATGACCGGCATTCGTCTGCCGCGCGTGCTCCTCGGGGTGCTGGTGGGCGCAGCGCTGGCCGTGAGCGGGGCGCTCATGCAGGGGCTCTTCCGCAATCCCCTCGCGGACCCCGGCCTCATCGGTGTGTCCAGCGGCGCTGCCCTCGGGGCCTCCACGATGATCGTGCTCGGTGGGTCCGTGCTCAGCGGCGTCGCTGCCGTGCTCGGCTTTTTCGGCGTAGCCTTCGGGGCGTTCGCAGGCGGCCTCGCGGTGACCGTGCTCGTCTACCGCATCGCCACGCGCGGGCGGCGCACCGACGTAGCGACGATGCTCTTGGCAGGGATCGCGCTCAACGCGCTCTGCGGGGCAGGCACCGGTGCGCTCGTGCTCTTCAGCGACGAGGGGCAGCTACGCAGCCTCACCTTCTGGACGCTCGGAAGCCTGGGCGGTGCGACCTGGCCGACCGTGCTGGCGGTGATCCCGTTCGTGGTCGTGCTGCTCGCTGCAGCCCCCCGCCTGGCGCGGGCGCTCAATGCGATGCTGCTCGGCGAGTCCGAGGCGCGGGGCCGCGGCGTGCGGGTGGATGTCGTCCAGCGTGGCGGGATCGGGCTGGCCGCGCTCGCTGTGGGCGCGGTGACCGCCGTGAGCGGGCTGATCGGTTTCGTCGGCCTGGTGGTGCCACATCTCGTCCGACTTGCGCTCGGTCCGGACCACCGGACGCTGCTGCCCGCGTCCGCTCTGCTGGGGGCTACCCTCCTCGTGGTGACCGATACGATTGCGCGCGTGGTCATCGAGCCCGCCGAGGTGCCCATCGGCATCCTGACGGCACTGGGAGGAGCACCGTTCTTCCTCGCACTTCTGCTCCACCGCCGCCGTGACTACGCGCTGTAGGGTCATGAGACAGTGG
>JBCDFO010000111.1:0-12017 GCA_039177895.1 Bacteroidota bacterium
GCGCAGCGCAACCGGGCGCGCAACAAAGGGGTCGCCGTGACCGTGTGGCCGAGCGCTCGAGCCCCAGGCTCACAAACAGAGCCGCACCCAGCGCTGGCGCGTCTTCTGGCGGAGTGGCTCGCGTCGAAGCGGATGCCCGCAATGCACTTCCTCGTAGAGCCGCAGACGCTCGGGCGGCTCCTCGACCGCCGCGTGTTCGTCGCCGAAAAAGTCGTGGCCCCTAAAAACGTAGGCGAGCAGACGTGGCCCGGTGGCGGCGGAGAGCCGGTCGGCTATCTCATCCTCTCGCCTATTCCGGCGCGCGACGGCTGGCTCGTGGAGCAGATCATCCAGGGCCGCGCGGCCCCCAACGGCACCGCCACGCTCCTCCTCGACGCCGCGATGCGCATGGCCGCCGAGGCGGGCTCGCCCTATGTCACGCTCGGCCTCTCGCCGCTCTCGCAGCGCGCCATCGAGACGGCCCCGGGCGTCCCGCACCTCGACAACCCGCTCTGGCTCCAAGGCCTCCTCGGCTGGGTGCGGGCCCACGGACGGCGGTTCTACAACTTCGAGGGGCTGGAAACCTTCAAGGCGAAGTTCGTCCCCGACCGCTGGGATGCGATCACGGCGATCACGCGGGAGCCTGCCCCGTCGGTCGGCACGCTCTACGCCATCGCGGACGCCTTCGCAGGGCCGCGTTCGCCCATCGGGCTCGTAGGCCGTGCGCTCGCCCGCGCCGTGGGCGACGAGGCACGCATGCTGCGCCAGCGCTTCGGGTGAGGCGGCTCGGCGCCGGTCAGTCCCAAGCGATCCGGTCCCCGTAGTTTATCCCACGCAAAACAAGCCAGTCGGCGCAGGTTGGCCCCGTACGAAACCGTAGACCGACAGAAATGACGCCCGCTGAAGCAGACCGCGCTGCCCGCCTCGCCTTTGTCCGTACGCTCGCCGAGGAAGTCGGGGCGCTGACGCTCGAAGGGTGGGGGCGCACGCGCGGGACGGCGAAGACCGCCGACCGCTTCGACGTGGCGACGGAGTACGACCGCCGCGCGGAAGCCCTCGTGCGCGAACGACTCGCAGAGGCCTACCCCGGCGAGCCGATCCTAGGCGAGGAGGGCGGCCTCGAAGGCGACGCCGGTCTAGCTCGTGAGCGGCTCTGGATCGTGGACCCCATCGATGGGACGCTGAACTACCAGCGCGGACTGCCGATGTACGCCGTCAGCATCGCCTTCTGTGAGGACCTGGTCCCAACCGTCGGCGTGACGCACTGCCCCGCGACGCAGCAGACGTTTGCGGCGGCGACCGGCCTCGGCGCGACCATGCAGATCGCCGACCGCGATCCTGTCCCGATGCAGGCGAATGCGCACGTCTCGCCCGACGATGCGCTGTTTGACGTGACGGGGCCAGGCACCTACGCCCTCGTGGCCGCCGCCGACCGCCTCGACGTGCCGCGCCAGACGTGGCGCTACCTCCGCAGCGCATGCATGAGCTTCGCCTACGTCGCCGCCGGCCTCCTCGACGCGACGCTCCACTCGGGGCTCTCGCTCTGGGACTGCGCCGCCGGGGAGGTGCTGCTACACGAGGCATCCGGCAACGACCAGCCCGGCATTGTGGACTTCGACGGACGCCCCCTCTTCCCCGACCGCCTCGCAGCGTGGCTCGCAGCAACGGAGGCGTCCGAGGATCGCGCGGCCTTCCCTGCCACCGCCGCCGCGTCTGGCGCGCTCCTCCACACACACGCCTTGCGGATCGTCGCCGAGGCACGGGCGCACGCTGCGGGGCTTCCGACAGGGCAACCGGGCCGCTAAGGGCCTCCCACAATGCTGGACGCTAGGACGAGGCAGATAGAAAGAGGATACCCCTATTGCTTATGCATTGGATATCGAGGTATACTCTGACATGGATACGACGCAACTCTTCCGGGGCACGCTCCAGACGGTGGTGCTCCGGCTGCTCGCCGAGCGCGGGCGGATGTACGGCTACGAACTCACCCAGCATGTCCGCGACCGCACGGACGGCGCGCTGACCATCAGCGAGGGTGCGCTCTACCCGCTCCTCCACAAGCTCGTCGCGTCGGGCCTGCTCGTGGTCGAGACGGAGCGGGTGAACGGGCGGCAGCGGAAGTACTACCGCACCACCGCCGCTGGGCAGGCCGCCGCCGCCGAGCAGGTCCGCGCCTTCGAGGCGTTCGTCGCGACGATGCGCGCGGTGCTAGTCCCTGAGCCTCCTCCATCGCCGACCACTACCTAGCGATGCTACCCTCCGATCCACGCTCCAACGCGGATTCGCTCACCGACGCGCAAGTCGAGCACATCGTCGCGGACCTCCGGTATCGCGGCCTGCTCTACGCGCCGCTCCTCGACGACCTCGTGGACCACGTATGCTGCCTTACCGAGGCGCGCCTGGACGAGGCCGAGCCTTTCGAAGACGCTTACGCCGCCGCGCTCGCTGGCTTTGGCGGTACGCGAGGACTACACCGCATCCAGCGTCGGACCCGTTCTGCCGCGTCTCCTCATGTCACGCTTCTCCGAACCATGGCCTACGCCTCCACTGCCGTTGCGGCGGCACTCTTCGCCGTGCTCTCCTTCAACGCCAGCGCGCAGGAGCCGTCCGTGCTTCCGTTCGCGAAGGAGCACCTCGTCCGCGTCTCCGCTGAGTTCGGCCAAGCTGCCAAGGCGTGGCGCGGTACCCAGCGCCTCCACCGTGGCGTCGACTTCGTGGTGCCGGAGGGCACGCCGATCTACGCGACGGGGCCCGGCGTCGTGGAAGTCCGCGATGACCCGCACGGCTACGGCCTCAACATCGTCTTGACGCACAGCAACGTCTACACCTCCCGCTACTCGCACCTGTCGCGCTTCGCCGTCGAGGACGGGCAGACGGTCACGCAGGGTGACCTCATCGGATACGCGGGCAACACCGGGCGCTCGACGGGGCCGCATCTACACTACGAGGTCTTGCGCAACGGCGAGCCCGTCGATCCGAGCGCGTACTACGAGTTGGACTAGCGAGCGGCCTCGCCGGTCACTCATCCGGCCAGCGTCCACAAAAAACAGGGCGGCCCCGCGTGCGTGCGAGGCCGCCCTGTGGCGTGAAGCCAGGGGAATGTGCTAGGCAGTCTCCGCCACGGCAGGCAGGTAGAGCTGCTCGACGTAGTGCTCCAGCATGCGCTTGATCGAGAACACGTCGCGCGTGGACTGGATGCTGTTGTGCATCATCTGCTTCCACTGCGCGCGCTCGTCGTAGTAGGTCGGGACGACCTCGCCGAGCACCACCTCGTAGAGCGACTTCGCGTCGTGCGCGTCCTGGACGGCCGGGTCGGGGCTCTCGAAGCCGTCGCCGATCTGCCAGCCGTTGACGCCGTGGTCGCAGGCCTCGGGCCACCAGCCGTCGAGGATCGAGCAGTTGAGGACGCCGTTCATGGCCGACTTCATGCCGCTCGTGCCGCTGGCCTCCTTCGGGCGCCGCGGGTTGTTGAGCCACACATCCACGCCGCGCGTGAGCGCCGCGCCGATCTCCATGTCGTAGTTCGGGAGGTAGACCACCGACTGCGGGAAACGCTTGGTCATCGCGATCAGCTCCGAGACGAGCGCCTGGCCGCCCTTGTCCTGCGGGTGCGCCTTGCCCGAGAAGACGAGCTGGATCCGGGCGCTCTCCAGCATGGGCGCGATGCGCTCGAGGTCGCTGAAGATGAGGTTGGCGCGCTTGTAGGTCACCGCGCGGCGGGCGAAGCCGATGAGCAGCTTGTTCGCGTCGAGCGTGACGCCGACGCGGCTCTCGATCAGGTTGATGAGCGCCCGCTTGTTGTCCTGGTGGGACGCCCAGAGGCCATCGAGGTCGTCGGCTTCGGCGGCGTCGAGCATCCGGTCGTCCACCCACGTCGGGCGGTGGATGCCGTTTGTGATTGCGTGGATGTGCGGGCGTCCTTCTACGTGGCTCCACATCTGGTTGGCCGTCACGCCGTGGAGCTGCGCCACACCGTTGGCCTTCGAGGCGAGCTTGAGGCCGCCGACGGTCATGCCGAACGGGTCGCCGCCGAGCGCGCGGAGCCGGTCAGCACCGAGGCCGCGATCCGCGCCGAGGCGCACGAGGCGGTCGATGGGGTGCACCTCGTTGCCTGCGAGGACCGGCGTGTGGGTCGTGAAGACGACCTCGGCCTTCGTGGCTGCGACGGCCTCGTCGTAGCTCGCGCCGGCGTCCATCTTCTCACGGATGAGCTCGAACGCAGCGAGGAGCGCGTGGCCCTCGTTGAAGTGGTAGAGGTCGATGTCGAGGCCGAGCGCGCGGAGGGCGCGCACGCCGCCGATGCCGAGGATCATCTCCTGGGCGACGCGGGCGTCGGGGCTGCCGCCGTAGAGCACGCCCGTGAGCAGGGGCTCGGGATTGCTCGGCAGGTCCGTGTCGAGGAGGTAGAGCGGCACGGTGCCGAAGGTGTCGCAGAGCCAAACCTTCGCGCGAATGTCGTGCCCGGCGACCGGGACCGTGACTTCGACGCCAGTGTCTTTGAGGAAGCTGTAGTCGTAGTCGGGGAAGACGTACGCCTGCGAGTTGTCGTCCTGGAGCACCTGGCGTCCGTAGCCGTGCTTCCACTTGATGCCGATGCCGACGATGGGGAGGTTGTTGTCCTTGGCACCTTTGAGGTGGTCACCGGCGAGGATGCCGAGGCCGCCGGAGTAGGTCTTGAGCTGGTCAGAGAGGCCATACTCCATGCAGAAGTAAGCGACATTCGGCAGCGGGGTCGAGGCCATGTGCGTAGAGAAAGGTGGGGGGTATCGGGAGGGATGTAAGCGTTTTCACACTGGGCGATGCAGAAGATAGCATCGCGTGTAGCGCAGGCAAGCTGGGCCCTGGCGATGCTTTAACGCTTCAAAAACACAGGGCCTTCGCGCAAGGAAGGCGGCCTCGGTTTGGCGAGACGCGCCCACGACGTGCAGCGTCGGCCTGGCCGGAACGTGCTGTGCCCGTGTGCCCTGTGCCGCGTGCAAACCGTAGGCCAGGATGGGAGCGCGGTCAGATGCAGCGGGTCTTGGACGCGAAGAGCCAACCGCCGGGGCTCAAGAGCGCCGTAGTAGCCGTGCAGCGTCCGTGGTAGCCGTGCGGCGCATGGTGCTGCAGGGCCTGCCACTGCTCCGCGTGGGGCGTCCAGGCTCGGGCCTGGCCGTTTCGAAATGAGTGTCAAGATCCAGTGAACGGAGCCATAGACACGAAGGGCACCCCACGATGCCCTAGGCACGGGCAACCCCGCGGAAATCGCCGTGTAGGTCGGATTCTGGCGTACGGTGTAGGACAAACTCGTGGGGTAGGTTCACGGTCCATTCGACAAAAAACCGCGTTATGCGCGCGAGCACCCCGATGGGTTCCGGAGCCTGACGCAAAGTCGCCGGTATATTGAAGGGACAATCCGCCCCCACCCGCGCCGACTGCTGGGCCTTTCTCGCCCATGGTCGGCATTTCTGCCTCACCAACTCTCGAATACCCATGAGCAAGGCCCGTATGGAGCAGAACTGGCAGCGCGTCAAAGCCCAGATCCAAGCTGTCTGGGGCGAGATCGACGATGCCGATCTCAAGAAGGCGCGCGGCAACCTCGGCAAGATGGTCAGCCTGATCCACGAGAAGACCGGCGAAGACCGCATGGTCATCATGCAGAAGATGAACGCCGTGCTCTGAGCTGCTGCTCAAGCGCTACAATCTTCGACGCCCGGTGCTCGCTGCGAGCGCCGGGCGTTTTTTATGTCGCCCCAAAGCAGGGCAGCGGCTTCGGAACGAAAGCGGTATGCAGATAAATCGAAATAAAATGAAACTTCCCGACCGCTGGCCCATTCTATAAGCCGCTATTGCTATCAACAAACCACGACGCGACGTATGGCGACCCCAGCGATGAACGAGAGTTGGCGCTCCCTCCGCGATCAGATCAAAGGCATCTGGAGCGACACCGAATTCAATGACCGCAACATGCGCCGCACGCGCGGTAGTCTGCAGAAGATGGTCAACCTCGTCCACGACCGTACTGGCGAGCCCCGCACCGAAGTCCGTCGCAAGATCACGGCGCTGCTGTAGCTGCGCCCTTGATTCTCCGCGCGTGGCACCTGGTACGCCACGTGCATCGCAGGTCCGACCTCGCCGTCGGGCCTGTTTTTTTATGCCCTGGCTTGCGGACCGAGAAGGCGCTGGCTTGCTTCTTCGCCAACAGCCAACAGCCAACAGCCAACAGCCAACAGCGCTACGCCGCCGCCAATGCCTCCTCCAGCAACTGCTTCCGGTGCATCTCGGCGTAGATGCCGCCGTGCTCCACCAGGTCCGCGTGCGTGCCGCGCTCCGCGATGCGTCCGTCGTCGAGGACGAGGATTTGGTCGGCATCCTGCACCGCCGAGATGCGGTGGCTCACCACCACGACGGTCCGCTGGCCGAACTGCTGGCGGAGGTTCGCGAGGATGCGCGCCTCCGTCTGCGTGTCCACGGCCGAGAGGGCGTCGTCGAAAATCAGGATCGGCGGGCGGCGGATGAGCGCGCGGGCGATGGCGGTGCGCTGCTTCTGGCCGCCCGAGAGCGTGATGCCGCGCTCGCCAACGCGCGTCTGAAAGCCCTCGGGAAAGTCCTCGATGTTGCCGAGCAGGTCGGCTTCCTCGGCAGCCTGCCGGATCTCGGCGTCGGTGGCGTCGAGCTTGCCGAAGGCGATGTTGTGGCCGATGGTGTCGCTGAAGAGGAAGACTTCCTGCGGGACGTAGCCGATGCTGCGCCGAAGTAGATCGAGCGGGACCGTCCGCACGTCGCGCCCATCAATCAGTATGCGGCCCTCGGCAGCGTCCAGAAGTCTTGGGATGAGCTCGACGAGCGTCGTTTTGCCCGCGCCCGTCCGCCCGACGATGCCGAGCGTCGTCCCGGCGGGCACGTCGAACGACACGTCGCGCAGCACCCACGGAGCCTCCGCAGGGTTCGCGGGGGCACCGTCCCCGCCGATCTCACCTGGGTCCTCCAACGCCAGTGTGTCCTCCGGCTCCAGCGCGGCGAAGTGGAAGCCGACGCCTTCAAACGTGATCCGTCCCGCCACGGCATCGACGCCGGTGTCCGTTTGTTCGCCATCGCGGATCGCGGGCGTCCGGTCGAGGATGCGCACCAGGCGGCTCCACGAGGCGCGTGCCTGCTGGATCATGTTGATCACAAACCCGAGCGACGCGACGGGCCACGTCAGGATGGCGACGTAGATGATGTACTCCGCGATGTTGCCGAGCGTGATCGCGCCCTCGATGGCGAGGCGGCCCCCGACCCACACGACGAGGATCGTGGACGCGCCGATGAGCACAAGCATCGTCGGGCGGAACGCAGTCTCCACGAGCGCGAGGTCGAGCGCCCGGTGCTGGTAGCCGATGCTCTCCCGCTCGAAGCGCTTCGCCTCGTGGTTCTCGCGGACGTACGCCTTCACCACGCGAATGCCGGAGAGTGCCTCCTGCACGCGGCTCGTGAGCATCGAGTACTGCGCCTGCTGTCGGTCCGTGCGCGTGTGGATCATGCGCGCGACGAAGAAGATCGAGATCGCCAGGAGCGGCATCGGCGTGAGCGCCCAGAACGTCAGCGTGGGCGAGATGAGCAGCATCACCGTAAGTGCGAGGCCCGTGACGGCGGTGGCTTGCACGCTGTACATCAGCGCGGGCCCGACGTAGCGCCGCACCTTCTCGATGTCGCTCGTGGCGCGCGTCATCACGTCGCCCGTGGCCGTCTGGCTGTAGAACGGCCGCCCGAGCCGCTGGAGGTGCCCGTAGAGCACGTTCCGCAGGTCAAACTCAATGTGGCGGCTCGCTACCACGACGGTCCGGCGCATGAGGAAGATGAACAGGCCGCTGAGCAGGCTCGCGCTCAGGATCACCGCGCCGCCGAGGACGAGCGTGTAGGTGAACTGCGCGTGGGCGAAGCCGCTCACGGGCGTGCCCTGGTAGAGCGCGTGCAGGTCCACCATGCGCGGCACCGCGTCCACGGCCTGCCGCACGATGTTGGGCACGAGGAGCGTGAAGCCTGCCGAGACGAGCGCGCACAGCAGCCCCGGAATCATGAGGTGCTTGTAGCGCCAGAGGTAGACGTTGAGCCGACGAAGCAACGGAGGGGAAAGGTGCGAAGTGAGAAGTAGGAAGTGAGGGTCAGTCCGATGCTACGCGAGCACGATCAACGGAGCAGGCAACGGCGCGGTAGGGGAGGCGGTTTCGGTCTGTTCTTGGCGATAGCTCGTCTTCTTGCCCAGCCACGGATCACTCCGCCGCAGATATCGCGGGAGACGGCGAGAGCCCAGAAGAATGGAAATTCCCAGCCAGAGCTGTATCCGCGAGGTGTTCGGGAGGGCGCTCAGCAGCGGACTCGCGGCCGAAGTAGGACAGGACATCGTGCTGCCACTGGGTGAGCGCCGGGACGAGGAGCAGGATGACGAACGTGGCGAACAGGATGCCGAAGCTGAGGCTGACGGCCATCGGGACGAGGAACTGCGCCTGGACGCTGCGCTCCAGGAGGAGCGGGAGCATGCCCAGGAACGTCGTCACGGTGGTGAGCATGATCGGGCGGAACCGCAGCTTGGCCCCGGACACGATGGCCTCGCTCATGGGCAGGCCCTGGCGCCGCTGCTCGTTGACGAAGTCGACCAGCACGAGCGAGTCGTTCACGATGACGCCGCTGAGACCGATCAGCCCGGCGACACTCAGCATCCCGAGGTGCAGCCCGAAGAGCAGGTGCCCCACGAGTGCGCCGATCAGGCCGAACGGGATCGCGGCCATGACGATGAGCGGCTGCACGTAGGAGCCGAACGGGATCGCGAGCAGCACATAGATCACGAACAGCGCGAGCGGAAACGACACGGCGAGCGCCTCCAGCGTCTCGGCCTGCTCTCGCTGCTCGCCCTCGACGTCGATGGTGAGGCCGGGGTACAGGTCCAGCAGCTTCGGGATGGCCTCGGCCTGCACCTGCGCGGTGACGGCGTTACCCGAGGTGATCGCCGGGTCGAGGTCGGCCGTGACGGCGATGACGCGGCGGCCGTCGCGGCGGGTGATGGTCGTCGGCGCGGTGCTCATCGTGACCGTGGCGACATCGTAGAGCGGGACGGCGGCGCCCAGCGGCGTGCGGATGCGGTAGGCGCTGAGGTCGCCGAGGGCGTCGCGCTCGTCCTCGGGGAGGCGCACGTAGACGCGCACGTCGTCGCGGCCGCGCTGGATGCGGACGGCCTCCTCGCCGAAGTACGCCGCCCGCACCTGCCGCGCGAGGTCGTCCAGCGTCAGCCCGAGCGTGCGCGCCTGCGGCAGCAGGTCGAGTTGGAGTTCTTGCTTGCCGGCCTCCTCGTCGTCGGCCACGTCGAACACGCCCGCGTAGGTGAGCAGGTCGGTCTTGAGCGCGTCGGTGGCGGCGCGCACCACCGCGTCGTCATCGGCGGCGAGCTCAAACTCCACCGGCCCGCCGAACGCGACGGCATTGGAGGCGAACGTCAGCGCCGTGGCTTCGGCAACCTCGCCCACCTCGGCACGCCAGGCTTGCTCGAACGCCGCCGCCGAGAGGTCGCGCTCCTCGGCTTCGCCCAACTCGATGTTGACCTCGGCAACGTGCGACTCGATGAAGCCCGCGGTGCTCACGTCGCCCTGCTGCGAGGGCTGGCGGCCGACGATGACGTGGACGTTCTGGATCAGCGGCGGGTGGTCGGCATCGAGGTCCTGCTGCAGGGCCTCGGCGGCAGCGCGGCCCGCAGCTTCGAGGCGGAGCGCGACGGCCTCGGTCTGCGCGAGCGGTGCCCCCGGCCGCAGCTCGACCTGCGCGCGGACGTTGTTGCCTTCGATCTCGGGGAAGAACGTGAACGGGATGTAACCGCCGACCACGAACCCGACGCTGACGGTGAGCAGCGCCACCGCCGTAGCGATCACGAGGCCATAGCGCCGCACGCTGAAGCGCACGCTGCGGTCGAGCGGCCCCTCGACGAACCAGTTCAGCGCCCGCGTGAACGCGTCGCGCGCCGCGTCGATGCCGCGCGTGAGCGGGTTGCTCGCCGGGCGCTCCTCGTGGGCGAGGTGGTGAGGCAGGATGAACAGCACCTCGACGAGCGAGAGCGCTAGCACCGCGATCACGATGGTCGGCAGGACGACAAGCATCTTGCCGAGCGTGCCCGGGACGAAGAGCAGCGGCATGAACGCCGTCATCGTCGTAAGCACGGCGAAGGTGACCGGCCCCGCCACGCGCGACGCGCCCTGGATAGCCGCCGTCAGCGGCGACGCGCCCCGCTCGCGCTCCGCAACGATGTTCTCACCCACCACAATCGCGTCGTCCACCACGATGCCGACGGCCAGGATGAAGCCGAAGAGCGAGATCATGCTCACGGACACGTCGAGCCAGATCATCACGGCGAAGGTGCCCATGAACGAGAGGAAGATCCCGAACGAGGTCCAGAACGCGAGGCGGGTGTTGAGGAAGAGCATCAGCGCGAGCACGACCAGCAGCAGGCCCTGCGCGCCGTTCTTGAGGAGCAGATCGAGGCGGCTCCGCAGCACCTCGGACTCGTCCTGCCAGACGCCTGCCGAGACGCCGGGCGGGAGCAGCGCCGGGAGATCCTCGGCGAGGTAGGCGTTGACCTGCGTCGCGAGGTCGAGTGTGCGCTCGTCGCCCGTGCGCTGGACCTGGACGAACACCGCGTTCTCGCCGTTGAAGCGCGTGACAAGGTTGGTTCCTTCGAAACCGTCGCGCACCGTGGCGACATCGCCCAGCAGGATCTGCGTGCCGTCGGACCGGCTGAGCAGCACGATGTCCTCGAAGTCGGCCTGGGTGTAGTTCTGCCCCTTCGTGCGGATCAGGATCTCCTCGTCGTCGGTCTCCACGCTGCCGCCCGGGAGGTCGAGGCTCGCCCGCCGCACCGTGTTCGCGATGTCGAGCAGCGTCAGCCCGTAGGCGCGCAGCGTGGCCTCGCTGACCTCGATGGACACCTCGTAGGGCCGCGTCGCGATGACCTGCACCGAGGAGATCTCGTCCGTCGCGGTGAGGTCGTCCTTGACCGCCTCCGCGAGTTCCTTGAGCGTCCGCTCCGGCATGTCGCCGTAGAGCGCGATCTGCATCACGTTGCCGGGCGAGACGAGCTCGAACACAAGGGGCTGCTCGGCGTCGTCGGGGAAGGTGGTGATGCGGTCCACCTCGGCCTTGATTTCGTCGAGCGCCTCCGTCACATCGGCCCCGCGCCTCAACTCGATGGTCACGGTAGCCATGCCTTCGGCGGCGACCGACGTGACACGCCGGATGCCCTCGACGCCTTCGACGTGCTCCTCGACACGTCGGACGATGGACTCCTCGATCTCGGCGGGCGTCGCCCCGGGGTAGGGCACCCGCACCTGGACAGCGTCGAGGGACATCTCGGGGAACGTCTCCTGCTTGATGCTCCCGACGCTGACGAGGCCGGCAGCCAGGATGGTCAGCATCAAGAGGTTGGCAGCCACGCGGTGGCGGGCCATCCAGGCAATGGCGCGGGTCATAGGGCAGAGTGTTGCGGTGAGGGGCGAGGTCGTGTTGCGGTGGAAGGGCAGGGCTATGGCGCAGCCGTGCGCACGGCGAGGCCTTCGGTGACGACGGCGAGGTCGCTCACGATGAGCGTGGCGCTGTCGGGCAGCGTGGGCGCGGTCACGACGACGCGGTCCTCGACGTCTTGCACCACCGTCACGGAATGCATCGCCAGCAGACCGTCCTCGACGCTCCAGACCTGCGCTCCGGTGTCGCTGTCTCGGACAGCCGTGCGGGGTACGTCGAAGTAGCGGTCGAGCGCGCGGCCGGGCAGGGCGACCTGCGCGAAGGTGCCAACGAGGAGCGGCGCACGGCTTTCGGTGGCCGCGTACGGCCGTGGCACCCGGACGATCACTTGGATCTGCCGCGTGGTGGCATCCATCGCGCCGTCGACGCGGTGCACGTAGCCCTCCCAGACGGCTCCGTCGGTGTCGCGCGTGACGGTGGCGGGCATGCGGGATCGGCCGCGCGTCCACAGCCCGTCGATCAGGTCGGCCTCGCGGCTGCTCAGCGGCACGGCGATCTCGACCTCGGCGGTCGCATAC
>JBCDFO010000112.1:0-11996 GCA_039177895.1 Bacteroidota bacterium
CTGGGAGACGGCGACCTCCGACATGTTCAACGAGGCCGCCACGCTCGCGCTCGACATCCGCGTGCGGAACACCGGCAGCGCCACGGCCCTCAACATCGCGCCGCGCTTCAACGTCTACATCGGCGGCGAGCTGATCGCGACCATCCAGACGCCCGAGGCGTTTCAGACGACGCTCGCCCCGGGTGAGACCTCGACGGACGTGATCCGCGTCGACAAGCGCGACACGGGCGGCGTCACGCCGGAAGACATCGTCCTGTCGATCCCGCAACTCCGCAAGCTCCGGCGCGGCGCCCCCGTCGAACTGCGGATGGTGAGCCTCGAAGCCGAGGTGCTGCGCTGGAGCCAGGGCACCAACAACTGGTCATGCGGCTCCGACTCCAGCCCGTGCCTGTGGAGCAACTTTCAGCGCGAGATCGAGGCACGCACGCTCCGCCTCAACGTCGACTTCGGCTACTCGGGCGATCCGGACGCCACCATCCCGACGCGCTACCGCGACAACCCCTACCAGTTCGATGTTTTCACCGGCTCGCCGCGCGTCAACCCGCAGTTCACGCTGGCCGAGGTGCTGGGCTTCGTCGGGTTCGCTGAAGGCTCGGGCGCGTCGTTTGCGATTGAGGGGCGCCCCTTCCCCGGCAGCGGCGTGCGTGCGTGGGTGGCCCTGAGCGGCCCCGAGCGCGGCCTCGACGGGCTACGGTTCATCGACCACTGGACCGCGTACTCCCTCAGCCAGGGCGGGGCCTCGTGGCCGGGTGACCTGCTCAACATGCCGATGCCGCGTGAGGCTAACCTGATCCTGCTCAACGCCGCCCCGGAGCCGGGCGAGGCCGGGCCGGTCGTCACGGGCCGTCGCTTCAGTGCCGACCAGCGTTCGGTGAGCGTCTCAGCGGGGCCGAAGGGCGGGTTCAGGCCGACATCGGCCACGGCGCACTTGTTCATCCAGGGCGAGGAAAGAATCGTCGAGATGGTGCCTGCTGGCACCTCGCCGGACGGGGCGAGCGTGACGTTCGCGCTTCCCGCATCGACGTTCTTGCCGATCTCGGCGGACGGCTCCTTTGTCGTCGTGCGCGATGGGCTGGGCAACGAGCGGACTACGTCTCTGGCGACGCCGTTCGGTACGCCCGCTACGTGCGACGACGTGCCCCGGCGCGTCTACACGAGTGGCAACGACCTCCCCAACTTCAACAGTGGCAACGTGACCACGGTGTTTGTCGATGGCGACCCGGATCTCCCGGCGAGCGTGTTCTGCGATGCGAGAGAGGGGACGGCCGACATGTACTTCTGGACGCCGCAGGACCACCGGCTCGGAGCCAACGTGCGGCTTCGCGAGGTCGCCATCCTGGACGTGGCGCACCGCGTGGTCGTTGGTGAGGGCGTCATCATCCGAACCGAGGACGGCGGGGAGACCTGGCTCCGCGTGGGCACAGCGGAGGGTGTGCCGGGCGGGAAGTTTTGGCTCGGCCTCGGCTTCCGCGAGGGCGGGACGCCGGGCAACGAGGCGGGCGTCGCTGTGGCGCAGGACGGGACCATCATCTGGACGGAGAACGGTGGGCGAACGTGGGCCACGGCCACCGTCGCGGGCACGGCGCAGCCGTTCGAGGCCGTCGACTACGCGGGCGGCGATACGTGGTATGCTGTCGGCGGCAACCGCGTCATCCGCTCGGCCGACAACGGACGGACCTGGGCGTCCGTGTCGATCCCGCTCCCGAGCGGCCGTCGCTTCGCCCGCCTCACGGCCGTCGAGTTCATCTCTGAGACCGAAGGCGTCGTGGGAGACGCCGGGATGAACGACGGCGTCGGACGCATCTACGCCACGCGCGACGGCCAGGCCTGGACTGAGACCGCCGCCTACACCAACCACCGCGACATCGCCTACAACGGGCGCGACCGGTGGACCATCGTCGGCGACCAGGGCATCTGGGTGCAGGATGATCTCCTCACGCCGGGTCCCAAGCGCCAGGTGCTGCCCGCCAACGGCGCGCGCTTCTGGAACGTCGACTTCGGCTCGCCCAACGTGGGGGTCGCCGTCGACCTGAACGAGAGCCGCAACGTGTTCCGCACGGAGGACGGCGGCGAGACGTGGCAGACGACCGGCGGCTATCCCGGCCCTGTGCAGACGGGACGGCAGCAACTCATCGGCGTCGACATGCTCAACGAGAACGTCGGCGCGGTAGCGGGCTACGGCGGCACGCTCGGCGCGACCGACTCCGGCGGCGGGGTCCCGACGTACACGACGCCGATCAACACGTCGGACGAGGACGATGCAGCGACCGCCGTGCCTGCGCGGGTGGAGCTGTTCACGCCGGCTCCCAACCCAGTCCGGCAGTCGGCGCGCGTGTTCTACACGCTCCCGGCGTCCGGTCCCGTCCGCGTGTCCGTCTTCGACCTGCTCGGCCGAGAGGTCGCCGTCCTCGCCGAGGGCAAGCGGCCCGCTGGAGATGGCGAGGTCGGCTTCGACGCATCGCGGTTGGCCTCAGGGGTCTACGTGCTTCGCCTCCTCACCGAGCAGGGAGCTGCGACCCGTCGCATTACCGTCGTGCGATAGCGAACCATTCGAGATGGAAAAGTCCGTCCGCCTCGCGAACGCTACAGCAGATCGATGATCCGGTAGCCGCCTGCCGGGACCGTCAGCCTGAGCCGCGTGTCGTCGAGGTCGAGCGCTTCGCCGGTGAGGGCGTCGGCGGCGCGGTCGCGGAGGTAGGCGGCGGGCACGTCGAGGATGAGCGTCTGCGGGCGCGCGGATTTGTTGAGGACGACGACCACACGGTCGGTGAGGTCGGCGCGGACGTAGGCCCAGAGGTCGGTCGTGGCCCGGAGCGTCTCGAAGCTGCCATGACGCAACGCGGAGCGGTCGCGGCGGAGCGTCACGAGCGCGGCGATGCGGTCGCGCAGCGTGGCCTCGTCGGCGGTCACGGCGTCGTCGAAGCGCATCGGGCGGCGGTTGTCGGGGTCGTTGCCGCCGGAGAGGCCGATCTCATCGCCGTAGTAGATCACCGGTACGCCGGGAATGGTCAGCTGGTAGGCTTGATAGAGCGCGATGCGGTCGTAGGTCGCGGCGTTGTCCACGCGCGGGGCGTCGTCGCCGAGCCACCCTGTCGCGGCGTAGGCGTCGTCGAGCGACAGGTCGCCGTCGGCATAGGCCGCGAAGCGCGTCTTGTCGTGCGAGTCCATCAGGTTGCCCATGAGGTGGTGCGGGCCGTAGACCGCGAGCGTCTTCGTGTGCTCGGCGTCGAGCGCGGCGAGGGAGCCGTCGGGGCGGAGGAAGGCCGCGAGGGCGGCGTCGTAGAGGTTGAAGTTGAACTGTGCGTCGAGTTGGCCGGGCGTGACGTAGCTCGAGATCAGCGCGTAGCTGCCGAACGTCTCGCCGATCTGGTAGGCGGGGAGGGCGCGCTCGGGGTCCACCTCCGTCCGAATCTTGCGGGTGAGCGTCTGCCAGAACGCGTTCGGGATGTGCTTGACGGCGTCGTGGCGGAAGCCGTCAGCGCCTGTCTCGCGGAGCCACCACACGGCGTTGTCTGTCATCGCGGCGAGCGGCTCGGGCTTCGTGTAGTCGATGGTCGGGAGGTAGGGCTCGAACCACGTCGTGAGGCGCTGCTCGTCCCAGAGCCGGAGGTTCTTGCGGCCGTCGGGGAGGTCGAGGTCGGTGAACCAGTCCGGGTACTGCGTCGCCCACGGGTGCTGCTCGTGAACGTGATTGGCGACGAAGTCGAGCAGCACCTTCATGCCGCGCGCGTGCGCCTCGTCGATGAGCGTCTGGAGCGTTTCCATGTTACCAAAGCGCGGCTCGACGGCGTACGAGTCGGTCGGCCAGTAGCCGTGGTAGGCGGAGTAGTAGCGGTGCGGCGCGGGGTACTCGCGGTACGCGTCGGGCGTGTTCTGGACGACGGGCGAGAGCCAGAGCGCCGTCACGCCGAGGTCGTCGAAGTAGCCATCGCGCAGCTTGTCGAGGATGCCCCGAAGGTCGCCGCCGTGGACGTTCGCGGGCGTCAGCAGCGAGTCGTGCTCGACGGGCCGCGTGTTGTCGGGATCGCCGTCGCGGAAGCGGTCGATGAGGATCTGGTAGAGGACCGCGTCCTGCCAGGAGAACGGCGCGGTGCCGCCTGCGTCAGTGAGCGCTCCGGCGGGCGCAGCGTTCCAGAGCGGGACGTGGAGAAACGCCGTCGCCTGCCCCCGCTGCTGCACGGCGAGGCGGACCGTGTGCGTGTCGTTGAGGTCGGCCGTGGGCAGCGTCACCGTGATCGTGTCGCCTTCAACCGTGAAGCGGCGCGCAGGCAGCGCATCGTTGTCGAGCAGCGCGATCACGTCGTCCTCGTGGAGCAGCACGTCGAGGGCGACCCCCTCGGGATTGGTACGGGCGGCCTGTGCACGGAGGGTGAGCGTGGCGTCGTCGTGGTCCCAGCCGAGCGGGCGCAGGCGGAAGGCGCTCGCATGGCGTGGCGGGACCGTGAGGATGTTGTTGTAGCTGCCGAACCCGTTCGGCTCACGCTCGGGGTTCTTCGGGTCCATGACCTCCTCGCCGTCCGCGGTGAACTTGTACGGGTAGCGCCCCGGCGGGATAGAAAGGAGCGTCGTGAAGATGCCGTCGCCCTGGGGGTCGGTGAGGCGGTCCTGCCCGCGCGCCCAGCCGTTGAACGAGCCGATGACGTGCACCTCAGCGTCGGCGTCGGCCGGATAGGCGAACGTCACGCGCGGCACCACGACGGAGCGCACCGGCAGCACATAGCCCAGCCCCCCCGCGTCGAACGGCACCAGCGCCAGCCCCTCGAAGTCGGCGCGCGGCGTGAGCGTCACCGTTGCCGCCTCGGCATCGTGCGCCACGGCGACGTCGGGGTGGTCGCCGAAGCGGACCTCGGCGGCAGTCGTGAAGAAGAGGTCGGCCTCGGCGAACGTCTTGCCCTCGCCCGCCGCCACCTCCACCGGACGGATCAGGTCACGGATCGCCTCGTCCTCAGGCATCGCTGGGCTGCTCGGCTGGCAGGCCGCCAGGAGCACGGCAGCGAGCAGGAAGAGCGCAGGAAGGAGCGGTGCATGGAGCGCAGGGGGAACGAACGCAGGCATGGCAGCGGGAAGGCAGGTCGGAGAGGCCGCCAAGATACCTGGCTTTCCGGTCTACTCGGCCCGCTCATGCAGCGCCCGCAGTGCCGCCGCGACCTGCCGCAGGCCCTCGCCCTGGTCTGGATGCGTACGCGTCGGACCGCGAAACCAGTCGTAGAGTGCCTGCCCCGGGCACGCCGTCCCGATGGCGACCTCGCGGTGGAAGCGCACATCGTCCACGGTCAGCCCGTGCGCGTGGAGCCGGTCGGCCACGAGCGCCACGAGCGCGGCGCGCTGGGCGAGCGGTGGCAGCGCCGCCTCGTAGTTGCCGATCACCGAGATCGTGACGTGGCCGTCCGAAGTGCCCGGCGGCGTCATCGGCGTACCGTCGTCGTCATCGGGGGGGGTGGTGACGGCCGTGCCGCCGAGCGAGTCCTGCCCCGCTGCGTCGCGGAGCGCATCGGACAGGTAGACCGTGCCGCTAGCGGGAGCGTACGTCTCGGGCCGTCCCACGAACACCGTCCCCGAGGGCCCGATGAGGTAGTGGTAGGCGATGTCGCCCCAGAAGCGCTCGGCGCCCTGGTGGAAGCGCTGGATTGCATGCACGTGCGCCGCCTCGCCGTCGGGCCCGACCTCCGTGTAGGTGTGATGCACGGTCACATGGCGTACCTCGCCGTTGGCTGGCAGCGCGTCGCGGCTCACGGGCCCCGCACCCCAGTCGGCCCGCGCGACGAGCGTGGCGTCGGGGCCGGTCGCCGCGCAGCCCGCGAGGGCGAGGAGGAGAAAGGCAAGGCAGCAGCGCATGGCAGGCGAGGCGGGTCTGGGGGCAACGCCGCCAACATACTCAACCCGGGCTCACTGCTCCGCCGCCAGCCTGACTCATCCCGGCGAGAAACACGATGCGCCCCGCTGCTGGGGTCGGCAGCGGGGCGCTGGGGCTCTTGTGTGAGGCGAGGCTTCCGTACAGCGCCGCCTTACTCGAGGTGGTGGTAGTCCAACTCATGCTCCTCAGCGAGAGCCTGCTGGACCGCTTCGGTGGGCGGCACGGCATCCGCCGTGGTCAGCGCCATGCGGCCCTCAGCGTCGCGGACGACGCGGATGTTGCGGCGCCACGCGGGGTCCTTCGCGGGGTGGTCGTCGCGGTAGTGCGCGCCGCGCGATTCGGTGCGCTCCAGAGCGCTGCGGAGGATCGCCTCGCAGGTCGGGAGCATGAAGCCGAGGTTGATCGCCCACTCGAAGCGCTCGCTCGTGAGGGCGTCGCTGACGAGCAGGTCCTGGGCTTTGCGCTGGATCGTCTGAAGCTTGGCGAGGCCCCGAAGCAGGCCTGCCTCGTTGCGGACGATGCCTGCGTGGTCCCACATCACCTGCCGCAGTTCGAGGATGAGGGCCTCCGGCGTGTGCGTGCCGTTGGCACCTGCGAGGTCGTGCAGGGCCTGGACGGCCTCCACGACGGCCGCCTCCGGGAGCGGCTGACGCTTGGGGAGGTGATCGCCGACGTGCGCGCCTGCGATCTGGCCGAAGACGACCGTCTCGGCGAGCGAGTTGCCGCCGAGGCGGTTCGCGCCGTGGACGCCCGCGACCGACTCGCCCGCGGCGAACAGGCCGCGCACGCTCGTCTCGCACGTCTCGAAGTCGTCGAGTTCGACCCCGCCCATCGCGTAGTGCGCTGTCGGGGCGACCTCCATCGGCTCCTCGGTGATGTCCACGCCGACCGCGGCAAACTCGGCGACCATGCGCGGGAGGCGCTCGCGGACGTAGTTGCTGTCGCGGTGCGAGATGTCGAGCCAGACGCCGCCATTGGGCGTGCCGCGTCCGGCCTGGATCTCGGTGTAGTTGGCGCGCGCGACTACGTCGCGGGCGTCGAGCTCCATCTGCTTGGGCGAGTAGCGCTCCATGAAGCGCTCGCCTTCGCTGTTGAAGAGCTGGCCGCCCTCGCCGCGTACGGCCTCCGTGACGAGGTGCCCACGCTCCTCCTCAGGCCACAGCTTGCCCGTCGGGTGGAACTGCACGAACTCCATGTCGCGCAGCGGCACGCCCGCCTCGTAGGCTAGCGCCTGCGCGTCGCCCGTGTTCTCGTTGGGACGCGACGACGAGCGGATGTAGACCGACGTGTTGCCGCCTGCCGCGAGGATCACCGCCCGCGCGTGGAAGACGAGCGGTGCGCCCGTGTTCATGTCGTAGCCGACCGCGCCGACCGCGCGGCCGTCGTTCACGAGCAGCTTCGTGATGAAGGTGTCCTGCCGGTAGGGGATCTGGAGGCGCTTCGCCTGGGCGACGAGCGCTTCGAGGATCGCGCGCCCCGTGATATCGCCCTTAAAGCACGTGCGGCGGAACGACTGCGCGCCGAAGTAGCGCTGGTTGATCTTGCCGTTCTCCGTCTTGGAGAAGTCGGCTCCCCAACGGTCGAGTTCGCGGATGCGCTCTGGGGCGTGCCGCGCGAGCGTCTCGACGGCCTGCGCGTGGTTGACGTAGTGCCCCTCGTTGATGGTGTCGGCTGCGTGGATGTCCCAGCGGTCGTCCGGGTCGAGGCTACCCAGGGCGGCGTTGATGCCGCCCGCAGCCCAGACGGTGTGGGCGTCGCCGTGCTTGCGCTTGCCGAGAACGAGGACGTCAACGTCGCGCTCGGCGAGCTCGATGGCAGCGCGGAGACCCGCGGCACCCGCCCCGATGACGAGCACGTCCGAGGTGACGACAGTGGTGCCTGTGACCGTCGGGTGGTCAGCAGAAATAGACATGGTACAGGTGGTTATTTTCAATCTTGACTGAAAATAGAACCCTTGTTCCAGAACCGGGGTCCGTGTCACCCGGCTCTTCACGCGGCTTCCCAAACGTCCGCCTAGCCTGCCCGGTCGGGAGCTGTGCCACGAGATTAGTGCTGGGACCCCACATGCACAGGCTGCGATGCCCGCGATCCTCAGGCCGGCTGACCCCCGGTCCAGACCGCGGTGAACAGGTTGGGGCCATCTACGAGGTCGCGGTCGTAGACCTGCTGCCGCCCTGTCGCCGGGTCAATGAGCGTGATTCGTACGCGTGGCGGCATCGGAAAGTCGCCAAGCCAGTTGTTGTTCTCGTCCCGGTACTCCAACGAGTCGGGCCCGTAGAAGGCCGGAGCCAGCGTCACGCTCGCCGTCTCTAGGCGGCCATCGGCGTTGGTTTGACCGCGTACGTCGGGACCTGTCGTGGCGTTGTCTCCAAGGACGGACCAGTGGGCGGTCGCGACCGAATCGAGCAGGGCGTCGCCCGCGCGCAGGCGGAAGAAATAGACGCCGGAAGGAAAAGAGGTCGCATCCCATTCGACTAAGGCGTTCCCGAGCCTCGTAAGCGTTCCGATCTCGGTGGTCGCCCCTGAGAGGTCCGCGACCTCGAGCGTGACCGTCGGGTTGTCGGTGCCGACCTCAATGTTCGCCAGCGAGGTTCTGAAGAAGGGTGTCGGGAAGGCACCGAACAGTCGGCTCGATGAGGGCGGGGCAGGCGGGGCCTCAGGAGCAAAGCTAAACGCCACTTCAGGGCTAAGGGTCGAGGTGCCATCGACGTCCTCCTGCCGGAGACGCAGCGTGGACAGGCCCTCCGGGACCTCCGTGTCATAGCGGTAGGACTGCGACTCGTTGGTCGTGCCCGCGCCGTCCACAAAGCCGAGCGTAGTGAACGTGTCCTCGTCCGGTAGACGGATTTGGACGTCGAAGCCTCGGTTGTCAGTCTCGTCTTGCGTCTCCCAGACAAATGCAATGGTAGCAGTCGATTCGGTTTGGGAGAGCAGGACGATCTCCAGTTGGGTGTAGGACACGTCCTGAGCCCCAGCGGAAGCGAGCGGCCCAGACGGCCTTGCGTCGCCGTCGGGCGGTGGGTCGTAGCACGCATCGTCCTGAGGGCCAACCTGTACCGAGAAGCAGGGGCGGATCGCCACATTCAAGCCCTCGATAGGCGTGCCATCAGGCGTCTCCGCGACGACGGCGATCCGGAAGCTGTCGTCAAGCGAGTCAACGGGGTCCGGTGTGGAGGAGTCGCAGCCGCCTACGAGGAGGGCGGTTATCAGAACAGCGGCGACCAGCAGGGAAAAGCGATGCATGAAGGCACGGGAGGGTGGGCCATAAACGAGGACTCAGCATAGCTCCATCACGGTCTCACATCAAATGGACCTCGGGATTTCCCCTAAAAAACGAAACATAGCCGTACCGTTATGTACGCATCCTCACGCTAGCGCCGGCGCGCGGAAGCGGCGGAGCCGGAGCGCGTTCGTGAGCACGAACACGGACGAGACGCCCATCGCTGCGGCGGCGAAGACGGGGCTCAGCAGGAGACCAGACGCTGGGTAGAGCACGCCCGCTGCCACGGGGATGAGTGCGGCATTGTAGGCGAACGCCCAGAACAGATTCTGTCGGATGTTGCGCAGCGTGGCCGCCGAGAGAGCACGCGCGCGGACGAGCCCACCGAGGGCGCCGCTCATCAGCACCACGTCGGCGGCCTCGATGGCTACGTCGGTGCCCGTTCCGATAGCGACGCCGATGTCGGCCTGCGCGAGCGCGGGCGCATCGTTGATGCCGTCGCCGACGAACGCGACGGAGCGGCCCTCGCCCTGGAGCTTGCGCACGGCTGTGGCCTTGTCGGCGGGGAGCACCTCGGCCAGCACCTCGTTGATGCCGAGTTGCCGGGCCAGCGCTTCGGCGGTGCGCGTGTTGTCGCCCGTGATCATCGCCACGCGGAGACCCGCACGGTGGAGCGCTGCGACAGCATCAGGCGTGGTGGCCTTGACGGGATCCGCCACGGCGAGCACAGCGGCTAGTTGGCCGTTGATGGCGGCGTAGAGCGGCGTCTTGCCTACGTCGGCCAGCCGCGCGGCCTCGTCGGTAAACGGCGCAACATCCACGCCCACGGCGGTCATGAAGCGGTCCGCGCCAATCTCCACCCGCTTGCCTTCGACGGAGCCCCGCACGCCAAAGCCCGGCATCGCCTCGAAGTTAGCGACGGGCGGCACCACAAGCCCGCGTGCCTCGGCGGCCTCCACGAGGGCCCGTGCGATGGGGTGCTCGCTCGGCCCCTCGACGGCGGCCACGAGCCGGACCAGGTCGTCTTCGCCGAAACCAGCCTTCACGTCGAGGTCGGTGAGCCGTGGGCGGCCCTCGGTGAGCGTGCCCGTCTTGTCGAACGCGACGACTTCGGCCTCGTGGAGCGTCTGGAGCGCTTCGCCCTTGCGGAAGAGAATGCCGAGCTCGGCGGCCTTCCCCGTCCCGACCATGATCGAGGTCGGCGTGGCAAGGCCCATCGCGCTGGGGCAGGCGATGATGAGCACCGACACCGCCGTCACGAGCGCGAACGTGAGCGCAGGCTCTGGCCCCACAGCCAGCCAGGTGACGAACGTGAGGGTAGCGATGGCGAGCACGACCGGGACGAACACCGCCACGACCCTGTCGGCGAGGGCCTGGATGGCGGGCCGCGACGCCTGCGCGTCCTCCACGAGCCGGATGATCTGCGCGAGCACGGTGTTGCTCCCGACGCGCTCGGCGCGGAAGAGGAAGCTGCCCGCCTGGTTGACCGTGCCCCCGACGACCTCAACGCCTTCGTCTTTCTCGACCGGTACCGGCTCGCCCGTGATCATCGACTCATCGACATAGGACCGTCCTTCCAGCACGAGGCCATCGACGGGCACACGCTCGCCGGGCCGCACGCGGAGCACATCGCCGGGAGCGACCTCCGCGATGGGCACCTCGACCTCAATGCTGTCGCGGACGACGCGCGCCGTCTTGGGCTGGAGCCCGATGAGCCGCCGGATCGCCTCGCTCGTGCGCCCCTTCGCCAGCGCCTCCAGGTACTTGCCCAGGAGCACAAGCGTGATGATCGTAGCCGCTGCCTCGTAGTAGACGTGCACCGTGCCCGTAGGTAACACGCTCGGCAGGAACGTTGCCACGACGGAGTAGCCGTAGGCCGCGCTCGTGCCGAGCATGACGAGCGTGTTCATGTCCGGGCTCCAGGCGCGCGCGGCCGCCCAGCCCTTCGTGTAGAACGGCCGCCCAGGCCCAAACTGCACCACGGACGCGAGCGCAAAAAATAGAAGCCGCAGCGTCTCCATCGGGACGAGTCTCGTCAGCCAGTCGTGAACCGGTGGGACGAGCATGGGCACCATGTCGAGGAGGAGGATCGGTGCGGTGAGGGCCGCCGCGACGAGGAGCCTGCGCCTGAGTCGCCGCCGCTCGGCTTCGCGTGCCTCGCGCTCCACGTCGGCGCGGTCGGGACCCGCCTCCGGCACGGCCAGCACCTCGTAACCCGCTGCCTCGACGACCGCATTCAGATCTGAGGGGGCGATCGCGCCGGGCACGTAGCGGACCGTCGCGCGCTCCGTTGCGAGGTTGGCCGTCGCTTCCAGCACGCCGTCTACCTTCGTCAGCGCCCGCTCGACGCGGCCCACGCAGGCCGCGCATGTCATCCCGCCGACCGCAAGCGATGTCTCCTCGACACGCACCCCGTAGCCCACGCCCCGGATGGTGTCGACCAGGGCTGCAGGCGTCGTCGCGCTCGGGGCGTAGCGGACGGTCGCCCGCTCGGTGGCGAGGTTGACCGAGGCCGCTTCGACGCCGGGTGCGGCTGTGAGCGCCTTCTCCACGCGCCGGACGCAGGCGGCACACGTCATCCCCTCGACGGAAAACGAGGCCGTCGAGGTCGCCTTTTCGAGGGATACGGTCGGTTGCATAGCGCCAGGCAGCGAAGCTGGTGGAGAGCGGGACCTACGCTTGCACGACTACGGTGCCACGCATCATGTCCATGCCGCAGACGTAGCTGAACGTGCCAGCTTCGTCCGGTGTGAACTCAATCGCAACGGGCTCACCCAGCGGGAGGTCGGTCACGGGTACGGCGAAGTCGGGGGCCTGGATCTCCTCGGCGCAGGCGCTCTCGATGGTGCGCGTGAAGACGAGCCGCGCCGGGACGCCTGCCTGGAGCTCGATGCTGATGGGGTCGTAGCCCCTCGGTCCGAC
>JBCDFO010000113.1:0-11993 GCA_039177895.1 Bacteroidota bacterium
CCCCGACCCATGAAAAAGCTCTACGGCGAGTTCAAGACCTTCCTGATGCGCGGCAACCTCGTCGAGCTCGCCATCGGCTTCACCGTCGGTGCGGCCTTCTCGACCGTGGCGAAGTCGCTCGTGGACGACCTCATCATGCCGCCGCTCGGCCTCCTGCTCGGCCAGACCGACTTCTCCGACGCGTTCCTCGTCCTGAAGGCAGGGGAGGGGACTCCGCCACCCTACGTGTCGCTACAGGCCGCCGCCGAGGCAGGCGCGACGACGCTCAACTACGGTGTTTTCCTCACGAACGTCTTCACACTGCTCATCATCGCCGTGGCCATGTTTGTGGTGATCCGGCTCGTGAACAAGGTCACGGAGGAGATCCAGGACGAGTTCGGAGGCGACGAGAAGGACGAACCCGAGCAGCCCACCACGAAGAAGTGCGCCTACTGCCGCCAGGTGGTGCCCTACAAGGCGAGCCGCTGCTACCACTGCACGTCGTTTCTGGGCACGGACGGGGGGCCGCTCACGCCCGACGAGAAGATCACGCCCGGCGCGGTCTGACGCGTACCCCGCGCCGTTCATTTCTACAGGGCGCAGCGCGTTTGCACCATCCGGTGTGTTCCGGAAGCGGACAGCCACGAAGGAGGCCCACAAAAAAGGTGGACGCCTCCTGTGATCTGCCCCCGGAAGCCAGCTGGTCTGAAAACACGACAAAGGGCGGCAGTGAAGAGGCTCCGGTACTCGCAGGACCGGAATACCGCCGACGTGGACCCAAACTGGCAAGCAGGGAAGGTGCATCCCGTAGCGCAGAAAACTGGACACCCAAGACTTGGCACGGCGATTGAAAAAGCGACGCCAAGTTTCCATCCAGCGCGCGGGCCTGGATGACTTCAGAGCAGTCTTTATCACCCCAACCCTGAACAACACCTATGGGATAGCAACAACTCCTCCTCCTGGTCCTCGGCATCGTGATCGTCGGCCTCGGCGTCGTCGCCGGGATCGAAGCTTTCGAAGAGAACGGACGGAAGGCCTCGATGGACAACATGACCACGATGGCAACCGGCTACGCGGGCAAGATGATTGAATGGAAGCTCAAGCCGAGCGCGCAGGGCGGCGGCCAGTCGGCCAACGCATTCATCGGGTTCGATGTCAACAACCTTGGTCTTGAGGGTGGCAAGACGCTCGACTTCCTTGGCGGAAGCACCAGCAACTGGGCCGAGGTGAGTGGACTGTACGTGAGCGTTTGGGAGCATGCTGCTGTACTCGGGGCCACGCACGTCGCCGTGCATGATCCGAAGTACGACACGCAGATCTCCATCTTCGTGTACGGCCCGGATCCGCAGTGCTTCGTGCACCGCACGTCGTACATGCAGGACGGAAGCCGCGTGGACATCCCCAGCATGTGGCCGGAGAACCCGGACACGGACCTCTGCACGTTCTAGGGACAGGCTGACGATTCCCAGCTTCGTCGATGGCATCGAAGGGGCACGTCCGCTAGCTTGGACGTGCCCCTTCCGTTTGTCTCTATCGCTCGTCTCGTGAATCGTCACCTGCTCCTCATCCTCGACGGCTACGGCATCGCCGAGGACCCGACCGTCTCCGCCATCGATGCGGCGGCGACACCGTTTCTCGACCACCTCTTCGCGACCTACCCGCATGCGACACTCCAAGCCTCCGGGCGCGCGGTCGGTCTCCCGGCTGGGCTGATGGGCAACTCGGAGGTCGGGCACACCAACCTCGGCGCGGGACGGGTGGTCTATCAGGACATCACCCGCGTGGACAAGGCCATCGAGGACGGCAACTTTTTCGAAAACGCAGTGCTGGTGGGCGCGGCGCGGCACGCGAAGGCGCATGGCGCGACGCTGCACCTGCTCGGCCTTGTCTCCGATGGCGGTGTACACAGCCACCTCGACCACCTCGCGGCGCTGCTCGACCTCGCGGGGCGCGAGGGGCTGACCAGCGGCCAGGTCGTCGTCCACGCATTCACGGATGGGCGCGACACAGCCCCCGAGGGCGGAGCCGACTACCTTAGGACGGTTCAGGCTGCCATCGACCGGCTCGGCGTCGGCGTGATCGGTAGCGTCGTCGGGCGCTACTGGGCGATGGACCGCGACCGCCGTTGGCCGCGCACGAAGAAGGCGTACGACCTGCTGACCACCGGAGCGGTCGGCGATACCGGGACGACGACCGACGATCCCATTGCCGCGCTCAAAGCGCAGTACGCCAACGGCACCACCGACGAGTTCGCCGAGCCCATCCTTGTGGACGGCACGCCGCGCATCCAGGATGGCGACGCGGTGCTGTTCTTCAACTTTCGCGCCGACCGCGCGCGCCAACTCACGAGCGCCTTCACGGGCACCGCGCTTCCCGACTACGACGCCCTCCGCGACACCATTCCGGAAGCAGGCTCCCTCAGCCTCCACTACGCCACCTTCA
The DNA here is from genome assembly GCA_039177895.1 of Bacteroidota bacterium. Lineage (GTDB taxonomy): Bacteria > Bacteroidota > Rhodothermia > Rhodothermales > Rubricoccaceae > JBCBEX01. Next base: position 2,422 of record JBCDFO010000113.1, read on the forward strand.
CGCCCTACCACAAGGCGTTCGACGTGCCCGTGGCCTTCCCGAAGCAGGATCTCGCGGATACGCTCGGCGAGGTGGTCTCAAAGGCAGGCGGTACGCAGTTGCGCGCGGCGGAGACGGAGAAGTACCCGCACGTCACCTTTTTCTTCAACGGCGGCAAAGAGGTCGAATTCGACGGCGAGCAGCGCATCCTCGTGGCCTCGCCGAAGGTGGCGACGTATGACCTCCAGCCGGAGATGAGCGCGCCAGAACTGGCCGAACGCGTCAGCGCCCACTTGCGCGCCCACACGCCCGACCTGGTCGTGCTCAACTTTGCCAACCCCGACATGGTCGGGCACACAGGCGTCTTCGAGGCCGCCGTCCGTGCCGTGGAGGCCGTGGACGGCTGTGCGAAGCAGGTGGTAGAGACGGCTCGTGAACTGGGCTACACGGTCGAGATCATCGCTGACCACGGCAACGCGGACCGGATGCGCAACCCCGACGGCTCGCCGCACACGGCGCACACCACCGTGCCCGTGCCGCATCTGCTCCTCCGCGACGACCCTGACACCGGCGACGTGTGGAACGGCACGATCCGCGACGGCAAGCTGGGCGACATCGCGCCGACCATCCTGGCGTGCATGGGCCTCGCCATCCCCGAGGCGATGACCGGGGATGTGCTGATCGACGTATAGGGCGGCTTCCTGATTCCGCCTCGCAGCCAGCGCGAAGCGAACGAGAAGGGCAGGGCGGTGTATGTTGCGAGCGCACTTCTGCCTTGCACTTCGACCCCATCCCGTCATGCTCCGTCTTGCTATCGCCCTATCGCTTCTCGTCGTTCTGATCCTTTTCACGGCCCCGCGCGAGGCGCTCACATTCGCCAGCGGCGCACCGGCCAATCGATCGGGAGCGCCTGGAGAAAACACCTGCGCTACGGCCGGCTGCCATGCGAGCTTCGAGCTCAACAGCGGCACGGGCAGCGTCTCCATCGACGCCCCGGAGACCTATCTGCCTGGTGAGGCCGTCGATCTGCTCGTCGCGGTTGACAACACGACGCCGCCCGTGGGCGAGAGCGTGAACGGGTTCCAGGTCTCCGTCAAAGACGACACCGGCGAAGACGTCGGGAGCTTCGAGATCGTGGATCCGCTCCTGACCCGCTTTGCGAGCGGGAGCGACGCCCACGTCACCCACACAGGCACGGGCTCCATGCAAGCGGAGTGGGAGGTGCGCTGGATCGCGCCCGACCCCGCGCCCACCAGCGTCACCGTCTATGCCGCAGGCAACGCCGCCAACGGCGACCGGGGCAGCGGCGGCGACTTCATCTACACGACTTCCGTCTCGCTCACGCTCTCGGGCGTCGCCAACGAAGACGACCTCCCCGACGCGGTGGCGCTCGATGCCGTCTGGCCGAACCCCATCGCCGACCGGGCCACGTTTGCGTTCACCCTCGCCGATGCGGCGGACGTTGTCGTCTCCGTCGTGGACGGACTCGGGCGTGAGGTCGTCGAGGCCCACCGCGGCTGGCTCGGCGCGGGCGCGCAGACCATCGACCTCGATGCATCGCGTCTGGCAGCGGGCGTCTACTTTGCCACGGTGGCGACGCCAGCGGGTCGCCGCGTTCTCCCGATCACGGTGGCTCGCTAGGCGTCAGTCCCAGCGCCGTCGGCCTCAGCGTCGACGGATTCAGCGCTCCACCTGGGCTCGCGGTACGACGCGTCCGTTGGGGAGGATGACCTCGTCGGGGCCCGGCGGCGAGGTCGGGAAGTCCGACAGCGTCACGTCCGGGTCGTCGAGGAGGTTGTCCTCGGGGAGGAAGTGCGAGTGGTCGCCGTGGAAAATCTCCACGTAGCCATCCTCGCCGAACGGATCGAGGACCTCCTGGAACGCGAACGATAGCACCACGACGGCGATGCCAACGAGGATCCACCGGCGCGGTGTGCGCCACGGGTTCGGAGCAGGGGCAGGGGCGAGTTCCATGAGACAGAGCGGGACCGTAGCAGGCGTCGCGGCTGACACGCCGCCCCGCTCGCTACGGTCCCGCTCGCTGGAAACTTCGCAGAGTGCCCGGCTAGCGCGCCAGCGTGATCTTCTGCGTCACCACCTGTCCGTCCTGGGAGACGCGGAGGAGGTAAGTCCCAGCCGGGAGCGCCCGCGTGTCCCAGCGGACAGCTCCTGCTCCTGGCTGCGCATCCAACACCGCGACCCGGCGGCCGGTGAGATCGTAGACGCTCACACTCAGCACCTCAGCACTGGTGGCTTTGACGAGCACGACATCGCGCGCTGGGTTCGGGTAGGCCGTGACACGGAAGAGGGTCGGTGCCAGCGGTGCCTCGTTCGAGACCGGGTTGGCGTTGGCGAAGGCGTAGACCGTGCGGCGGAAGGGCTGCCAGGCCGTCCCGTTCCATCGCTCCATGATCCCGTCGTAGATGAGGCCTGCCTCGTCGCGGGTCCAGCCACCCTGGAGGAACGGCTCGCACCCGCTCTCGTCGCAGAGCTCGAAGTAGTAGCCGACGCGAAAGTCGTTCTCGTCGTACACGTTGTCGCGGAGGGAAACGAGCTGCCAGGCACCGTCTTCCCAGAAGTAGTAGGGCCGCTCCGAAGTGGTCTCGCTGGTGCGCGTGTAAACGGCGCGTGTGCTGTTCACCCACTCGGTGTCGGCGGCGCTTCGAAGCTGGCCCACGGTTTCAACGGTAGCGTCGCTAGGGTAACTCGTGAGGACTTGGGCATTCGGTTTCCATTCGTCGTCGGTGCCATCGTAGTCGTCTGTGGTCTGCGATACGAGGCGGCCGGACCCATCGTAGGCAAACTGGTCACGTCCGCGAAGCCGCCACGTGTCATTGGACCGATCGTTGTTCAGGATCTCGGCGAGGAGGCCCTCCTGGTCATAGGCGTATACGGACTGGCGATCCGCAAGCCAGCTACCCTCCCATGATTCGAATACGACCGTGGCTAGGCGAGCGTCGCTGTCATACGCGTGTATCTCACGAGCATCGTTGATCCAGGCGGTGCCGTCCCAGTCTTCCAGCAGCGATTCCGTAAGGTTGAGCTGGGGGTCGTACTGATTGGAACGGCGAATGACGTTGACCCAGGCTTCTCCATCCCACGATTGCTGTACGGTCGATAAGAGGAGCCGCCGGGCCGAAGCGGCAGCGCACAGCACCCCGTCCTCCACTTCTGTGCTGAGTAGAGCCGCGACATCGGCGTCAGAGCCGTTGGTGTGAGCCGCTTGGACGGCACCCCCCTCCGCGAGGCGCTCGCCCGATGCGGAGCAGCGCGGCGACTGAGCGTGTAGCGGGGAGGCGATCAGCAGGATCGCGAGGCTGAGAGCAAGGCGCATGACGTGCGTGGATGAGGTGGAACGGCCTGCTGACGCATAATCGCCGCAGGGTTGTTCATCGTACCCACCTCCCTCCATCGACGCTCACAGGTGCGCACCGAAATTTGCTTAGGGGATAGCATTAGGATGCGTTAATGCCCTCACTGGGCTCAGTTTTTCACCAGGCCGCCGTCCACAACGAGGTTCTGTCCGGTCACAGCGCGGGCCCACGGCGAGGCGAAGAAGAGCACCGCATCGGCCATCTCTTCGGGCGTTGTGACACGGCGCAGCGGCGTCGTCGCCTCGATGATGCCGAAGACCTCGGCGGATGTCGCCGCGCTGGCGTCGGTGGTGCGGAGGAGGCCGCCCGAGACGAGGTTGACCGTGATGCCCTGCGGCCCGAGGTCCTGCGCGAGGTTGCGCACGGCCCCGAGGAGCGCCGCTTTGCCAGTCGTGTAGTCGTGGTAGGGCACGACGGGGTTCTGGACCAGGTTCGACCCGATGGCGATGACGCAACCGCCGCCCGCCTCGGTCATGGCAGGCATCGTCGCCTGGACGACGTTCATCAGGCCGAGGACGCTCCCTTCGAGCTGGCGGAGGTAGTGCTCCCAGGTGATTGTCGCAGCCGTCGGCATCGTCGTGGGGTCGAAGCGGTAGTCGACGAGGGCGTTGTGGACGCTCGTGGTGATGCGGGTGCCGAAGTGCGCCTCGGCATCGGCAACCATGCGCTGCACGGCGTCCGCGTTGCGCACGTCGGCTTGGGCAATGAACGCCTGGCCGCCTGCCTCGGCGATGTCCGTCACGACGGCCTTGGCCGCCTCATAGCTCTGGAAGTAGTTCACGACGACGCGTGCGCCTTCGCGGGCGAACGCGCGGGCGAGGGCAGCCCCGAGGCCGCGGCTGGCTCCGGTGATGAGGACCGTCTGATCGGCGAGGTGCATGGCGAGTAGGGGAAAGAGGAGAGGGGAGAGCGCGGTACATGCGCACGAGGGCAAGAGCCGGACTCGCAAGATCGGCTCTGCCGCTTTGGCAGAGACAGCGTCGCGGCACAGTTCTCGTGCCCTTCACCCGCGACAAGATTCGTATGACCACGCTGCCATTCCGGCTTTTTCCATGCCCACGACTACGATCCCGAACTACTACGAGACGCTCGGCGTCGCGGAGCGCGCGTCGGCGGCGGACATCAAGAAGGTCTACCGTCGTCTGGCGCGGGAGTACCACCCCGACCGTAACCCGGACAACCCCGAGGCGGAGGAGCGCTTCAAGGAAGTCCAGCAGGCTTACGAGGTGCTCGGCGACGAGGAGAAGCGCACGAAGTACGACCGCTTCCGCGCCAACCCACATGCCTATGGCGGTATGGACCCGAACAGCGGCGCGAACCCCTTTGGCGGGGCGGGCAGCCCGTTCGGCGGCCAAGACGTACGCTTCTCGCGCGGCCCCGACGGCTCGATCCGCTTCGAGTCGAGTGGGGGCGCGGCCCCGAACATGGAGGATCTGCTCGCGTCGCTCTTCGGAGGGGGAAGCCCGTTTGGTGGACAGGCAGGGTTCAGCGGGGCTCCCTTCGGCGGCAGCCCCTTTGGCGGTGGCGGTCCGTTTGGCGGTGGCGGTCCGTTTGGCGGTGGCGGTCCGTTTGGCGGTGGCGGTCCGTTTGGCGGTGGCGGTCCGTTTGGCGGTGGCAGTCCGTTTGGCAACCCGCGCGCTTCGGGACAGCGTGTCCCACGCGGCCCGCAGGCCACCGAGACGCGCATGCGACTCTCGTTCGACGAGGCCCTCGCCGGTGGCAAGCGCGACGTGACGCTCCCAGGGGGCGAGACGGTCCGGCTCACGATCCCGCAGGGGGTCGCCGACGGCACCAAGATTCGCCTACGCGGGCGCGGCACGCCCGACGCAACGGGCCAACGCGGCGACCTCTTCATCACGTTCGACGTGGCCGCTTCGCCCCGCTTCCGCCGCGAGGGCGACGACCTCCACCTCACCGAAACGATCTCCGCTGTCGAAGCGATGCTCGGCACCGAGCGGCGCATCGAGACGGCGCAGGGCACGGCGATCAAGCTGAAGGTGCCCGCCGGCACGCAGCCCGGCCATCGCCTCCGCCTGCGCGGCCAGGGCGTCCAGACTCCCAAGGCTACGGGCGACCTCTACGTCACTCTCGACGTGACCACGCCCACGATCACCGACGAGGCCCGCGCCGACCTGCTGACCTGGGCCGAGAAGCACGGACTAGCCGAGTAGGAGGGGGCAGAGACACGACGTGCGCTCTTTCGACGAGTGGCTGCGCGTACCGAGGCGAGCGATGCTGCATGGGAGCCATGCACGCCGCTCGTCTTTGTGCTTTCTAACTCCACTCTCACCGCCGATGCGTCTGCTGCTCCCCCTTGTCGCCCTACTCGTCGTTGCTCCCACCGTGACTGCCCAGGAGTCGCGTATCCAGGAGATCCGTGACCGCTACTACGCCGTCGCCGAAGACCCCGAGGCTGAGGGGCTCTACCAGTTCCAGGTCGTCAACAACCCGGATGCCCGCGACTACCCGGCCGTCGGGATCTACCGGCAGGAGTTCACGCTGACTTACACGCTGCACGAGAACCAACTCCCGGTGCCGCACCTCGTGGTGGTGAAGGACCAGACGGCGGCCTTCCAGACACGTACTGAGGTGCTGCTGGATGACAGCGGCGAGGCGATGTTCCTCTACTACGACTACGGCGAAGGCTCCAAGCGTGTCTACTACGACGCCGAGGGCTCGTGCATCCGGTACCTCATGGATGGCGAGAGCGCGGGCTGCGATGCGCGCGGTGAGTTCATGGAGGGCGAGGCCGACATGATCGCGCACACCCAGGCGGTGGCCGAGCTGCTGGAGGTGCTCAGCCTCGGCGGTGGCTGATGCACAGGGCGACAGCCCGCCGAACGGCATCGCGCACCTGCGCGGCGTTGGGAAACGCGTGGGTGAGGCTAAGTGCTTGCCCTGATCGAGTTGCGTTTTTAGACGAATTCTAAATTAGGGATTCAGGGCGGAATCGCTTCCGGAATTCTTGACATGGATAGGGGTATCCCCTAGAATCCTCTATCGCTCCAAATGCCAACAATCGTTTGAGTTGCGGCAAACGCTGGTTGTTTTGGACGATGCTGCAAGCGCTTCCAGCGCGCCCGCGTCCTGGCAGGGACCGGCGCCACGCGGCCCGTCTGCGTGTCCGGGAGGCTCGCCTCGTGCTTCTCACACTCCAGCTTCCCCAGACGCATGGCAAACGTACTCTGGCTCCAGGGCGGTGCCTGTAGTGGCAACACGATGTCCTTCCTCGACGCCGAGGAGCCGACCGTCGTGGACCTCGTCACCGACTTCGGCATCAACATCCTGTGGCACCCCACCGTCGGCCTCGAGATCGGCCACCAGGTGACACACCTCCTCGAAGACTGCAAGTCGGGCAAGATCGCGCTCGACATCTTTGTCTTCGAGGGCTCGATCATCCAGGGGCCGAACGGCACCGGCACGATGAACTACTTCGCCGACCGCCCCATGCAGGAGTGGGTCCGCGAGCTGTCCGCCGTGGCGGGCTACGTCGTGGCCGTGGGCGACTGCGCGTGCTGGGGGGGCATCCCCGCCGTCCCGCCCAACCCAAGCGAGTCGACGGGCTTCCAGTTCCACCGCGAGGCCAAAGGCGGCTTCCTCGGGCCGGACTTCGTCTCGAAGGCGGGCTTGCCCGTCATCAACATCCCCGGCTGCCCGGCGCACCCCGACTGGATCTCGCAGGTCCTCGTGGCCGTGGCGACCGGGCGCGGCGGCGACCTCCTGATCGACGACTACCACCGGCCGAAGACGTTCTTCACCCAGTTCGTTCAGGACGGCTGCCCCAACCAGTACAGCTTCCACGAGAAGATCGACGGCGGCTTCGGCGAGCGGGCGGGCTGCCTGTTCTACGAGGTGGGCTGCCGCGGGCCGATGACGCAGGCGTCGTGCAACAACATCCTCTGGAACCGGACGTCCTCCAAGACGCGGGCGCGCCACCCCTGCCTCGGCTGCACGGAGCCGGGCTTCCCGCACCACGACCTCGCGAAGGGCTCGGTCCTCCAGACGCCGAAGCACTTCGGCCTCCTGCCGAAGGACGTCCCGACGGGCGAGAACAAGCTGGTCTACTACTTCAAGGCGGGCATGACCAAGTTCCTCTACCCGCACAACCACAAGCGGGCGGAAAGCTCGAAGTAGCCACGGCGCTACGCGCGTCGGGTCTCGAAGCGTTGGCGGGCCCCAACGTCACGTTTCGTAGTGCCTCGCTTGGTAGGGAGGAGGGAAGCAGGCGGGGAGCGCCGAGCGCGTCCTCGCCTCTTCTCCAACCCGCTGATGGCTGCCCCGACTCTCCCCACACTCTAGATCCCAGACCCCAGACTCATGGCTACGAAAGCCTTACACATCTCCCCCGTAGGCCGCGTCGAGGGCGACCTCGACGTGCGCGTCGAGATCGACGGCGGGACCGTCACCCGGGCCTACACGATGGCCTCCATGTTCCGCGGCTACGAGCAGATCATGCAGGGCAAGGACCCGCAGTCGGGCCTCATCGTCACGCCGCGCATCTGCGGTATCTGCGGCGGCTCGCACCTCTACTGCGCCTCCTCGGCGCTCGACACGGCGTGGGGCACCACGCTCTCGCCCAACGCGCTCTTGCTGCGCGCCATCGGGCAGGCCTGCGAGACGATCCAGAGCATCCCGCGCTGGTTCTACGCCATCTTCGCCACCGACATGGTGAACAAGAAGTTCGCCAACCAGCCTCTCTACGACGAGGTCGCGCGCCGCTTCGCCGCCTTCGTCGGGACGTCGTTCGAGAAGGGCATCGCCATCAGCGCCAAGCCGGTCGAGGTGTACGCGCTCTTCGGCGGGCAGTGGCCGCACTCGTCCTACATGGTCCCCGGCGGCGTGATGTGTGCCCCGCGCCTGAGCGACATCACCCGCGCCACGGCGATCCTCAACGAGTACCGTCAGAACTGGCTCGAGCCCGTCTGGCTCGGCTGCTCCATCGAGCGCTACCTCGAGATCCAGACGTGGGACGACCTCATGGCCTGGGTCGAGGAGAACGAGAGCCACCGCAACAGCGACCTCGGGCTCTTCATCCGCGCCGCGCTCGACTACGGCTACGACGAGATCGGCCAGGGCGTCGGCAAGTTCCTCGCCTACGGCACGTATCTCCACAAGGACCGCTACAACCAGCCCACCATCGAGGGCCGCAACCAGGCGCTCATCAGCCCGAGTGGCTTCTTTGATGGCGAGCGCTACCACACGTTCGACCACATGGAGGTGATGGAGCACGTCAAGCACTCGTGGTACGACGACTACGATGCGGCTCATCCCTGGAAGGAGCCCATCCCGACGCCGCTCCCCTCGCAGATCCTCGACGAGACCAACTTCGAGGACAAGTACTCCTGGTCCAAGGCCCCGCGCTACATGGGCCACGCGGCCGAGGTCGGCCCGCTCGCGCGCTGCATCATGTTCGGCAACCCGGACAACCTGGAGCACCAGACCAAGAACACCCTCTTCAACGACATCATGCGGGTCAAGGGCCCGAGCGTTTTCACGCGCTCGCTCGCCCGCGTCCACGAGGGGCCGCTGCTCTACATGAACATCATGAAGTGGCTCACCGAGGTCCGGCTCGACGACGAGTTCTATATCAAGCCCGAGGAGCGCGACGGTGTTGGCTTCGGCGCGACGGAGGCTGCCCGCGGCGCGCTCGCCCACTGGATCGAGATCCAGGACGGCGTCATCAAGAACTACCAGGTGATCGCCCCGACGACCTGGAACATCGGCCCGAACGACGAGCAGGGGCAGATGGGCCCGATCGAGTCGGCGCTGACCGGCATCGAGATCGAGGACGAGCACGACCCGGTCGAGGTGGGCATCGTCGCGCGCTCGTTCGACTCGTGCCTCGTCTGCACCGTCCACGCCCACGACGCCGACGGCCAAGAACTCTCCACGTTCAAGCTCTAGACGCCCCGCGCTATGCCTACGGCTGTTCTCGGATTCGGCAACCCCGTACGCGGCGACGACGCCGTCGGCGTATGCATCGTGCAGGAGCTCCAGGCGCGCTTCGGCGCGGCGCTGGACGACGCCGGCGTGACCGTCTTCGACATGGGGACCTCGGCCTTCGAGGTGCTCTTCCAGCTGCGCGGCCACGACCGGCTCCGCTTCGTCGATGCGGCGCTCAACACCGGGCACCCGGTCGGGACCGTCTTCAAGGTCCCCGCCGAGCAGCTCGAACGCGAGGTCAACAGCGACCCGCTCGTCTTCCTGCATGTGCTCAAG
>JBCDFO010000114.1:0-11991 GCA_039177895.1 Bacteroidota bacterium
CCACTCCCAGTTGCTGTAGTCGGCCGCAGCCATGCGGAGTGCGCCGTCCACGGTGCCGCCGACCCAGATGCCTGCGGTGAAAAGGGCGCTGATGCCAGAGCCCTTGGGGACTTCGTAGAGCGGGTCGCCGCCTCGCCAGAAAAGGTTGCCGCTGTTGTAGAGCCGCGCGCGGACGCCGCCCACGTCGAGGTCGGCCGTGGCCGTGCCTAGGTCGCAGCCTTCGGACACGCCAGCGGCAGCCCGCTGGGGAAGCGTCTTGGACGGCGCCTGGCTGAAGGCAGGGCTACCCGCGAGCAGGCTGAAGGCGCAGAGTATGAGCGTGGTGCGTAGCGAAGCGGCCATGGGCGGGTGACGAGGTAGGTCTAAAGACAGGGGCTCGTCTGCACACTAGAGCACGGCGAGCAATGACCGCGCGGATTCCAGCCGAACTGTAGCAAAGCAAGTCCCAGCCGTAAGTCTAGCGCGCGAGTCGTTACCGTCGTGGCTGAGTTGCCGCAGGTGCAGGGGCGCGATAGCCGTCAGTCTCCCAGCGTACCGTCCAGGTGGATCTGGTGCGCTCGCCGGGCCCTGCTTTGGAGGCGTCGAGCGGCCTTCCCGCCCCGCGTGCGCTGGAGAGTGGAGGCCCTCCTACCGGCACAGCGGGATGCGGCAGGTGCTCGCGGCTCCACGCCGCTGGTACCCACCACATCCCGCTGTGCTCTTGTCCAGACTGACTCTCAGCGGAAGACCGAGATCGGAAACACGCGGTTGGTGTCCGCGCTGCGGAAGACAACGAAGTAGAGCCCGGCCGCGTAGTCCCGTAGGTCAAGTGGGATGGTGTAGACTCCTGCGTCTTGCATGCCCTCGTCCAGGCGCGTCACCAGCCTGCCGACGGTGTCGAAGACCTCGACCGTAGCCGCATCGCGGCTTGCCTGCCCGTACTCCACCGTGACGAGGCCCTGGGACGGGTTGGGGAAGACCGCGAGCGTCGCGCTCTGCGGGATCGAGGGCGGCGGCTCTTCCTCACTGACGGGCGGCGGCTGCTTGGTGGTGAGGACGCGCAGGACGGTCCCTGCCGGAGGAGGCGTGCCGTCGCCAGCCTGGTCGGCTAGCTGGAAGCGGCTTATCAGCGAGATGAAGTCGGTGTTGTCCGCGCCGTCGGGCAGTTCGTCGTTGCGGTGGCAGAAGTCCACGAAGAAGCCCTGCCGCTCGCACGGCTCGCCGGTGCTTGGATCGAGGTCGATCTGGGTATCGAAGCCGTCGAGGACATTACCGATGCCGACAGTGGCAGCGGCCTCCGCGAAGCGCGCATGCCCGTCGGGGCGGTCGGGATACATCCAGTAGATCGCATCGGAGGCGAGCGCGTCAAAGTCGGCGTTCGTGTCCTCCACGTCGTCGCCGTTGCCTGGGTTCGTCGCCACGGCATAGCGCCAGCGCTCGATGGTCGGGCCGTCCACAGGGCGCAGCAGCACGGGGATGAGCTGGACATCGTCCGTGGGATCGTCGGGCGTGTCGATGCCCGTCTGCCAGAGCTCGAAGGGCACGCTGACGACCTCGCCGTTGCCCTGCAGGAGGTAGTTGATCCCATAGCACTCGCCCGCCGCGCAAGCCTCCGTGAAGCGCATCTCGTAGTCAAACGGGGCGGCGATGTCGATGCGCCATTCGATACGGTCGAGGCGACCCTGGCGCCACGACGTGACGTAGTAGTCGTTGGTGGGGTTCGGCCGCAGCCAGACGTTGACCCCCCCAGCCAACGCGCAGTCGAGCCTGGGATCGTCGGGGGCGCAGGTCGGCGTCCCGCCGTAGGCGACTTCGACGATGCCAACCTCCCGGATGGCGGGGACGTACTCGAAGCGCGTCGTGTAGAACCGGGCAGGGGAGAACGCACTCAACTCGGTCGATGTGTTGGCTCGGACGCGCCAGTAGACGCGGCTGGGCTCGGCGCTCGTGAGAGCAACGCTCTCAAGCGCGGGCGTACGGGTAAAGAGGGGAATGCTCTCCGAGAAGTCGTCCGTGTCGCTGATCTGGACTTCGTAGTAGGTGGCGCCAGGTACGGCCTCCCAACTGAGCGACACCGTCGTGCAGGCCAGGAGCGACCGATCCGCCACGCAGTCGGGATCGGGTTCGGGGAGGGTAAGGCGTGCCAGGTCGGCCTCGTCCTCCGGGAAGGACGGGGTGGGGGTAGGCAGCGTGATGAGAGGCGGCGGCGGCGCGGTGCCGTCGGGCGTGCCGTCCTGGGGGGCTGCGGGTCCGAAGAGAGCGCCGCTGTCGTAGGCCGCCTGCACCCGATCCGAATGGTCACGGAGTTGGGCCACCGAGTTTAGGAAGGAGACGCCGCGCCCCCAGAGCATCGCTACATCCACCGTGTGCGTCGCGCCGGGCGGCAGCGTAAACGGCGTCGCAACGCTCAGGCTACGCCGGTCGTCTGGCTCATTGGCCTGCCCAGCAGCGTCGAGGTTGAACTCGCTCCAGAAGGCAAAGCGCTCGGGGCCCCCCGGCCAGTGCCAGGTGGAGGGTGCTGCCGTGCTTTGGTCCGGGTTGTACCCCGAGCCGCCTACCGTCAACGGCGTGCCGTCCTCCCAGAGAAAGTTGAGGAGCTGGTAGGCGGTGTCCTCCCAGTCCGACGCAGGAAGCGTCCCCCTTCTTGGGCTGATAAACCCCTCCGTGCCGCTGAGGATGTCCACCCCAAGGGCAGGCGGCAGAGCGCGGTAGGTTGGGAAATTCTCGCCGCCTGTGCCGTCAAACGGGTCTCCGTTGTACGCGAACGAGAGGCCACGCTCCGGATCGCTCCCTACGAGGTCATCGGTGAAGTCGCCCAGGTCGGGGTCCGTGAACAGGCCGAAGCGCGCGTTCTCGACCGTGTAGGCGTTGGGGTTCTCGAACTCGTAGCGGTAGAACGTCCCAAATCCCAGCGCCGGATCGGTGCTGTTGAACGTGAACGCGGTCACGCGTGCCGTCACGCCCAGGGGCTCCAGGGCATTGAGGGAGGGCGGAACCGTCCGGTCGTTCATGACCCAGAAGGCCGTCTGGTGCCCGTAGAGGGTGGGCGTCTCGCCCGCCTCGGGCTCGTAGACACCGTCGCCGTCGAGATCTTCGAAGGGCGCGCCGAGGTCAGCGGGCCAGTCGTCCACGTCGCCCGCCAGGGAGCCATCGGGTTGCTGCGTGACGAGCCAGATGCGGTCGAACGCCGCCCCGCAGTCAGCCGGGGGAGCGCCGCTGGCGTCGAGCGGCCCCGGCCCCCACTCCTCATCGCCGTAAAGGCTACCGGTGAAGCGGGGCTGGTTGTCCACCGTGCCGCCGAGCCAGGCTCCCAGAGCAAAGAGTGCTTGGACGCCGCTGTCCTTTGGGACCACGTAGAGGCTGCCCCCCGCCCCGAAGAAACCGCCTCTGTTGTAGAGCCGCGCGCGGACGCCGCCCACATCGAGATCGGTCGTAGCCGTGCCGGGGTCACAGTCGCCTGGAGCGGCTACCCGTGGAGCCTGCTGCGGCAGCACCTTGGTGGGAGACACCTGGGCTAGGGCAGCAAGGGTGGGCAGCAGCGTGGCGAGGAGGAATGAGACGTAGCGTAGGCGGCGCATAATCGTAGGGGTGTCAAGTGTGGAGATAAGACATACGGATAGCTTTGGTGATAAGCAAGCGCGGCCTACTCGGCCACGACGAACAACTGGCTCTGGCGACCCGACTCGCTGGTTACCACCGCCACGTAGGCCCCGCCCGCGAGTTGGTCCGTCCGCACCTGAACGCGCTGCAGGCCCGCCGCCTGCCGCCGGTTGTCCACGCGGGCGACCTCCCGCCCTAGAATGTCGTAGATGGCCAGCGCGGTCGCGCCGTTGGCGGGCAGGCGGTAGGCTATCGTCACCTCGTCCCGCGCCGGGTTGGGGTAGATCTCTAGCGGCGTGAGGCTCGTAGGCAGACCCGCCGGGGCGAAGAGCTGGCCTGCGTCGTAGGCGGCCTGGACGCGGTCGGAGTAGGACCGGAGCTCCGCCACAGAGTTGACGGCCGACGTGCCGCGCGCCCACAGGATGGCGAGGTCCACGGTGTGGGTGGCGCCAGGGCCGAACTCGAACGGCTCGGCGACGAGGAGGAAGCGGCGGTCTTGAGGCTCGTTGGCGGTGCCTTGGCCGTCGATGTCGAGTTCGCTCCAGAAGGCGGCGGCCTCGGGCGCGCCGGGCCAGACCCAGTTCGTGGCTGGGGCAGAGCTGTCGGGGTTGTAGCCGAAGCCTTGTTGGGTGATGGGGGTGCCGTCTGCGTATTGGAGGTTGAGGTAGGCGTAGGCATGGCGACCATTATCCGGATTTCCTGCAGGGAAAGGGATTGTGTTCTCGAAATAGAGCATGCCTTCTGCCCCGCTCAGGATGTCCACGCCTAGTGCCGGCGGTTGGGCCCCATAGTTAGGAGTCCGAAACGTTGGGTCAAGTTCATCTACGTCATCGCTGTTGTAGATGAAGCCCAGCCCACGTTCAGAGTCGCTGCCCACGTAGTCGTCGATGAAGTTGCCTAGGTCCGCGTCATTCCAGAAACCAAAGCGTGCGTTCTCGATGGTATACGCATTGGGGTTCTCGAACGTGTAGCGGTAGAAGGTCCCGAAGCTCAGCGCCGGGTCGTCCGAGTTGAACGTGTGCGCGGTTACCCGGGCCGTGAGCCCGAGCGGCTCTGTGTCGCTCCAGCGATGTGCGTTGCCCCGGTCGTTCATCACCCAGAATGCCGTCTGGTTGCCGTAGACCGTCGGTATCTCGCCCGCCTCGGGCTCGTAGACGCCGTCGCCGTCGAGGTCCTCGAAGGGCGCGCCGAGGTCGGCGGGCCAGTCGGGCACATCGCCGGTGAGGGCACCGTCCGCCTGGCGGGTGACAAGCCAGATTCGGTCGAAGGTGGCGCAGTCGGTGGGCGCGTTGCCTGCGTCATCGAGAGGGCCGGGCCACCACTCCCAGTCGCCGTAGTCGGCCGCAGCCATGCGGAGTTCGCCATCCACGGTGCCACCGAGCCAGATGCCTGCGGCGAAGATGGACAGGATGCCAGAGTCCTTCGGTACCTCGTAGAGCGGGTCGTCGCGCTTCCAGAAGAGGCCGCCGGTGTTGTAGAGGCGCGCCCGCACACCGCCGATGTCGAGGTTCGCCGTGGCCGTGCCTGACGCGCAGCCAGCACTGGCCGCCGCACCAGCGCTGGCGACCGTGCGCTGCTGGAGGTTCTTCTGTGCAACTGGGGTCTGCGCTGAGGCTGCGAGTCCGGCCAGCAGGAACGTAGTAGGCAGCAGGGTGAGAGAACGTAGCAGTCGATCCATGGGCGTATGACGAGGAAAACCAGGGGAAATGACTCCGCTAAACAATAGCATACTGTAGGTAGACCGCGCTAGGGTTTCGGCTGAACCGTATAAAAACCAGCCTTGGCCGTCGCAGGGGCGCGCGGTCCGAATCCAGCGCAGCTGCTGACCTGTCGAGACAGTGGGGCGAATACCAACAGACGACCATAACATGCTCCGCCGCGTGGCCGCGGGCCTATTCCACTGGGCATCGGCTGCACGAGGCATCGGCTGCACGAGGCATCCGCCCCACTAGGCATCCGCTTCACCAGGCATCCGCTTCACCAGGCATCCGCTTCACCAGGCATCCGCTTCACCAGGCATCCGCTTCACCAGGCATCGAGGGGCGCCGGCGGACGCCTGACCACATTCCCACTACGCCCAGTACGCGTCTAAGGAGCGATCTCGCTGCCCTCTGCCGGTAGCTGCTCAAAGGAGCAGCGTCACGATCTTCGTCTCGCGCACGTTGCCCGCCTCCAGCACAATGACATAGGTCCCGCTCGACAGCGAGGCGGCGCGCAGCGGGATGCGGTAGGTCCCCGCTGCCTGCACCCCGTTGGCGAACCGAGCCACCTCGCGGCCGAGCACGTCGTACACCGCCAGGGATGTCTCGCCCGTCTGAGGGAGTACGTACGAGATGGTCATCGTGGTGGTCGCGGGGTTGGGAAAGACCTCGAGGGTGAGCAGGTTGGAAGGGATGTCGCCGGGCACGAGGAGGTTGTCGGCATCGTAGGCAGCCTGGACGCGGTCTGAGAACCTGCGCAGGTCTGCCACCGAGTCAAGGAACGACGACCCCTGTGCCCAGATGAGCGCCAGGTCTACGGTGTGACGTCCTCCCGGTCCTAACTCGAACGGCTCCGCCACGGTCACGAAGCGCCGGTCCAACGCTGAGTTAGCCGTGCCTCGACCATCCAGGTCGAATTCACTCCAGAAGGCGCGCTCCTCCGGTGCGCCTGGCCACTGCCATGTCGTCGGGGCAGCTATGGGGTCATCGGGGTTGTAGCCCAGACCCCCGGTGGAGAGGGGTGTGCCGTCGGGAAAGCGGAAGTTGAGGTAGTCGTAGGCGTGCGCGCCGCTCGTCGGGACGCCTCGAACGGACACCTCGTCCTCGTAGTAGAGGGCACCCGCGGCCCCACTGAGAATGTCAACGCCGAGAGCAGGCGGCTCGAGGCCGTAGCTGCCAAACTCGTCGTCCTCGTTGCCGTCGACGGCGTCGCTGTTGTAGATAAACGCCAGCCCGCGCGTCGAGTCGGAGCCGACGTAGTCGTCGGTGAAGTCGCCCAGGTCGCCATCGGTGAAGAAGCCGAAGCGCGTATTCTCGATGGTGTAGCCGTTCGGGTTCTCGAACTCATAGCGGTAGAATGTCCCGAACGTGAATGCTGGGTTGCCGACTCGGAACGAGAACGCTGTCACGCGGGCCGTCAGCCCTAGCGGCTCCGCGCCGCTCCAGCGGTGGACGTTTCCACGATCGTTCATCACCCAAAACGCCGTCTGGTGGCCGTAGACCGACGGAAGCTCTCCGTTCTCAGGCTCGTAGACGCCGTCTCCGTCGTCGTCCTCGAAGGGGGCGCCGAGGTCGGTCGGCCAGTCAGCGATATCGCCCGTGAGCGAGCCGTCGGATTTGCGGACGATGCTCCAGATGCGGTCGAAGGTGGCGCAGTCGGCGGGCGCGGCCCCGTCGTCATCGAGCGGGCCGGGCCACCACTCCCAGTCGGCGTAGTCGGCTCCGGCAAAGCGAAGCTCACCGTCCACAGTGCCGCCGACCCAGATGCCTGCCGCAAAGATGGACTGAACGCGCGAGTCCTTCGGCACCTCGTAGGTCGGGTTGCCGCCGCGCCAGAAGAGGCCGCCGGTGTTGTAGAGGCGCGCCCGCACATTGCCCTCGTTGAGGTCGAGCGTGGCATCGCCGAGCCGGCAGCCCCCTACACTGTTGCTGGTAGCAGGCACGATGGCGAGCCGCTCAGGTAGCGCCTTGGGCGTGAGTGGGGCCTGGGCGGCCACGCCGGTGCCTACGAGTAAGGCTACGATACCCGCGGCGAGGAAACGGACTCGGCACATGGCAACGATGGGTGGAACGGAGCGTGCGCGTGGTTGAGAGCAGACGGGGTCGCCTGGCCAGTGAGTCGCCCGGGTCGGGGAGGAGCCTGCCGGTGTCGGCTGTTCAGCGGACCACCGAGACGGGTCGAACGACGCGGGCATTGACGCTCCGAAAGACGATCCAGTAGATCCCGCTGGTCAACGAGCCGGCATCGAGTGTGCTTTCATAGAGGCCCGGTGCGAGAACGCCCTCGTCTAGCGAGGCGACGAGCCGCCCTACGGAGTCGTAGACCTTGAGCGTGGCGCCTGAGCGTCCGATCTGCCGGTAACGAATCGTCGCGATATCGCTGACCGGATTGGGGAAGACCTCCAGGGTGATCGTCTCCGGGATCGAGGGTGAAGGGTCAGGGAGCGGGGCCTCGCCTGGAGTCTCCCCGGTAGGGGGTGGCAACGATGGCGGCGGCGGGCTCGACTTGGCTGTCAGGATCCGAATCACAGTGCCAACGGGCGGAGGGGCCTGGTTGCCAGCCTGGTCCGCCAAGACCAGGCCGCTGAGCAGGGAGACAAAGTCCGAGCCGGGGGTGCCGTCTGAGAGCAGGTCGCTCTGGTGGCAGAAGTCGACGAAGAAACCCTGGCGGTCGCACGGAGCGCCCGTGGTCGGGTCCAGATCGACCTGCGCATCGGCCTCTGCGAACGGTGCACCGATGCCCGTCTCCGCAGCCGCGTCTGCGAAGCGAGCATATCCGTCAGGGCGGTCGGGGTACATCCAGTAGATCGCATCGGAGACGAGCGCGGTAAAGTCTGCGTCGCTGTCCAGGTCGTCGCCGTTGCCAGGGTTGGGAGCGGCCGCATACCGCCAGCGTTCGGGGGTGTCATTCCCCGTCTCACGCAAAAAGGGAATCAGCCGGACGTCATCGCTGGGGTCTCCAGGGGTGCCGATGCCGATCTGCCACAGCTCGAAGGGGACCGCGACGACGATGCCCGTTTCGTCGGGTCGGTAGTCGATGCCGTAGCAGTCAGCGTCCGCACAGGCCTCCGTGAAGCGCAGTTCGTAGTCGAATGGCGCGGCTACATCGGCATAAGCCTGTAGGCCGCCCAGCGTACCCGAGCGCGCGGTGACGTAGTAGTCGGCGTTCGGGTTGGGCGTCTGCCAGACGGTAGCCCCGCCATAGTCCTCACAGCCGAGCGCGCTTGGTGTCGCCTCACACGTCTGGGTGGCGGCGTAGGTCGTCTCCACAATACCGCCGTCCCGGATCGAGGGGACGAAGTGCCGGGTCGTGTAGCGCTGGGTATCGGAGAAGCGGCCGATCTCGGTCGTAGTCCGCGCCCGCACACGCCAGTAGATGTCCTGGGGCCCATCGTCGGAGTAGGCTACTTGGAGCAGTGCGGGCTCACGCGCGATCAGGACCGCGGCTGACTCCGCGGAGAGGCTAGGGGTAGAGCCCACCTGGACTTCGTAGAAGAGCGCCCCGTCCACGGCATCCCAGGCCAACTCGACCTCCGTGCAGTTACGGTCGCGGTCGTCGGGTCCGCACTCCGGGTCAGTCCGTGGCAACGAGATGTCGGCGAGGTCGGTCCCATCGGCCGGGAAGGTGGTCACGGGGGTGTCCAACT
Organism: Bacteroidota bacterium; assembly: GCA_039177895.1. Taxonomy (GTDB): domain Bacteria; phylum Bacteroidota; class Rhodothermia; order Rhodothermales; family Rubricoccaceae; genus JBCBEX01. Next base: position 8,927 of record JBCDFO010000114.1, read on the forward strand.
CAACCAGCGGGGACGAGGGCACGTCAATGGGTGCGCCGGTCCGGGCTCCGCCCAGCGCGAAGATCTCGCCTTCGTCGTAGAGAGCCTGCACCTGGTCGGAATACGACCGCAGCCTCGTCACCGAGTCCAGAAACGACACACCCCGCCCCCACAGAATGGCGATATCAACGGTGTGGCGTCCGCCGGGCTCCAGCTCGAATGGCTCCGCCACGGCCACGAAGCGCCGATCTGATGCGACGTTGAACGTTCCTGCCCTGTCTAGATCGAACTCGCTCCACGAGGCGAACGCCTCCGGTGCTCCCGGCCACTGCCAGGTGGTTGGAGCGGCGGCAGGGTCATCGGGGTTGTAACCGAGGCCACCCACCGTCAGTGGCGTGCCGTCAGGGAAGCGGAAGTTTAGGTAGGCGTAGGCATGCTCTGCCGAGGTCGGCACGCCTCGCTCGGAGGTATCGTTCTCGTAGTAGAAAGCCCCGGCAGCCCCGCTGAGAATATCGATGCCGAGCGCGGGCGGCTGATATCCGAATGTGGCTTCGTCCACGAGGTCCCCGTTGTAGACGAAGGCCATGCCACGCGCCGGATCGCTGCCCATGTAGTCATCGGTGGCGCTGCCGACCGCGGCATCCGTGAAGAGGCCGAAGCGCGCATTCTCGACAGCATAGGCATTCGGATTCTCGAACGCGTAGCGGTAGAACGTCGCGAAGCCCACCGCCGGGCGCGAAACCGCGTAGGTGTGGGCCGTGACGCGCACGGTAAGCCCCAGTGGCTCCGCGCCGCTCCAGGCATGCGCGTTGCCGCGGTCGTTCATTACCCAGAAGGCTGTCTGGTGGCCGTAGACCAGGGGCGTCTCTCCGTCGCCAGGTTCGTAGCTGCCATCCCCGTCGAGGTCGTTGAAGGGGGCACCGAGGCTGGCAGGCCAGTCGGCGACATCGCCAGTGAGCGTACCGTCTCGCTCGCTGGTGACCACCCAGATGCGGTCGAAGGGCGTGCAATCGCCAGGCGCGCCGCCGTCCGCGCTCAGAGGGCCGGGCCACCACTCCCAGTCGGCGTAGTCGGCCCCGGCGAAGCGGAGCTCGCCATTTACGGTGCCACCGACCCAGATGCTCGCCGACGAAATCGCCTGGGCGTTGGAGCCTTGCGGTATCTCGTACACGGGGTCGCCGCTCCCCCCAAAGAGGCCGCCTGTGTTGTAGAGTCGCGCCCGAGCGCCTCCGATATCAAGGTCAGCGGAGGCCGTGCCAGGGCTGCACGTCCCGACGCCTGCTCGTGCACTGGTAGGGCTCGTCGGTGTGCTCTGTGTGCCTGTCTGAGCGTAGGTTCCGCTCGCTGTGAGAGCGAGTGAGACCAAGAGGGTGATTGGTCGGACCATCGGAGGGAAGGCGTGGCCGCGGCGTGCGGTCGGGGAAGCCAGGTCGCGTCGTCCAGGTGCTGTGGAGGCTCAGCCTTGAGGGACGTGATCCGTTGAGGAGCACACGGCACCATTGGTGATCGGACCCCGGCATCCAGAGCCAGGATCTCGCGCCGCGGGGGCACTGCCAGTTGGGGATAAACTTGGGTGAAATCAGCCCTCGGGTTCCGCAGCAGGGCGAGCAGAGAAAGCGGAGAGAGGACGGCACAGCTAGTGCCCAGCGGTGGTTTTTTGGTCTTGCCTATCTCGAAGTCACGCGGTCGCGTGCCAACGGTGTATAGGCGACCAAAAGGTTAGGAGCGCGAAGCTAAGGGCTTGTTCAAAAAAAACCAAGCCCCGACCCTGGAGTCGAGGCTTGGAAGTCGTTATGAACGAAGAGTTCGCGACTAAAGTCGCGCTGTCACCGACTTGCGCTTGAGTGCCGAGAGCCAACGCGTGATGTCGATCTCCTTCGGGCAGGCCTGCACACAGTTGAAGATGGTGTAGCACTTCCAGAGGCCGTCCTTCGAGTCGACGACCTTGAGGCGCTCCTCGCTCTCCGAGTCGCGGCTGTCGAAGACGTAGCGGAACGCCTTCAGCATGGCGGCTGGGCCCAGGTAGTCGGGATCCGCCCAGGTGCTCGGGCACGAGTGTGTGCACGCGCCGCACATGATGCACTTCGTCGCGTCCTCGATGATCGCGTGCTGCTGCTGGCTCTGGAACCGCTCCTTCTCCGGGGCGGGCGTGTCGTTGATGAGCCACGGCATGATGGCTCGATACTTCGCGAAGAACTTGCTCTGGTCGATCACGAGGTCTTTGATGACCGGGGCTGCCGGGAGCGGCTCAAACGTGACGGTGCCGCCGTCCTTCGTACCGAGGTCGTGGAGGAGGATCGAGCAGGCGAGCTTGTTCTCACCGTCGATCTTCATCGCGTCCGAGCCGCAGATGCCGTGCGCGCAGGACTTGCGGAAAGCGAGCGAGCCATCGAGGTGCCACTTGATGTAGTGGAGCAGGTCGAGGGCGCGATCCATCGGGTCGGTCGGGACCTGGAAGGACTCCCAGCGCGGCTTCTCGTCAACCTGGGGGTTGAAGCGCTGCACCTTCACGGTGACGGTCATCGTGGGCGCACCTGCGGGGGCAGCCTTTGGCTTACCGTTCGTGGCGGTCGGGGGGGCAGGCGCTGTCGTCGTTGCCATGGGGTTGATGCGGGTGAGGTGGTCGGGCGTGAAAACCCTAGTCCCTAGTACTTGCGCTCCTTAGGCTGGAAGCGGGTGATGGTGACGGGCTTCTCGCCCATGTCGATGGTGCCGTTGCCGTCGCTGAAGAAGAGCGTGTGGCGGAGCCACGCGTCGTCGTTGCGCTTCGGGAAGTCCTCACGGAGGTGCGCGCCGCGGCTCTCGGTACGGTGGCGGGCGCTCCCGGCGATAGCCTCGGCGTAGTCCACCATGAAGCCGATTTCAACGGCGTCCATGAGGTCGGTGTTGAAGCGGGTGCCTTTGTCCTGCACGACCACGTTGCGGGCGCGCTCGCGGAGGACCTGGAGGTCGCTCATCGCTTCGGAGAGCGTGTCCTCGTTGCGGAAGACCGAGACGTTCTTCATCATCGTCTCCTGGAGGTCGGTCCGCACGGCGACGGTCGGCTCGCCCTTGTCGCGGCTGAGCAACTCGTCGAGCAGTTCGCG
>JBCDFO010000115.1:0-11970 GCA_039177895.1 Bacteroidota bacterium
CGCGGGCCGACCGACGACGAGATCGAGGACGCGCAAGCCGCCTGGGCCGAGCGGTTCGACTGACGGGTGCGCTACTGAGCCAGCCGCTGCGCAGCGAGGTCATCGCGCCAGGTTGGCGTCTAGGCTGACCAGCACCGCGTCAATCGCCTGTTCCACTTCCGGCAACTCCACCTCGGCGTAGTACCACCCCGCATATCGGACTAGGCGCGCGCGTGCCATGTAGTCGGCGTCATTCCGAAGGCGGATCAGGTCAGCGGGCTCCATGGGGAATGGGGCACCAGGCGGGGTCCACGGACCACCCAGGGGAGCCTGCTTCTCAAAGCCTCGGACGACCTGATCGAACGCGGCCTGTTTCTCCTCGTCACTATCTCGGAGCACTTCCAGAAACGAGGTCAGGCGCTCGCGAAGTGCTCGATCTCGTAGCAAGCCCAAGTCTCCCGAGGCGATCAGCGCCTCTAACGACCCCGTAACCGGATCGTACGTGTGGCTGATGAAGAGCGACTCGGTGTAGGTGTAGACGGAGTCTGGGGGCATGCCCGCAATCGCGTCATCTGAGAGCGTCGCTAGGTGTTCGTACAGGGTGAGAAACCTGGCTGAGAGGCCCCGGATGCGCTGGACCTCGGCCTTGTTGAACAGAAAGTCCTCACGTAGGTCTTCGAGGACCAGTCGCTCTCGAGTCCGCGCGTCGCGGTCGGCCCACCATGTGTTGAGGCCGACGGCCGTCAGCACACCGAGCACGACGATGAGGTACTCCGCGCCGAACCAGCGCAGCGTCGGCTGCTAGTCCCAACGCGGCGACGCGACTATGGGAGTGTCCGGCGGCTCGAGCGGCGGAGTACCCTGGGTAGACGGCGTGGGGGTGTCGTTCATCAGTCACGTTCGGTTTCAAGCAATCCGGCACGCGTTTGAGGACGCGGCGCAAGATTACGGGCGAGCAGGACAAGTCAGGAGGCAGGCGTGTAGCGCTCAGCCACAACGCCTTGGGCCCCGGCAGCACCGAGCATGCTGGTGTCTAGCGTGGCATCGAGCGCGGCGAGGCGGTCCACGTGCGCGGCCACGTCCACGCGGAGGAGCACGAGTGCCGCGACGGTCGGCACGACGGCCATCGCGGCGAACAGTTGGGGCGGCGACAGCACGGCCACGAGCGGCCCCATCATGGCCGCGCCCGCTACCAGGCCGAGGTTGCCAATCGCCATGTAGAGCGAGAACTGGACGCCCGCCACGGGCTTCCAGCACAGCGCCATGCACATCGCAAAGAAGGCAATCTGGGCGAGGACCTGCGCCGTGAGCCAGAGCAGCAGGTACGCCTCGACGACGAGCGCCGCCTGCCAGATCGGGGCTGCCAGTGCCATCGCGACGGCCACGATCACGAGCACGAACATCGCCGCACGGACGGCCCGCGCTCGCCCGAGCCACCGCACGAGCCAGCCGCCGCCCACCATGCCGACGAGGCCGCCCACCAGCGTGCCGAGTGCCTTCGCGTTCGAGAACGCCGTGTCGGTCCACCCGAGGTGCTGCACAGCGAACACCGGTCCATAGGCGTCGAAGAGGCCCTGGTGCAGCAGGATCGCAAAGCCCGCCGCGGCGGCGAGCAGGCTCGCCGGGAGGAAGAACACGCGCCGGAGGCTCTGGCCGATGTCGCGCCAGCCGTCGAGTTGGAGCGCCTCCGCCTCAGGCGACGCCGCGCCCCGCGTCCACGGCAGGAGCCGTTCGGCGGGGCGCTCGCGGATGAGGAGCGGGAGCAGCAGGAACGCGAGCGTCACGCCCGCCGCCACCGTGAGCGTGCCTGAGAGCCCGGCAGTCCCGAGTAGCCACGCCCCGCCCGCCGACGTGCCCGCGATGCCGAACACCTTACCGCCCCACATCAGCCCGTTTGCAAACGGCTGCTCGGCGAGCGGCACCACGTCGATGGTGAGCGCGTCCGTCGCGATGTCTTGCAGGGCGAGGAACAGGCTGCCGCCGACCATCACCGCCGTGAGCAGACCGAGGTTGGCGAGCGGGTCCGGAACGAGCGCCATCGCCGCGTAGCCGAGGGCGGCCCCGAGCGTCCCGGCGAGGATCCACGGTCGACGCCGCCCCATCGCGAGGAAGGTGTAGCGCTCCATGAGCGGCGCGTAGAGCAGCTTCAGCGTCCACGGCAGCACCGACGCGCTGATGAAGCCGCCGATGGCAGCGGGCGACGCCCCCTGCGCAGCGAGATACGCCGGGATGGCAATGACGAGCAGCCCGTACTGCACGCCTTGCGCGACGTACATCGCGGTGACCATCGTGAGGCGGAGCGGACGGCTCTGGGTGAGGGCAGGAAGCATGGGCGGAGGCAGCAGCTTGGGTTGGGTGCACGTCCCCCAGTATCCGGCAGGCGACCCATATCGCTGTTGCACTTACGTCTCCAATCCTTGCGCGTGCGTCACATGCAACACAGAAAAGCGGGCGCTGCCGCAGTCGACAGCGCCCGCTTGGGCAGATGGGCGGCCTCACCCGCATGCTGGCAGGCCGGTCATGCGTCGGCCTTGTAGGCTTCGAGTTCGATCTCGATCAGCAACTCGGGCAGCGCGAGACCCTTCACTTCGAGCCAGCTTCCCGCTGGGAACTGCGTGGTGTAGATCGTGCTGCGGTAGGCTGCCGCTTCGAGGAAGCCTGCCATGTCCGTCGTGAAGACGTTTTCTTTGACGACGTCGTCAAAGGTGCAGCCGTAGTGGGCGAGGACCGCGCGGAGGTCGGCGTAGACGTTCGCCATCTGCTGCCCGAGGTCGCCGACGGCGGCGGGGTTGCCCTCGTCGTCCATGCTCACGGCGCCGGACACTTTGATGTCGCGGCCGATCCGCACGGCGTGGGTGTAGCCATAGGCCTTCTCGATGGCGGGGCGCAGGTGGAAGTAGTCAGGTTTGCTCATGGGCGTAGGCGGGTTGACGTGAGAGATACCGGGCGCTGCGCCGAAGGCGTACAGCGCTTGGGTTCCAGTATCCGGCGGCGGATGCAAAACCCTGTTGCATCCACGTCACCATCTCTTGCCGCTACGTCACATGCGACGGGGAGACAACTGAAAGCAACGGCACTCTGCGCGCCGCATCACGCAAAACGGGCACTGTCCCAATCGACAGCGCCCGCTCAGGGACGGCGCGCGGCAGGTTCAGCTTTGCCCTAAATCAGGCGATCAATGTTACAGCAAGATGGCCCTGAGTTCCAGTACGTGCAATGATTTAGTTAAGGGTGATCATTGAGTGGTTTTGGTTTTTCCAGGCTAACTCCTATGTTTAGGCCTAGACGCTACAGGTTTTTGCGGAAAACTTGATCGTTGCATCTGGGAGCAAGCTGACTCGCTCAGGTAGCTGAGCCTAATCTGCCGCTCTCACCTTGTCCACTCAAGAGCTAGGTTATTAGCAATGAGCCGACTTGTCTACTGGCTGCCTCTCATTACAGTGACAGTACTCGTTCTCCTTTGGCAGCTTGGAGTACTGCAGAAGATCCCGAAGGAATATGCTTTTGAGATGCTGTTCTTCTTGCTCTTATCTATATATACAATAGTAAATCTACTATATTCACAGTCAAATGATAAAGTTTTTATTAGGAATGATACAAGAACTATGAGTCCAATCGATCTTGTAAGAGATACGAGTGAGGATGGTACTGGGATGTATCCGAATTGTGCGATTTTATGTGCAAATATATATCAGGATAATAATGATAGAATTGAAATGGATGAGGGTTGGTCGGAAATTAAGGAGCTGAGATACCCACAGGCTGGTAGAAATAGTGGGCTGGCTATGGAGGTATGGAAAAGCGAGGTTGGTAGAAAAAAGATAGTAATAGTTTTTAGAGGAACTGTGAGGGGGCTAAATTCATGGATTGCCAATTTGCACTGGGTGGTGAAATTTCTTCCTGTGAAGGATCAGTATTCAAAAATACGAAAAGACGAAAGAATTCTGAAAAGGGCAATTGATCAGATAGCAAGAGATTATGAAGGGTATCAGGTTTTGTCGACGGGTCATTCGCTAGGAGGAGGTTTGGCTCAGCACGCGTGCTACATTCATCCAGAGATTAAGAGGTGTTATGTTTTCAATTCTACACCAGTTACCGGTTGGTTTGATCTTGATCCTAAACAACGTGCGGTTAGTGTTGCTGGAGCGAAGGTGTATAGGTTGTATGAGAGAGGCGAAGTGCTACAGTATCTACGGTTTTTTACTCAACTGAGTTATCTCTTCAAAGTTAGTCCAAACGAAGACCCATGTTTTACCGAACATAGGGTAAACTTGGTAAAGGCTGGTGTTATCAAGTCTCATGGAATTAAACAGCTTGCCTTGGGTCTAAAAGAATATGAGTCCACGAAGATGACCCCTTCTGAAGAGAGGCCACTTGTGGATAGCGAGCATACAAAAAGAACGCAGGGTGACTAAGTTTTGGCCGTCAGCGCTAGCCGAAAATGTGATAAAGTGAAAGCAGTGTGACTCAGTAGGCCCGCGCGAACACCACGCGCTGCTTCGACGGCTGGCCGGTGAGCATGTCGACGCCCTCGGTGGGGTCGTAGTGCGGGTCGGACTCGAGCGGTAGGCAGCGGATGGTGGCCTTCGTCTCCTCTTTGATGCGCGCCTCCGTCTCGGCGGTGCCGTCCCACGGCGCGAGCACGAAGCCGCCGCGCTCAAGGGCGGCCTTGAAGTCGTCGTAAGTATCGACGGCCGTCGTCTTCTGTGCGCGGAAGTTCTGGGCGCGGGCGAAGAGGTTGGCCTGGATCGCCGTGAGCGTGTCCGTGACCACGTCGGCGAGCTGGTCGCGGGGGATGCTCTGCTTGCCCGGCTCATCGCGACGGGCGAGTTCGACAACGCCGTTCTTCACGTCGCGCGGGCCCACGGCGAGGCGCAGCGGGACGCCCTGCACCTCGTACTCGTTGAACTTCCAGCCGGGGCGGTAGGCTTCGCGGGCGTCGGTCTTGACGCGCACACCCGCCACGCGCAGCTCGCGCTCGATCTCGGCGACGGCCTCCATCACGACCTCCTTCTCGCCGTCCTTGCGGTAGATCGGCACGATCACGACCTGCGTTGGCGCGAGGCGCGGCGGGAGGACAAGGCCCTGGTCGTCGGAGTGCGTCATAATGAGCGCGCCGATGAGCCGCGTCGAGACGCCCCAGCTCGTCGCCCAGACGTGTTCGAGCTCGTTGTCCTTGTTCTGGAAGGTGCAGTCGAACGCCTTGGCGAAGTTCTGCCCGAGGAAGTGAGAGGTCCCGGCTTGGAGCGCCTTGCCGTCCTGCATGAGCGCCTCGATGCAGTAGGTGTCCACGGCCCCGGCGAAGCGCTCGCTGGCCGTCTTGACGCCGCGGATGACCGGCACGGCCATGTACTGCTCCGCGAACTCGGTGTAGACGTCGAGCATGCGCAGCGTCTCTTCGACGGCCTCCTGCTCGGTGGCGTGCGCGGTGTGGCCCTCCTGCCAGAGGAACTCCATCGTGCGCAAAAAGAGCCGCGTGCGCAGCTCCCACCGGACGACGTTGGCCCACTGGTTGATGAGGATCGGGAGGTCGCGCCAGGACTGGATCCAGCGGCTGTAGGTGTCCCAGATGATCGTCTCCGAGGTTGGGCGCACGATCAGGTTCTGGCCGTCGGCGAGCTTCGAGTCGGGGTCGGGCTCCACGCCCGTGCCGTCGGCGGTGGTGCGCAGCCGCGAGTGGGTCACGACGGCGCACTCCTTCGCGAAGCCCTCGACGTGCTCGGCTTCCTTCGAGAGGAACGATTGCGGGATGAAGAGCGGGAAGTAGGCGTTCTGGTGGCCCGTCGCCTTGAACATGCCGTCGAGGACGCGCTGCATGTTCTCCCAGAGCGCGTAGCCGTTGGGCGGGAGGATCATCGAGCCGCGCACGGGCGAGTAGTCGGCGAGCTTAGCGGCTTTCACCACGTCGAGGTACCACTGCGCGTAGTCTTCGGAGCGCGGGGTGATCTTGTCAGCCATCGGGAAGGGCGGTCGGGAGAGCAAAAGGGCAAAACAGACGACCAAGAAACGGCGCGCGGGCTGCGGCGTGCCATCGAGGAGCCGCCCGCGCGTGGCTTTCACGTGCTCTTTGGCACTGCCCGACGCGAGGCGACACGCCGTCGCCCCGTTGCGGTCGCCCTTTTTTGCGGCGACGCTGTTACTTTCGCGCCCGCCTCTGCGGCCAGGCTGCACGAGCCTGTCTTCCCATCGTCCTCCCGACCCACCACTGCCATGATGCGCGCTCCGCTACGCCCCCGGCTCTCCTCGCTGCTGCCTGCGCTCTCGTTGGCGCTCGCGGCGCTGCTGCTCTCGGGCTGCTACACGCAGCTCGCCAACGCGTCCGACCGCTACGACCGACGCCCGGTCTACGAGGCGCAGACCGCCGACGCCCGCGACGACGGCTATGCAACAGCTCCCGCCGAGGAGGTGGAACCGCTCTCGGCGCGCGTCGGCGTGCGAGGGCCCGTCTACTACGAGGACGAGGTCTTCGAGCAGGCCCCCTACGGCGACGAGGGGTACTATGACGACGGCTACTACGAGGAGGGCACCTACGCTGACGGGTACAGCGAGGACGACGTCACCGTCACGCGCTACTACTACGACGACGAGAATGTCTACTACGAGGACGCCTACTACGGGGGGGCGTATGGCGGCGGGTACTACGACCCCTTCTACGGCGGGTCCTTCCACCGTCCATACCGCTGGCACCGCTGGCGCCCGGTGTGGTATCGCCCTGCGTGGGCCTTCCACGACCCGTTCTTCGTCGGCGGCGGCTTCTATGATCCGTTCCTCTACGACCCATTTTTCTACGACCCGTTCTATTTCCGCTCTGGCTTCTCGCTGAGCTTCTCCTTTGGGTTCGGCGGCGGCTTCTTCAACCGCCCCTTCTACCACCGTCCCTTCGTCCATCGTCCGTTCTTCGCGGGCGGCTTCGGGCACTACAACGGGTTCTACAACACCACCGTCTACAACTACTACTACGACGAGGACCGCGACCGCGTGCGCCGCACCCCGCTGCGGCCGCTCCGCCCCACGGGCCGCGATGGGCGCTTGACTGGGCCCGTCACGGGCACGATGCGCCCGACGCGCCTCGGCGACGAGCCCACGCGCACGGTGGTGCGCCCGACGCGCCACGGCACGGCCTCGCCTGCGCGGCCCAGCTCGACAGGCACACGCGATGCGTCGCGCGCCCCCCGTCCCACGACGCGCCCGGAAGCCACACGGACGCGCCCGGCCCCGAGCCGCGACGCCACGCGCGCTCCGCGACCCACGACGCGCCCCGAGGGAACGCGCACCCCGCAAACGCGGCCGGAGGGCACTCGTACACCGCAGACCCGACCGGCACCGAACCGCACACCGCAGACGCGACCGGCACCGAACCGCACACCGCAGACCCGACCGGCACCGAACCGCACACCGCAGACGCGACCGGCACCGAGCCGTCAGCCGCAGACACGGCCCGCGCCGAGCCGTCAGCCGCAGAGCCGTCCGGCGCCCAGCCGCACCCGGCGTGGCGGGGACGACGGCGGGTCGAACGCACGCTCCGCGCCCCGCACGCGCAGTGGCGGGTCGTCGGGGAGCCGCACCCGCTCCGCGCCGGCCCCGCGGCCGCAGAGCCGCCCGGCTCCGGCCCCGCGCCCCCGCTCCGCACCGAGCACGCGCAGCGGACGGTCAAACGACCGCTCCTCGGGCAGCCGCGCGCGGTCCGGCGGCTCGAGCAACCGCTCCTCGGGCAGCCGTGCCCGCTCGGGCGGGTCGAGCAACCGCTCCTCGGGCAACCGCTCTTCGGGGCGCTCCAGCCGCCGCGGCGGGGGCAGCCTCTAGGCGCTAGCCCACCCGTCCCCTTCGTCTGACAGCCATCCAGGAGGCCCGTGCGCCCCGTGCGGGCCTCCGCTGTGTCCAGCCCGCACGTTCGCCCTGCCGAGCGTCCGCCCTGCCGAGCCGCCTCGTTCCATTCCGCTCTTCGCCCTCATGCGTAGCTCCACCATCGCCCTGCCCCGCTGCCTCGCCCTCGCGTTTCTCCTGGTCGCGCCCGCCGCGCTCGCCCAGACGGCCGAGGACCTCCTCCTGCTCAGCCGTCGCCAGCCCACCCTGGGCGCCGAGCTCGCCGGGCAGGGCGGTGCCGCCATCGGCGGCGTCGGGGGCTGGACGGCCTCGTTCGCCAACCCGGCCAACCTCGGCTGGCTGAGTGCCTCTCAGGCCTCGGTCTCCCTCGACCTCGCCGGCATCGAGAGCGACGCGCTCTACCGTCTCTCTGACGACGATGCGGGCCTCGGCCTCGCCGGGCGCACCCTCGACGGTGCGACGCGCTCCAGCGGGGCCCGTCTGGGCCACATCGGCTACGCCGCCAAGGTGCCCACCGTGCGGGGCTCGTTCGTCGTGGGGCTGGGCTATAACCGCACCAGCAGCTACGACCGGGCGCTGTTCTACGACGCCGAGGTGACCGGTACGCTCGGCAACGGCACCACCGTCAGCGACCGCTTCGAGGAGGACCTCTTCCAGGAGGGGCAGGCGGGCGAGCTCTCGGCCGCCGCCGCGCTGGAGATCGCACCCGGCGTGATGGTCGGCGGCTCCGTCAACCTGCTCATCGGCTCCTACTTCGTCGAGTCGATCGCCGAGGCCAGCTTCTTCGACGCCAACCCCGACGTCTTCAGCTTCGACCTAGACACGCGCGGCATCAACGCGCGCGTGGGCCTCTCCGCCGAGGCACAGCCCGGGCTCCGCGTCGGGCTCGTGGTGGAGACGCCCACCTACGTCAACGTCGTCGAGCAGGGCGTGGACGACCTGAGCGGGCTCTCGCCGCTGGAGTACGACTTCACCACACCGTGGCGCTTCGGCGCGGGCGTGGTCTACCAGATCGCGGGCGCGATGCTCGCCGCCGACGTCGAGTACGTGGACTGGAGCCAGGCTCGCCTCCGCACCTCGGGCTTCACCAGCCCCGACGACCTCGGCTTCATCGCCGACCAGAACGCCACCATCCGGCGCACCTACGAGGACGCGTTCACGACGCGCTTCGGCGCGGCCTACGCGTTTGGCATCGCCACCGTGCGCCTGGGCCTTGCCTACCAGCCCGACCCGCTCCGCGACACCGCAGGCATCGTGACGGACCGGCTCCGGCGCACCGTCACGGCCGGCATCGGGATCCGCGTGGGCCCGAATGCCGCCATCAATGTAGCCATCGTGAACACCGAGTTCGAGGACCAGCTCACGTCCGTGGACAACACGGAGGCCTCGCTCCTCTCGAACGAAACCGTCCGCCTCGTCCTCGAAGACGTAACCCGGAGCACCTTCGTCGTCGGCGCCACCATCGGGTTTTAAGGTGCCCGCGTTGGATTTCCCGTCCAGCGCCGTATCCTGTCACGCGAGCCGCCCTTGAACGTCACGCCTGTTTTACTATGCTTCGACTTGCTGCGCTTACCGTTGCCCTGTTCTCCCTCACGCTGAGCATGGGTTGCGCCGACTCGCTCGTCACGCCTGAGGCTCTGGTACCTGAGGATCTCATTCCGGGAGGCCTTCCCCCTGCGGTGGGTAATGCTACGGACAACTTTGGCTTCGCGGTCACCGCCGCCGACTTTGCCTTCGAGCAGGACTACGCGCTCACCTTCACCGGCGACGCCACGCAGGTGGGCCTCTCGGTCGTCGGCTACACAGGCGGCACGGCCTCGCTGGAACTGCTCGCCGACGACGGCACCGTGCTCTACGCACGCAACCTCGCCCAGAATCTGGCGGAGGGGACGCAGACCGTCACCGGCCGCCCCGCCAGGGCCGTGCTACGCTTCGAGGACTACAGCGGCATTGTCTCCATCGGCGTCGCGGCAGACTAGCCGCCACTGCCCGCGCGGCGTCACGCGCGCCACGCTTTCGACTTATAAGCCATGTCCTTGAAGCCACGTCCGGGTGCACACCGATGCGCCCGGACGTTCTGGTTTACAGAAGCCCGGACGTTACGAGGAAACCGTGTAGCGGCGGCGGCTTGCGAAACACGCGGCGGGGTGCTTCATTCTTTCAGTCTCGACTGAAACCTCCTCTCAGCCCCTGCCCCGGACGATGGACACGACGCTCACCCCTTCCGCGCTCGCGCACCCCGACCACTTCGCCCGCCGCCACAACGCCTCCGATGACGCCGCCGTCCAGGCGATGCTTGACGCCCTCGGCGTGGCCTCGCTCGACGCGCTCGTGGACGCCGCCGTACCCGACGCGATCCGCCTCGGCCGTGCGATGGACCTACCGCCCGCCCTCTCGGAGCACGCGCTCCTTGCCGAAGCGCAGCGGCTCGCCGACCAGAACGAGGTCTTCCGGTCGTACCTCGGCATGGGCTACCACGGCACGCTGACGCCACCGGTCATCCTCCGCAACGTGTTCGAGAATCCGGGGTGGTACACGCAGTACACGCCCTACCAGGCCGAGATCGCGCAGGGACGGCTGGAGGCGCTGCTCAACTACCAGACGATGGTGAGCGACCTCACGGGGCTGGAGATCGCCAACGCGTCGCTGCTGGACGAGGGCACGGCCGCCGCCGAGGCGATGTCGATGTTCTTCGGCCAGCTGCGCGGCAAGCGCTCGACGTTCCTCGTCCACGACCGCTGCCACCCGCAGACCATCGCCGTGGTGCAGATGCGCGCGGAGCCGCTCGGCATCAACGTGGTCGTCGCCGATCCCGCCGAGTTCGAGGTGACCGATGACGTGTTTGGCGTGCTGCTGCAGTATCCCGACACCGACGGGCAGATCTACGACTTCGCGGCGCTCGCGCAGCAGGTTCACGCCCAGAAGGCGTTCGTGGCGGTGGCGACGGACCTCCTCGCGCTCACGCTCATCGAGGCCCCCGGCGTGTGGGGCGCGGACGTGGCGGTGGGCAACAGCCAGCGCTTCGGCGTGCCGATGGGCTACGGCGGCCCCCACGCGGCGTTCTTCGCCTGCACCGACAAGTTCAAGCGCAAGATTCCGGGCCGCCTCATCGGCGTGAGCCGCGATGCCAACGGCGACCAGGCGCTGCGGATGACGCTCCAGACGCGCGAGCAGCACATCCGCCGCGAGAAAGCGACCTCGAACATCTGCACGGCGCAGGTGCTGCTGGCGAATATCGCCGGGATGTACGCCGTCTACCACGGCCCCGACGGCCTCCGCGCCATCGCCGAGCACGTCCACCGCGCCACCAAGACGCTCGCCGACGCCGTCACCGCGCTCGGCTTCGAGGTGCTGACGAACGACTTCTTCGACACACTTCGCATTCAGACCGGCGACGCCACGGCGACGATTCTCGACCGGGCCGCGACGCAGTTCCGCATCAACCTCCGCGACTTCGGAGACGGCACCGTGGGCGTCGCCCTCGACGAGACGGTGACGCTGGACGACCTTGAAGACCTGGTGAGCCTGTTCCATAAGGGCAGCAAGCGTCACGTCTTCGCCGCCGACGTCATGGCCGACGGCACCTATAACGGAGCCAAGCCACGCACGACGGACTATCTCACGCACCCGACGTTCTCGGCCTACCACGCCGAGCACGAGATGCTGCGCTACCTGAAGCGGCTCGAGAACAAGGACCTCTCGCTCGCGCACAGCATGATCCCGCTGGGCTCGTGCACGATGAAGCTCAACGCGACCGCCGAGATGATGCCGGTCACGATGCGCGGCTTCTCAAACCTCCACCCCTTCGCGCCCGTGGAGCAGGCGCAGGGCTACCACGCGATGATCGACGAGTTGCACGACGCACTCTGCGAGATCACGGGCTTCGCCGCCGTCAGCCTGCAGCCCAACTCGGGCGCGATGGGCGAGTACACCGGCCTCCTCACGATCCGCGCCTTCCACCTCGCCAATGGCGACGCGCACCGCACCGTCTGCCTCATCCCGTCGAGCGCGCACGGCACGAACCCCGCCTCGGCGGTGATGTGCGGCATGGACGTGGTCGTAGTGCAGTCCGACGAGGACGGCAACGTGGACCTTGACGACCTCCGCGCGAAAGCCGACGAACACGCCGACAACCTCGCGGCGCTGATGGTGACCT
The DNA here is from genome assembly GCA_039177895.1 of Bacteroidota bacterium. Classification (GTDB taxonomy): domain Bacteria; phylum Bacteroidota; class Rhodothermia; order Rhodothermales; family Rubricoccaceae; genus JBCBEX01. The sequence continues at coordinate 11,960 of JBCDFO010000115.1, forward strand.
ACCCCTCGACG
>JBCDFO010000116.1:0-11946 GCA_039177895.1 Bacteroidota bacterium
CACATCCGAAGCCATGGGCCAGCAACAACTTCTCCTGCTCACCCTCACCGTCGTCATCGTCGGGATTGCCACCGCCACCGCCATCAACGGCTTCATGGAGAACCGCCGTAAGGCCGAGGTGGACACCATCGTCAGCGACCTCGTCCGGCTGTCGGCCTCGGCGCAGGCATGGAAGATGAAGCACAGCGCGATGGGCGGCGGCCAGAGCATCGACGGCTTCGAGGGCGTCGAGCGCATGTTCGAGCAGACCGGCTGGCCGACGGTGACGATGGACCTCACCGCGTACAACCCGGATACCGGCCGCAACTCGCGCGAGCGGGCCGAGTGCTACCGCTCCAACGAAGCCACTCTCTTCTGCCCCGTGCCGCAGTGGAGCGGGCGGCGTGGCGGGGGCCGGCTGCTCATCTACGCGATGGGAAGCCTCATGACGCACCAGGGCAACAGCGTCAGCAGTGAAGGTGTCGAGATCATCGCGACAGCGACGGTCACCGGCACGCGCGCCTCCGAGATCATGGTGGAAGTCTACCGGTAGAACGCTCTGCAGAGGGGCGCATCGCCCCCGTTCACGGCACGCGCTGGAGGAGTCGGTCGAGCGACGCGTAGACGAGTTCGCCCATCGTCCGGCAGGTCGCGAAGATCGGGTCCTTGTGGTGGCGGACGAGTTGGGCGGCGAGTCGCTCCACGTGCTCCGGCGGCGCAATGAGGTCCTCGCGCATGACCTCCATCAGCGCCTCGTAGCGGCCCTCGCTCGACCGGATGCGCCCGGCGATGAGGCCGCGCTCCTCGCGCTGGTACTGGTCGTACGTCTGCACGCTCATGCGCGCCATGCCCAGCTCCACGATGGGGTTGTTCTGCGGGAAGAACTGCGGGAGGTAGACCTGCTTGCGCCAGTGGTGGCTCTGCTGGTCGAAGTCGATGGGCCGCATGCGGTACTGCATCTTCTCGAAGTCCGGCGTGATGTCGATCACGTAGTTGCCCGAGTGCATGTCGCCGAGCAGGCGGATCAGGCAGCGCTCGTTGAACTTCACGAACTCCTTCGCCAGCCGCACCTCGTCGAAGTGGTTCGTCGGCATCGACTCGCGGACGAACTTGGCCGCCGGGATCCCGATGATGTGCTCCTCGATGAGGGTCCCCGTGTCGTTCCCGTCTCGTGACGGGTGGACGAGGTAGTGGATGCGGTTGGGCGAGAGGAGGTGTTCCAGTTCGAGGCCGTAGACGCGGTTGGCGTCGCCGCGCTTGACGTAGAAGTAGTCGAAGTTCTCGTTGAGCGCGTTGACGATGCGGACGCGGAAGGGGAGCGTGTTGCCGTAGAGGCACACGTCCACGCGGTCGACGCGCAGGTGCTCGATGGTGGAGAGGTCGCCGTCGGACTTGATGAGGGCGTAGGTGAGCAGCAGCGCGTCGTGCACCTCGCGTTGCTCAGCGGGGCCGTAGTAGACGGTGTTCCAGAGGGTGTCGTTGCCCTGCTCGTCGTAGAGCGTCGTGGCCCCGGCGTAGCGGGTGAGGCTGTCGTAGTCCGCGCCGCGCGTGACGAGGCGGCCGTAGCGCACGAGGTACTCGAGGACGTAGTCGCTGAGCCGGTAGACCGGCTTCTTGTTCGAGATGAGCTTGCGCGGCGTCGCGGTGCTGCGCGGCCGGGGGGTGTCAGGGCGGTTCATCGAGGGGAGGCGGTCGGCCTCTGGCTATGGGCTGTGGGTAGAAGAAACCGACAGCTGACAGCCAATATCCAATAGCTCACAACCGTCGCGACAGCCTCGGCAACCACTCGCGCATCCAGGATGCGTAGCGGCCGTCGAAGATCGCGCGGCGGGCTTCACCGACGAGCCAGAGGAAGAGCGCCAGGTTCTGCTGCGAGGCGAGCATCATCCCGAGCACCTCGTTGACGTTGAGGAGGTGACGGAGGTAGCTCTTCGAGAACTGCCCCGCGTAGTGGTCGAGGCGCAGGTCGATCGGCGAGAAGTCGGCCTTCCACTTCGCGTTGCGGATGTTGAGCTGCCCCTCGGTCGTGTAGATCGTGCCGTTGCGGCCGTTGCGCGTCGGGAGCACGCAGTCGAACATATCCACGCCGCGCGCGATGCACTCGATGAGGTTGGCGGGCGTGCCGACGCCCATGAGGTAGCGTGGCTTGTCGCGTGGCAGCTCGGCCGTGACGACCTCCACGACCTCGTACATCACCGGCGCGGGCTCGCCCACCGACAGCCCGCCGATGGCATAGCCCTCGAAGTCCATGTCCACGAGCTGCCGCGCCGACTCGCGGCGCACGGCGGGATAGGTCACGCCTTGCACGATGGGGAAGAGCGTCTGGCGGTGCCCGTACTTCGCCTCGGTGGCGCGGAAGTGGTCCTGGCAGCGCTTGGCCCAGCGCATCGTGAGCGCATTGCTTTTGCGCGCGTACGCCTCATCCACGTCCGCAGGCGGGCACTCGTCGAGCACCATCATGATGTCGGAGCCGATCGAGCGCTGCGTGTCCACGACCGACTCCGGCGTGAAGAGGTGGCGGCTGCCGTCGAGGTGGCTCTGGAAGGTGACGCCCTCCTCGGTGATGGTGCGGCTGTCGGCGAGCGAGAAGACCTGGAAGCCGCCCGAGTCGGTGAGGATCGGCCCGTCCCAGCGCATGAAGCGGTGCAGCCCGCCGGCCGCTTCCATGACCTCCATGCCGGGGCGCAGGAAGAGGTGATACGTGTTGCCGAGGATGATCTGCGCGCCGAGGTCGTCGCGGAGCTGGCGCGGCTCGACGGCCTTCACCGTGCCGAGCGTCCCGACCGGCATGAAGATCGGCGTCTCGATGGCCCCGTGGTCAGTCGTGAGGACCCCGGCGCGGGCGTCGGTCGTCGGGTCTTCGGCGGCGAGGGTGAAGGTCATCCGAAGGTCGAGGGTCGAAGGTCGAGGGTCAAAGGTCCGAGTGCTTGCTCGAAGCGCTCACGCTCGGCGCTGGGCAGCGCGAGGACGATGGGAGGCTGCCCGTCCACGTCCAGCACGAGGAGCGGGTCGTAGGCCTTCGCCACGAACCGGCGCACGTCGGCGCGGCGGCGCAGCGTGCGGTGCTCTTCCGTGGCTTCGATGGTGCGGAGCGCGCGGAGTGAGGTGCGAGGAATCTCCAGCGCCACGCGACCCTGCTGGATGCGCAGCGTCTCCGGCGTCAGCGTTACCTCGACGCGTGGCCTCCACCCGACGTAGCCCACGCCGACGAACACGACGACCGCAATGGCCTGCGCCACAGCGTACCACACGGCCGCCGCGAGAAACTCCTCCGGCGGGCTGGCATCGCGCAGCCACAGCCAGCCCCACTGCGTCCCCATCACCGCGACCGCCACCACGAGCACGAGCGCGACCCAGTAGACCGCCTCGGCGCGGATCGGATCGCCGCCTAGCATCCGGCGCAGCCCGCGTCCGAGCAGCGAGGCCGACGGGCTGAACGCACGGGGCGCACGAAGGGTGAGTGTGGAGGTAGGCACGTGTGAAGGTGTGGACGTGGGTGGGAAAGCTACTTCGTGCTGGGGAAGGGGCTCATCCACACGTTCACGCATCCGCACGTTCAGCCACCTCCTCCGGTAGCGTCGTGCCCGTCGTCGTTGCGAAGCGGTTCTCTTGCCAGGTCCGGTAGAACGCCAGCAGGATCGCGGTCGCGGGCACGGCGAGGAGCAGGCCCACGAAGCCCATCAGCGCGCCGAAGACGAAGAGCGACAGGATGATGAGCACCGGGTGCAGCCCCACCTGCTGGCTCATGATGTTCGGCGTGAGCACGGCCTGCTCCAGCAGGCTCTGCCCGAGCAGCACGATCACGACGACGACGACATCGCCGAGCGACCCGAACGCCAGCGTGATGGCGATGGCGATGACGTTGGTGATGATCGCGCCCAGGTTGGGGATCATGTTGAGCACGCCTGCGAGCAGCCCGATCACGAACGCGAACGGCACGCCGAAGAGTCCGAGAAAGAGCGAGACGTTGAACGCCGAGATCGCCGAGATGAGAAGCTGGCCGCGGAGGTAGTTGCCCAGAATCGACGCGCTGCGGAAGAGGTAGTCGCGGCCGCCCTGGTAGGTCGGGAACTGGTCGGTGAGCGTGTCGCGGAGCTTGGGGTAGTCCTTCAGGACGTAGAACAGCAGCACCGGCACGAGCACGACGACCGTGATGACCTCGATGAGCGTCCCGACCGAGCGCGAGAGGCCGCCGACGGCGTCGGGGATGCGCCCGGCCAACTCTGCGATCCGGTCCGGGAGGAACGCCGAGAGCTGCGTCTCCAACTCGGCCATGTCCACCAGGCCGTTCGTTTCGAGGTAGCGCACGAACGGGTTATCGGCGAGGTAGGTGGGCAATCCAGACAGCAGCCCGATGACGCGCTGCGCGAGCAGCTCCACCTGCGCAATCAGGTTGGGGACGAAGAGGAGCGACACCAGCACCAGCAGCCCGACGACGAGCAGCGTCAGGAGCAGCGTCGATGCCCAGCGCGGCATCTTGAGGCGGCCCTCGGCCCACACCACCACCGGGTCGAGGAGGTAGGCGAGCAGCCAGACGATCACGAACGGCGCGAGCACGCCGCCGAGCGTTCGCAGGAGCCAGAACGCGATCAGCAACCCCGCCGCGATCAGCAGCGCCCGCGCCGCCGGTTGCTGCCGGATCGGCCACAGCAGCGCCATCCCCACCACGCCGATCAGCAGCGGGTTCACGTCCTGGCCCACTTCCAGGAGCAGGAAGAAGAATGCCGCGAGCCCGCCGAGCATCAGCACGCCCTGGAGCACAACGGCCCGCGCCGCGCTGAAGCGGCTGTCGGTCGGATCCGGGGAGGGCGAGTCGGGGAGCAGGTCGGCCATGGCGTGGGGCAGAGGCGTCCTGCAAGATCGCACTGCTCCTGTGCCCGTGCGCAGCGGGGCGCGCTGCCGGGGATGCCTACCTCCTTACGCCTCGGCGCGGGGGCCACGCAGGCACGCCACGAGCAGCGAGCTTGTCCGGTAGGGCTTCGTCACGACGGCTTCCATCCCGGCTGAGCGGCACGCCTCGAAATAGGCCGCGTGCGGCTCGGCCGTCACCCCCACGATGCGCGGCGGCGTCGCAGCCTGTTCGAGCAGCCGCCGCGTTGTCTCCAGCCCGTCCATATGGGGCATACGGAGGTCCATCAGGACGACCTCGTGCGGGACGTTGTCGCGACACGCAGAGGCGTACGCCTGGAGCCCGGCTTGCCCCGAGTCCGCCTCATCGACGTGGACGCCAGCGCGTTCGAGCATCAGGCGCACGATGGTGCGTTGGTCGGGACAGTCGTCAATGACGAGGACGCGGCGGGGTAGGAAGGCGGACGTGGGGGTGGCGCGTCCAGAGGAGCGCGCGGTGGCCTCAGCCATAGGAGGGGAACGGGTGGAGGGATGGGGAAGTCCCCCATTAACGAAAGCCGTGCCGAATCACTGGGCCCGCGCAGCGATCATCTGGTTGTTTAGACAGATTCTTGGGATTCCTTTTTTTCCCGTTCCCGTTTCTAAACGAAACCCCACGGTTCCTCGCACTGATGCCCGCCTCAGCCCGCCACATATCTCAGCCTGCAGTCGAGCAGAGCGTGCGCAGCCGCGTCTGCGCCTCGATCACGTCGAGGCCGCCCCGGTCCACGTTCAGGATCACCACGGCAGCATCCTCGCGGTCGTCGTCGGTGCCCAAGGGGAGGTGGCGGAACGTCACGCGCCCAGCGCGCAGCGCGCCGCCCTCGAAGACATCGCCCTGCCTGACCACGAGGTCGCCGGCACCTTGGAGCACGGCGTAGGAGCCCCGCAGCGCTTGCACGACGAAGTAATCGCAGTTGGTGTCGGTGAGGAAGACCACGCTGGCGGTGCGCCCCGTCAGGCGCTCCGTACCGCATCCGACGAGTAGGCAAGCGCAGAGAACCAGTGCCGCCAGCCCTGTGCGCCGTCCTTTCGTGCCCCCGGCTCCCCAGGTTCTAGACATGGTGAGTCCTAGACATGGCGGGTCCTAGACATGGCGCTCGGCGTGGTAGCTCGACCGTACCAGCGGCCCGCTCTCCACGTGCTCGATGCCACGCGCCTCGCCCTGCTCCTTGTACCACGCGAACACGTCCGGGTGGACGAACTCTTCGACGGGGAGGTGCATTTTCGTGGGCTGGAGGTACTGCCCGATGGTCATCACGTTGAGCCCGATGCCCGCGAAGTCGTCCATGAGGCTCAGCACTTCGTCGCGCGTCTCGCCGAGGCCAACCATGATGCCGGACTTTGTACGGAGGCCAAAGGCGTCCTTCGCGCGCTGGAGCACGTCGAGCGAGCGCTGGTAGTCTGCCTGGGGGCGCACGCGGCGGTAGAGCCGCGGCACCGTCTCAATGTTGTGGTTAAACACGTCGGGCCGCGCCTCGAAGACCGTGTCCATCGCCGCCTCCGCGCCGCGGAAATCAGGCGTGAGCACCTCGATGGTGACGCCGTCGATCTCGTCCTTGAGGAGCCGGATGCACTCCGCGAAGATGGGGGCCCCGCCGTCCTTGCGGTCGTCGCGGTTGACGCTCGTGATGACGACGTGGCGTAGGCCCATCAGCTTGGCGGCGTCGGTGACGCGGCGCGGCTCGTCCCAGTCGAGGTCCTTCTTGCCCGGGCGGCCCGTCATGACGGCGCAGAAGCTGCACGAGCGCGTGCAGACGTTGCCGAGGATCATGAACGTCGCCGTCCCAGCGGTCCAGCACTCGCCCATGTTGGGGCAGCGGGCGCTCTGGCAGACCGTGTGGAGGTCGTGCTTGGCGATGATGTCCTGGACGTTGCGGAACGTGTCGCCGTAGGGCAGCTTCACGCGGAGCCACTCGGGGCGCTGCCCAGGTCGGCGCGTCTTGACCGGTCGCGTGACCACGGGGAGCTCCAGCATGCCATCTCCGCCGACGTCCAGGTCGGGGAGGGTAGGCTTGACAGCCTTCAGCTGGATGGCTCCGGGGCGGACCGGGGTGCTGGAGCGGGCAGGCGCTTTGGGAGCAGGTCGGGCGGGGGCGTTCGCCATGGGGGCGGGTACAGCGTCGCAGGTGAAACAGGGCCAGCAAGCACGCTCCACGCGGCGTGGGGTTTCGAACACGCACGTCCCAGAGGGGGGTGTCGGCACGCCCTTCGCGTACATTGGTCCCAACGCCAAAGGAAAGCGCTTTTCCTGTTCGTTCAATTACGTCTCCCTTCCATGCTCTACCGCTACACGTTGGCGGCGCTCGCGGCCTTCGCGCTGCTCGCCGCCCCGCTCACGGTCCCGGCTGCCTCCGCGCAGACCGCCGAGGACATCACCCTCATGGCCTCCGACGGCAACATGGTCACCATCGACCGTGACGAGTTCGGGGTGCCTCGCATCTCCGCGCCCACCGAGGAGGCAGCCTTCTTCGGCCAGGGCTTCGCCGTGGCGCAGGACCGCCTCTTCCAGATGGAGACGTTCTGGCGTGTCGCCACGGGCCGCTTCTCCGAGGTCTTCGGTGCAGGCGAGGACAACGCCAACGTCATCCAGGACCAGAACCTCCGCACGGTCTTCTACACGCCTGAGGAGCGCGCCGAGCAGTTCAACGCGCTCTCGCCGGGCCTCCAGGCCGCGCTGAACGCCTACCGCGACGGTATCAACGCCTACCTCGGGCTCGTCGGGACCAACCCCGCCCAGTTCCTCCCCGCCGAATACGGCCTCTTTCAGTTCAGCCCGGAGGCGTGGGACAACGACAAGACGGTCGCCATCCTGCAGTTCTTCATGCGCCGCTTCGGCGAGATCGGCGGCTCGGAGCTGACCCGCCTCGCCGAGTTCGAGGCGATGGGCCCCGAGATGTTCAACCAACTGCGCCCGATCAACGACCCGACGGCCTCGACGACGATGACGGACCAGATGCCGCCGGTCGCGGGCGAGACGCCGACGTATGCCAACCACAACTTCCCGGACCACGTCGTGGCGTTCGCGAAGGAGACCGCCGCCCGGCTCGCGGAGGAGAACGCCGCCCGCGACGCGTTCTACACCGAGCACGGCATCCCGCTCTCGTTCGGCTCGTTCGCCGCCGTCATCGCGCCGAGCCTCACGGCTTCGGGCAACGCGATGCTGCTGGGGGCCCCGCAGATGGGCGTCCCGTCCATCAACCCGGAGACCCGCGCGCAGACATCGGTGACGAGCGAAGTCGAACTCATCGTGGACGGCGGCATCCATCTCTCGGGCATGACGGTGCCGGGCATCCCGGGTGTCATCATCGGCCGCACGCAGGACCGCGCCTGGACCCTCACGACGGGCTTCTCGGACAACGTGGACACCTACGTCGAGACGCTCGACGAAACGGGCACGCAGTACCAGTTCGACGGCGACCTGCTGCCGCTCGAGCCGGTCACCTCCACCATCGTCGTGGGCGACGGGGACGACGTTGTGTACACCAGCTTCCGCACGGTCCACGGCCCGGTCTACGCGGTTGATGCGGAGAGCGGTACTGCGTTCTCCTGGCGGTATGCCTTCTGGAACCGCGAACTCGAGATGGTCGAGGCGTTCTACGACGTCTGGCGCGCCGGCGACTTCGAGGCGTACGTCGATGCCATCGAGCGCTCGACGATGTCGTTCAACGTGTTCTACAACGACCGCGCGCAGCGCATCGCCTTCTGGCACATCGGCCTCTACCCGCAGCGCCCCGCCACCGTGGACCCGCGCCTCCCGGCCCTGGGCAACGGCACGCAGGAGTGGGAGGGCTTCCTCGACTTCGCCGATCACCCGCAGGAAGTCAACCCGACCAAGGGCTACTTCGTCAACTGGAACAACAAGCCCGCCGTCTCCTGGGACCAGGGCGACAATGTGCCCTGGATCAGCACGCCCTCGAGCGGCTACACCCGCCTCTACGACGGTGTGGACTTCCTGGACGACTACGTGCGAGCCAACACGCCCATGGACTTCGAGGCGCTGAAGGCGCTCTTCCGCGTGCCGGTCTTCAACCCGAACTACCAGGAGTACCCCGGCAGCTACCAGCAGGTGATCGAGTTCAAGCCTGACGGCAACAGCGTCGCGCAGAACGTGATCCCGCCGGGGCAGAGCGCCTTCATCAACCTCCTCGGGCAGCAGAGCGCCAACTACGCGGACCAGTGGCCGCTCTACCTCTCGTCGTTCCAGCAGAGCACCGGGCCCGTGCTGATGAAGGAATTCCGCTATCAGGGTGAGTCCGTCGTGTCGAACGAGGACGACGCGCTCGCGTCTAGCTTCGCGCTGGAGGCGGCCTACCCGAACCCGTTCCGCGCCGGTGAGACGCTCGTCGTCCCGCTCGAACTCGGGGCACCCGCCGAGGTGGACCTTGCGCTCTACGACGCGCTCGGTCGCCGGGTCGCGGTCCTCGCCACCGGCACGCAGGCCGCAGGCGCCCAGACCATCGAGGTCGATCTCGACGTGCCCGCCGGGGTCTACGTCCTCCGCCTCGTCGCAGAAGACCGGCAGCAGACCCAGAAGGTCGTCGTTGTCCGGTGAGTGAAGCCGTTTTACCGTGCTGCCGTGTTGCAGTGGCAGAAGCCTCGGGCATTGAGGTCATCGTCACTGCAACACGGCAGCACGGATTACGGCATCACGCCCTAGTTGAACCCCGCGCCCGACACCGCGACGCGGGCGTCCTGGTTGGCGAGTTGCCAGGCCGTGGCGAAGATGAGCTGCGTGCGGCGGGTGAGCTGCGGGTAGTCGATCTTGTGCGCCTCGTCGCCGACCTGGTGGTAGTCCTCGTGGGTCCCGTTGAAGTAGAAGATGAACGGGATGTTGTTCTTGCCGAAGTTCCAGTGGTCGGAGCGGCGGTAGAATTGGTTGGGGTCGTCCTTCGAGTTAAACCGCTCGTTGAGGTCCATGCCGAGGCCCGTGAGCACGTTGGCCTGCTCGGTGATCGTCTGGATCTCCTCTGAGATGAGCTTGCCGCCGATGATGTAGACGTAGTTGTCGAGCTGCTCGCCCGGGTAGGTCGGGTCGGTGCGCCCGATCATGTCGATGTTGAGGTTCGCGACCGTGTCTTCGAGCGGGAAGAGCGGCTCGGTGTCGGCGTAGTAGGCTGAGCCGAGGAGGCCCTTCTCCTCGCCGGAGACGGCTAGGAAAACGACTGTGCGGCGCGGCCCGTTGCCGTCGGCCTTCGCCATCGCGAACGCCTCGGCCATCTCGACGAGCGCCATCGTGCCGGAGCCGTCGTCGTCGGCCCCGTTGCTGATCGTGTCGCCCGCGCCCTCGGTCATGCCGACGTGGTCGTAGTGCGCCGTGAGGACGACCACCTCGTCCTTCAGGTCGGAGCCCTCCACGATGCCAATGACGTTCTCGGTCATCACGGTGTTGGTGGCATACGCGACCTCGGCCCCGACGAGCGAGCCGGGCACCTCAAAGACCTTGGGCGTCAGGCTCCCGTCGATCTCCGCCTGCAGGTCGGCGATGCGGCGGTCGCCGAGGATCGCGTCCGCGACGGCCGACGAGACGCGGAAGATGGGCGGCAGGCTGAACGATTGCGCGCTGCTGCCGACGAGCGAGAGGCTGCCCACGCTGTTGAGTGCCGACTGGGCGCGCGTGGCGAGCGGGTCGGCCGAGCGGGGGCTGCGGTCGGAGACGATCAGGAAGCCCGCCGGCTGGCCGATGCCGGTGCTGTAGGCGGCCTGCAGCTTCGACCACCACTGCGTCGTGAACTGCGAAAACGCGCCGTCCTCGGTGATGCGGCTCGCCGTGCCGTCGGCGTTCATCGGCTCGTCGTCGAGGAGCAGCAGCCACTTGCCGGTGGCGTCGATGCCCTGCTCGCTGAGCGCGCCGAGGTCGCTGTAGGTGTCCGCATTGATGCCGTAGCCTGCGAATACGACGCCTGCGGCCGAGGGGGCCCCCGCGTTGCCGCCAGCCCCGAGGTAGCTCTCGCCGTCCATCGCGTCGCGGCTGAAGGTGCTCGTCATCACGACGGCGCTGTCGGCGGCCATGACGGTGAGCACGCTGCGAGCGAGCTTGCGCTCCTGGAGCGGGAACGGCTGGTAGTAGCGCGCGAGCGGCCCGGCGTCCTCCACCGTGCCCGCGGGCAGCACGCCCATGTCGATGAACTTGTGGGCGAGGAACTCGGCGGCCATCTTCTGCCCGCGCGCCGTCGTCTCGCGGCCCTCGAAGTGGTCCGAGGCAAAGTAGTGGAGCAGCCCTTCGAGCTCGGTCTGGGTGATGGTCTGCTGGTAGCGCTGGACGAGCGCGGGGTCGTCGTAGAGGGCTGGCGTGGGCGCAGCCTCCCCGGTGGCAAGCGCTGTGGCACGCTCGACTACAGCGTCGAGGGTGGCGTCGTCGTCAGGAGCCTGCGCGAGCGCCGGAGGAGCCGCGAGGAGCAGCGCAAGCGCCGCGAGTAGGGGTCGGTACATGGGAGTGAGAGCGCGTGAGAAAGACGGGCGTCCAACGAGGCAAGCAAGGCGAGGTTGCTCCGCCGCCGCCAACCTGCCAAGGTGCCGCGCCTTCGTCATACGGAATCGACGTGAGGATGTCGGGTCCAGGTTCGCCTCTCCTGGGAGACTACGCCCTGACGCCAATCAACCCGGGCCGTGTTGACCCGCAGTTTGCAAACCGCCCCTACCGAGATCGAGCCGACACGTCGGCGTCATGCTGACATCGTGACGCCGAATCCGTGTTAGGCAGGATGAACGTACGAATGCCCGTCGCGTTCACCCTGCCGTTTTGCGCACCCGCGAGCCCTGGCCTATCCGTCGGCGCGGCGCTGCATCTCCTCGATGACGGCCATGCGGATGTCCTTGCCCTCGGCGACGAGCGTCACGCCGGGGTGCTCGAACGTGAGGTAGTCGAGGTTCGCCTCGCGGCCGCTCAGCAGGAAGTCGTTGATCGCCACGCGGTAGGCGTCGTCGGGGTCGAGCAGGTCCTCACCGATGAGCCAGCCCTCGGCGGTGCGCACGACGCCCGCTGTCTGGAGGTAGCCGCCGATGCCCCGGTTGGCGACCCCCTGGTCGAGGACGCGCGCGAGGAACTCGCCGTCCATCACCACGGTGAGGATCTCGCCG
>JBCDFO010000117.1:0-11913 GCA_039177895.1 Bacteroidota bacterium
GAGCGCATCGACACGGACGCGATCAAGGCGTCCGGACTCAAGTTCGCCTACGATGCGATGTACGGGGCGGGCCAGGGCGCGCTCACCGCGCTCCTCGGTGCCGACAGCGTCGTGGAACTGCACCACGACCTCAACCCCGGCATGCACGGGCAGGCTCCCGAGCCCATCGACCGCAACCTCGGCGAGCTCTCGGAGGCCGTCGTGGCGCACGGCTGCGCAGCGGGCCTGGCGACGGATGGCGACGCCGACCGCATCGGGATGTACGACGAGACCGGCACCTTCGTCGACTCGCACAAGATCCTGGCGCTGCTCGTCAAGTACCTCTCGCAGGAGAAAGGCCTTGATGGCATCGTGGTGAAGACGTTCTCCACGACGGATATGCTCGGCAAGATGGCCGACGCCTACGGACTGGAGGCGGTCACGACGCCCATCGGCTTCAAGTACATCGGCCCGATCATCGTCGAGCGCGACGTGCTCGTGGGCGGCGAGGAGTCCGGCGGCATGGCGATCAAGGGCCACATCCCCGAGCGCGACGGCCTCTTCATCGGGCTGACCGTGGTGGAGATGATGGTCAAGCGCGGCAAGAAGCTCTCGGAGCTCGTCCAGGAGCTGTTCGACGAGTTCGGCGAGCACCGCCAGAGCCGCAACGACCTCCACACGACCGAGGCGAAGAAACAGGCCTTCCTGAAGCGACTCAGCGAGGACGGCCTCAGCGATGTGGGCGGCCGGATCGTCGTGAAGACGGAGACCATCGACGGCTACAAGTTCCGCGTGGACGGCGGCTGGCTGATGTTCCGCCCCTCGGGCACCGAGCCCGTCCTGCGCGTCTACTCGGAGGCCACCACGCAGGAGGAGGCTGACGCGCTCGTCGCCGACGGCGTGGCGATGGTTGGGTAGCACCGGTTCGCAGAAGCACGATGGCCGGGGCGGTTTGCGGACCGCCCCGGCGCGTTTCAGCGCATCCAGTGGGTTTCAGAACGTCAGGTCGAGCGGGTTGACCTCCGCTTCCTGGATCGGGACCGTCCGCCAGCCGAGGCGCACGGGCACCTCGTAGAGCCGTGCCGCGCCGAGGCGCCGCCAGAAATGCACGAGCCCTGGTGCCAGCACCCGCACGACCGCTACGCCGATATCGGGGTCGGTCTGGTCGATAGCATACACCGGAATGCCGAGCGCGTCGAGGCGATCGAGCACCGCGTCGAGGTCGAGCGCGGGCACGGCAGGCGGCGCGATGGGAGCCCCCACAGGCGCGAGGTGAGGCAGGTCGTCGAGCGTTGCCGTGTCGGCCCAGGTGGCGGGGCTCGGCTCGGCCGGGCTGTCTGTGGCTGGCTGCATCTGGGCAACCTCGAAGACGGCGGAGGTTGCCGCCGCGGTGTAGGTCGCGGCTGCCCCAAAGCCGATCACCCAGCCCGGCGGGCCGTCAATCCGCCTCGATGCCGCCGCCACCGCGGGCACGCCGAGGTCGGTCGTGATGTCGAACACGTCGAGCGTGCGGCCCTGCGCCACCAGCGTCTCCGCGTAGGCAGCGAGCCGAGGCTCGTCGAGTGTAGTGAGATCCAGGGCGGGGCGGGAGACGCGGTTGTACCACCAGATGGCCACCGCGTCGCGCTCGATGAGTTCGCACAGGCCGCGCCACGCCGCATCGCGAAATGAGGTCCCAGCCGCGCAGCCGTTGCTGGTCGGGAGGGCATACCGCTCGCCGTCCTCGGGCGCAGCGTAGAACGCGCCCGCTGCCGGAAACCAGCGCGTCGCAACGCCATCGGACGCGGCCCCACCAAGCGCCGCTGCCTCGACCCAGCGGATGCGCAGGTCCGGGTCGAGCGGGTGTGGCACAGCAACCATCGAGCGGAGGTGCGACGGCGTCGGGGTGGCGCGCTGCCGTTCGCTGTGTAGGTCAACGGCGGCGGGCAGCAGCGCGGCAGGCCCGAGGTCGCGGGCGGCCGCCCAGCGATGCGGGAGCGCGTCGCGCCAGGTACCGGAGAAGCGCTCGATGGCCTCGAAGGTGGCGCTGCGTAGGGCGTCCTCTTCGCTCCACCCCTGCCCTCCGGCGACCTGCTGCTCGTTCGCTTTCAGGTCGTCGAGCGTGGCCGGGGCTCGGTGCATGCGGAAGCGTACGACGGCATTGTAGAGCCCGGCGTCGCTCGCCTGCGTTTGGAGGTGCTGGGCGAACCCGGTCACTGGGCTCAGCCAGTCGCGGTAGGTCGGTGCCTTCCTCGGTTCGGCACGCGGTGCGCGCGAGGGACGCGGAACGACCGGGTGCGCCTCCACTTGCCCGTTGATGCTGAGCCGGACCCACCGGCGTGCCCAGGCTATGTCCACGCTGCTCTGCGCGACATAGCTGGCGACCAGCGCAGCCAACGGAGCCGTAAGCGGCAGGGGGTCGCTCCCCTCCACGGGCGCGCCGACGCGACGCGCGGGTTGGTTGTGCCGGAGGCGCGCTTGCAAGCATTCGATGCTGACGTCCTCTCCGAGACGCATCACCCAGACGTCCGTCCTCGCCGGAACGACGAGCAGCGTCCGGGGCTGACGCTGCGCCGCTGCCAGGGTTTCCTCGCTCAGCGCGTCGTCGGTGATGAGGACCTGCCACACGGCGGTCTCCGGTGGTTTAGCGCCCCGATGCTCGTCCTCTTGGTGCACCTGGAGGCCCCAAGCCGCGAGTGCGTCGTGCATCAGCGGACCCTCCTCACCCGTTCTCCCCTTTTCACCCGTCCTCGGGGCAAGGCGAAACCGCTGTGCCCTGATGTGCTCTAGGGCGTCCTCGGGATTCACGCCGAGTCGCTTCCACCGGGCAGCGCTGGCCGGATCGAGCGGCTCAGCCAGCGCGAGCGCCAGGCCTGCGCCCGCGAGGACGCGTCCGAGCTCCTCCTCGACACGATCGGGGTCGAGGTGGAGAGCGCGCAGCGTGCGGGCCAGGTCGGGGTTCGTCACGACCGCCAGCGAGTCCGGGCGTTGCACGAGGAGGGTCCCATTATGATCGAGAAGGCGGGTGTCAGGTGCAGGATAGAAGCGGTAGGACATCACGGGTCGGTCTGCAGAGGGAATACAGAAAGGACGAGGGAGGATGTCCCTCCCCCGTCCGCCGTAGGTAGAGCGTACGGCGTGCTTAGAAGTAGCACTTGACGCAAGGACCGCCGCAGTAATTTGTCGCGAGGGGCCCGTTGAGCGCGACGGTGCGGCTGTCCCAGATTCCGAGAGTCGAGGTCGAGATGCGCATAGCGATGTCAGGTTGAGGCATGCTGGCGGGCCGCGATGACCCGCTCTTCCTCCTATGCTGGCTTCCCCTGCACTTTTTGCCACGGCCCCTCAAAAAAGTCGGACCCGTCGCAAAAACCTTGGACCTGTCACCCGGGCTCAGGCCGTGGATCCCACGCGTAGACGAAAGCCGACCAGGTGGGCGTGCAGCCGCTCGCACTCGGCCAATACCGCCGTGCACGAAGCAGGAGGCTGCGCGTGCGACGTGCGCGGCAACGCGAAGCCGGTCGAACGCTCCACGGTTGCGTACCAATGCTTCGCCCACACGCCGTCCGTGGGGCGCGGACCGGGCTTCCAAGCGAGCATCGCCGGGTCGAACGGGACGCCGAGCGCCGCACAGAGGGCACGGAGCATCCCGGGTGGGTCGGCTAGGATGTCGCGCGCCTGCACGACGGGCGGGGCGGCCCCGTCGCGGTCCGCGATGCGCTGAAAGAGTTCGACCTGCTGAGGCAACCCTGTGTCCTCGACCCGCACGTTCGCCCCGAGCACCTTCACGAGCGAAGCCAGCATGGGACCCGGCTCACGGAGCAGGAACGCATGGCGGAAGCCTGGGGCGTCGAGCCAGGCGCGCTCGACCGTCGGCAGCAGGTGGTGCGCCATGTGCTTCTGGTACCAGATCGATGCGCCCCCCGGAATCGGCCCGGTGAGGCGCTCGGCTGCCACCCACCAGTCGGTAGGCTGGCTGGCGAGAATCTCGGCACGCCCGGGGTGATGGAGACCCGTCGCGGCGAGGTAGTGCGCGTAGAGTGGCTCGTCCACCACGGCCGTGTCGGCGCGGCTGCCCCACGACCGCATCAGCGCCGTGGACAGGTTGCGCGGCCCCGACCACATGGCAATGCGGACTGGGACGAAATCACGAGACGGCGTGGACGAACTCATCGTGCTGGCAGGCAATGCATACGCACGATACGGCTGAAACGCGCGAGGCCGGTCGCCCCCAACGGACAACCGGCCTCGCTTGCGTCTGGACAGGGCGGTGTGGTTACGGATAGCGCTGACGCATCTCCGCGATCACGCCCGCGAAGCGGTCCACGTCCACGAGCCAGTTCGCCGAGCGCCCCTGGAGGATCTCGTCCATCGGGAGGAAGCGCTCCGTCGGGCCCGCGACGATGATGCCGACGATCTGCCAGCCGGCCTTCGGGAAATAGCCCAGCACCGGGCCGCCGGACGCGCCGGGCGTGGTGTCGCCGTCGTGCGCGACGACCGTGCGGTCGCCGGACATGCGGCCGTAGAACTGCGTGCCCCAGTCGGCCCCCATGCGCTCGCCGTCGTACCAGTCGCCGGAGTAGCCGACGGCTGCGAACTCGGGCGCGGACCGGCCAGCCATCGGGACCATCCACTCGTCCTGGATCGAGCGGAGGCCGAAGTAGCCGAGTTGGTTGCCGAGCGGCTGGTCGAGGATGCTCACGGCGAAGTCCTCGGAGTTGGCCGTGCGCGGCGGGATCGCCTCAGCGTAGGTCGAGGTGACGGTGGCGTAGGTGCCCAGCGGCGTCTCGCCGCGATCGTAGAGCGGGACGAAGATGGCGTTGGTGAGGCTGCCGTCGGGCTTGCGGCCGTAGCAGTGCGCGGCGGTGAGAATGTGGCGCGGGCCCACGAGCGCCGCCGTGCAGGTGCCCCCCTCGGTGATGAGCCGCCCGATGCGGCTGTAGGGGGCCGCCTGCTCGGGGATGCCGCGGTCGTCGCGGCCGAAGATGGCGCGCACGTCGGCCTGCTTCTCCAGGGTGAGGTCGAGCGCGACGGGCCCGAGGTCGCTGTCGAGGTCGCCGTAGCTGGCCTCGGACGGGTCGCCGTCCACGGAGAAGCCGGGCAGGTCCACGTCGGCCATCATCTCGGCGTCGAACTGGACGAACTCGACGGGGGCCGCGTCCGCTGTGCCCTCGGCGAAGAGCGCCGCCCGCTCGGCCGCGTAGGATTCGAGCGCGGCCGCATCGTCAATGCCAGGCTTCTCGCCCTGCCACGCGCCGACGGTGTCGGGCAGGCTGGCGATGGCGTCGGAGGTGTCGGTGACGAGGGGCGGGGTGCCGCAGGCCGTGAGGAGAAGGGCACAGAGCGCTGTGCAGACGGGAAGGAAGCGAGTCATGTCGGTAGACGAGGGTGACTGAGGGAACGCCGCGGCCAAGCTACCGCGAGCCGGGCAGGGTCGGCGAACGTGGGGCAAGAAACGATCCGGTCGAGCCGGTTGGTGCAGCCGGCACCTCCCCAGTTCCGGGGAGACGAAGAGGGCTGCTACCCCTCGTTGGCACGCGAGCCAACATGAGCCTCGGCCTCAGCTTGCATCCGGCGGAGGATATTGAACAGCCCGCCCTGGCGCGTGGCAGTGAGCGCCTCGGTGAGGCCGGACTCCTTCAGGAAGCTGGGGTCGAGGTCGACGATCTGCTCCGGCGGGAGCCCGTCGAGGCCGCGCACGAGCAGGGCGACCATGCCCTTCACGATCTGGGCGTCGGCGAAGCCATGGTAGCGCATCGCGGCGGCGGCGGGATCGTAGTCGGCGTGGAGGTAGACAAGCGACGTGCAGCCGCGCACGCGGTGGCGCTCGTCCTTGGCGTCGTCGGGGTAGTCACCGAGGCGGTCGGCGTAGTCGAGCAGCAGCATCGTGCGGGTGAGCTTGTCGAGCGACGCGCTCTCCTCGACGAAGCGGGCGAGGTCGGGGGGGAGCATGAGGTGTGGAGGTGTGGAGGTGTGGAGGTGTGGAGGTGTGGAGGTGTGGAGGTGAAAGCAACTCGGGCTGGGGCGTCCTGTCAAGCGAAGTCGGTGGGCATTGTCTTTGCCGTTTCCCTGCCTGGCTTCTCGTCGTTTCTTTCTTTTAGCTGGTCACTCGATTACCTGGCGCTCTGATCCATGCGTGTTCTCGTACTCCTGCTCGCCCTCCTCCCCCTCGCTGCACGCGCGCAATCGCCCGCGGGTGAGCGCGCAGCACGGCTCGCACAGGGCATCAACGTGTCGTGGCTGGAGCAGTACTGGCTCGGGACGCCCAACCTCGCCGAGGCGCCGCTGTGGCCCGCCGAGTTCGAGAAGATGGCCTACTACGGCTTCGAGACCGTCCGCCTCCCAATCGCATTCGACGTGTTCGCAGATAGCGACGCGCCGTACACGGTAGACCCGGCGCTGTGGATGGTCCTCGACGACATCGTGGACGCGGCGATGGACACGGGGCTGCTGCTCGTCCTCGACAACCACCACGGGCGGATGGAGGACACCACCTTCGAGGCGGAGTTGCCGCGCCACGTCGGGATCGTCGCGCAGATGGCCGCGCGCTATGCCGACACGGACCCGGACCGCGTGCTGTTCGAGCTCTACAACGAGCCGCACGACCTCTCGAACGAGCGCTGGCACACGTTCCTCCGCGCCGCCATCGACACGGTGCGGCAGGCGGCTCCCGGCCACACGCTCGTCTACGGCGGTATCGACTACAACGGCGTCGAGGGGCTGCTCGCGCTCGACCCGACGCTGGACGACAACGTGATCTACGCGGTCCACCTGTACGAGCCGCTGCTCTTCACGCACCAGGGCGCGGAGTGGCTCGGCCCTGCCGCCGCCACGACGGGCGTACCCTTTCCCTACGACCCCGATACGATGCCACCGCTTGCGCCTGAAGCGGTGGGCACAGCGGCGGAGGCCCTCTACACCGCCTATCCCGAACAAGGCACGGTGGCCTACGTGCAGGGCCGTCTCGCCGAGGCCACCGACTGGGCCGCCGCAAACACGGTCCCGCTCTGGCTTGGCGAGTTCGGCACCTACAAGCGTTACGCCGACGACGACGCCATGGGCAACTACGCCACGGCACTCGTGGAGGCCGCCGCCAGGCTCGGGCTCCCATGGGCCTACTGGGAGTGGCGTGACACCTTCGGCGTCCACCGCGGCGACGGGACGCTGCCGACGCGCTCCGACGACCTCATTGGCTCGCTCCTCGATGCGTTCCAGTTTGTCGTCATCGACACGGAGCCCGCGATTCCGACGCAGACCGCGCTGACCGTCTACCCGAATCCGACGACCGAGCGCGTCCTCGTGGAAGGCCCGCGTCTCAACCGCGTCGAGATCTACGACTTACTTGGCCGCCAGCACGCCCAAGCCGACGGCGGCCATGCGGGTCGCCTAGAACTCGTCCTGCCTGACACGCCGGGTGTCTACGTGCTGCGCATCGCCCACGCTGACGGGGTCACGACGCGGCGCGTGACGCGGTGGTAGCGGTGGAGGCCTCGTCCTCCACGAACTGCTGGTAGTGCTCCCAGCGCTCCAGGATGTGGGCGACGTAGGTGACCGGTTCGAGGCCGCGGCAGAAGCCATATTTCACGACGGGATCGGTGTAGACGGCGCGTTTCGACTTCTGGAGCAGCCAGTACGCCACGTCGGCCCACACGTCGGGGTCGTCGCCGTGCTTGACTGCGAGCCGCCGCGCGTCCTCGACGTGCCCGTGGCCGGTGTTATACGACCCGAGCACGAACTTAAGCCGCTCCGCCGGGTCGGCAATCTCGCCGTCCCAGTAGTTCTTCAGCCACGCGAGGAAGCGGACCGCGCCCGCGACGTTGTCGGCGGGGTCGTTGGCGTCCGTCACGCCAAACTCGCGTGCGGTGGCGGGCATGAGTTGGAGGAGCCCTTGCGCCCCGGCCCACGAGCGAGCCTGCGGGCGGAAGCGCGACTCCTGGTAGGCTTGCGCTGCGAGGAGTCGCCAGTCCCAGTCGATCTCGGCCGCGGCGTCACGGAGAAGCGCGTCGTAGTCGGAGAGCGTGCCCGTGGTGCCGGTGAGGTAGGTGCTCGCAATGCGCTCGCGGTAGCCGCGCCGGTCGACGAAGTAGCGCCGGTAGGTCGTGTTCCAGAACGCCGACTCGCGCTCCGACGCGATCCAATCGTCGAGCGCGGCGAGCAGCCGGGGCGCGTTGGACCGGACGCCCCAGGCGACGCGGTGCGGCTCACCCAGCGACGGCCGGACGACGAGGTTGGTGTAGCGGCTCTGCGTCAGACGGCCGACGTTCTCCGGGCTCACCGCGAAGTCGAGCCGCGCCGCCGCGACGCGCCGGATCAGTTCCTCCGTGGACTTATCGACTTCCACGACCTCGATGTCGCCCGAGATGCTGTCGGCGAGTTCGACGAGGTCGTCGGCGAAGGGCGAGCGCTCGGTGACGGCGACCGCCTCCCCGCTCAACTCCTCGGGAGACTGGATGAGTCGTGCGCGCAGTTCGACGGCGTCAGGGAGGGGCTCGGTGTCGTGTGCAAGCGAATTGCTGTGTGCAAGCGAATCGGCGAGCGTAGCGGCGGTGAGGCTATCGAGCGCGTCCACGATGGGGCCGCCCGCGTCCGGATCCGGTGGGCCGTCGCGCTGGACGAGAATTGGCTCCGTCTCGTAGAGCGCGCGGGTGTAGCGGACGTAGGCGGAGTCGGCAGCCTCGGGCACGAGCCGTGCCGCAGCGATGTCGCCCTCGCCGCGCAGCAGCTTCACGAGGAGGCTATCGCGCGGCACGATCTGCATGCGCAGCACGAGGTCCTGGTCTTCCGCGAAGCGCTGGAGGAGGTCGTACTCATAGCCCATCGGCTCGCCTCGGTAGAGGAAATACGAGGTCGAGTTGTAGGCCGAGAGCACGGTCAGCGTGTCGCCTGCGTGGATGGCGTCGAGGTCGCGCTCGATGGGGTCGGGCAGCAGACGCGGGGCAAGGTCGGGCCGGAACGCAGCCACGAGCGCGAGCGCAGCCACGAGCGGTACCAGCAGCGAGGCGATCGTGCGCTTGCGCGGACGGGAGAACATAGAGGCACAAATGGGTTTTCTAGAACAGCCTATCTCTTACCAGGTCGCGCTGCACGCTGGTCCTCGCCCCACGGGCGACCCACCGGGTGTTCACACGCCCTCGCCCCCGTCTTCACATCGGGCCGTTATGACGCTCCTGGATCGCCCTTCTCTCGCCCTGTCCTGCCCCTCGTGCGCGTCTCGTACCACCCCGGCTACTTCGTCCCGCTCCCGCCCCGCCACCCGTTCCCGATGGCGAAATTCCCCGCGCTCCACGAGATCGTGCTGCGCGAGGGGCTGATCCGCCCGGATGAGGTCATCGCACCGCGCGAGGCCGACTGGTCCGACCTCCGCCTCGTGCACACGCCCGCTTACCTCGATGCCCTCGCGACGGGGCAGCAGACGCGCCAGGAGGAACGACGGATGGGGCTGCCGTGGTCGCAGGCGCTCGTCCGCCGGAGCCGCCTCGCCGTGCAGGGCACGATCAACGCGGCGCTGATGGCGCTGCACGACGGCGTCGCGGGCAACCTCGCAGGCGGCACGCACCACGCGATGCCCGACCACGCCGAGGGCTTCTGCGTCCTCAACGACGTGGCCGTGGCCCTCCGCGTCGCGAAGCGGTCGGGCTGGATCCGCCGGGCGCTCATCGTGGACCTCGACGTGCATCAGGGCAACGGCAACGCCGCGTTCTTCGCCGACGACGCCAGCGTGTTCACCTTCTCGATGCACGGCGCGAAGAACTACCCCTTCCGCAAGCCCCCCTCCTCCCGCGACGTCCCCCTCGACGACGGCATAGGCGACGACGCCTACCTCGCCACGCTCCAGCACCACCTCCCGGAGGTGCTCGCGGAGGCAGACCCCGACCTCGTCGTCTACCTCGGCGGCGTGGACGTGCTCGACGGGGACCGCTACGGCCGCCTCGCGCTCACCCGCGAGGGCCTCGCCCGCCGCGACCGCTTCGTCTGCGAGACGGTGCGCGACGCTGACGTGCCGCTCTGCCTCCTGCTCTCCGGCGGCTACGCCGAGACGCCCGCCGCCACGGCCGATCTCCACGCGACGATGTACCGCGAGGCCACGCGTGTCTTTTCGAGACACCCTGCCGGGCCGTGACCCGACTACGCCTGCGAGCAGGGCACGTACCGTGTTGATTCTGGATGGGTAATGCCCCTCCTGCCCGCCTGGCGCGGCGTTTGGCTTGGTCGCTCGTGACCTCACCCTGCTCGCCATGCGCCGCTTCGTTCCCCTCCTACTTCTGGCCCTGTTCGCCGTCGGTGCCACGACGCCCACGCAGCCGCTGGCGCTCGATCTCCACGCGAGCCAGATTGCGTGGACCGTTGCGAAGGTCGGCAAGGACTACCACGGGCTCGTCGGCCTCGAGGACGCGCGCCTCGACGTGAGCGACTCCACCCTGTCGGGCTACCTCATCTTCGATACGGGCGGCGCAACGTGCGCCAACGCCACCGGCGAGGAGTTGGACGAGGTGATGGCGACGCTGCGCGAGCGCTTCTTCGAGACGGACCGCTACCCGCGCGGCCACCTCGTCATCCAAGACGCCCGCCGAACCGGCCCGGCCGACGCCGACGGCTTCCTGCCGTTCGAGGTCACGGGCGATCTGCGCGTGAAGGGCGAGTCGCAACCGGTTACGTTTCCCGTGCGCGTCCGTCCCCATGCCGAGCCCGGCACCATCGCTGGCGAGGCGACGGTGGAGATCGAGCGCGCCCGCTGGGGGCTCCGCTACGGCGACAGCCTCGTGGACCGGATGAAGGACCAGGCCATCGCGGACGCGATCGTGTTCCACGCGGTGTTCGTGGCCCGCTAGGCGCACGGCGAGGACACCGGGTAGAAGCGATGGGAACCTGTTCGGTAGCCCGCACCGGCTTGCTCGCCTTTTCGCAGCGGTTTAACGCATAACGGAGCCGGTCGCGCGTTGTGAGCGGGTACCTTTGTCTGCTTGACCCATCCCATCGTTTTCGCTTGCTCTTGCTGCCCATGTCCCCACGACGTTCTCCCTGGCTCGCACTGGTGCTGGCCGGGCTGTTCGCCGCCTGCGGCACGCCGCGCACCACCACGGCCCCCATCGTTGCCTCGGCCCCGCCGCCGCCGCCCGTCGCGGCGGAATTCGCAGGCGGGCAACTCACACTCCCCGAGTTCGAGACGCAGTACGCCCGCTCGGTCGGCTCCCGCGAGCTCGCCGCCGCCGACACGCTGGGTGCGTACGAAGACTTCCTGGAGCGGTATGTCAACTTCCGCCTCAAGGTGCAGGCCGCCCGCGACCTCGGCCTCGACGAGGACTCCAGCTACACCGCCGAGCTCGACTCGTACCGCGAGCAGCTCGCGCGCCCCTACCTCCTCGAACAGGAGGTCACCGAAGAGATCGTGCGGTCGATCTATGACCGCCAGCAGGAGGAGGTCCGCGCCCGGCACATCCTGCTGCGCGTGACGCCCGACGCGGAGGCGGCCGACACGCTCGCCGCCTTCGCCAAGCTCGACGCCATCCGCGACTCGATCCTCGCGGGCGGCGACTTTGCCGCGCTGGCGCAGGCCGAGTCCGAGGACCCGTCCGCCGCGACCAATCGGGGCGACCTCGGCTACTTCTCCGGCGGGCGCATGATCGAGGCGTTCGAGGTCCGCGCCTACACGACGCCCATCGACAGCATCTCGGAAGTCTTCCGCACGCGCTTCGGCTACCACATCCTCCAGGTCACCGACCGCCGCGCTGCACGCGGCGAGATCAGCGCCCGCCACATCCTCATCCGCTTCAACGGCCAGACGGCGGCCGACTCCGCCGCCGCGCTGGAGACGATCACCGAGCTCGAAGCCCGCGTCGCTGGGGGCGAGGACTTCGCGACACTCGCGCGGCAGTACTCCGAAGACCCCGGCTCGGCAGAGAACGGCGGCGACCTCGGCTTCTTCGGGACGGGCCGCATGGTGCCCGCCTTCGAGCAGGC
>JBCDFO010000118.1:0-11878 GCA_039177895.1 Bacteroidota bacterium
GCCTCGGGCACCTGCGCCTTGATGACCTGGAACGGACCGTTCGCCTCCATGCCCTGAATGCGGCCGCGGCGCGTGTTGAGGTCGCTCATCACGTCGCCGAGGTACTCCTCCGGGATCTTGACTTCGAGGTCCTGGATCGGCTCCAGGATGGCGGGCCGCGCCTCGCGGAAGCCGATGCGGAAGGCCTGCTTCGCGGCGGTCTTGAAGGCGTTCTCGTTCGAGTCGACCGAGTGCATGCCGCCGTCGAAGACGACCACGCGGACATTGCCCACCGGGTAGCCCGCGATCGGCCCCTCCTTGAGCGCGTCGGCGACGCCCTTCTGGATCGCGCCGAAGAAGCGCTGCATGTCAATCACACCGCCGACGATGGCGTCCACGAAGTGGATCTTCGCGCCCCAATCGGTCTCCATCATGTGCTCGCCGCGCTGCTTCATGTCATCGGGCACGTCGAACGTGTCCGTGAGCGGCTCGACCATGATCGAGAGGTCGGCAAACTGTCCGGCTCCGCCCGACTGCTTCTTGTGGCGGTACGAGGAGCGCGAGCGCCCCTGGACGGTCTCGCGGTAGGACACCTTCGGCTGGTCGTACTCGACGTGGACGCCCGCGCGGTGATCGAGGCGGTACTGCGCCACCTTGAGATGCATCTCGCCCTGCCCCGCGAGCGTGATCTGGCTCAGGTGCGGGTCGTGGTCCACGTGCAGCGACGGGTCCTCCTTGACGAGTTGGTGGAGCCCCTGCGCGAGCTTGTCCTCCTCGCCGGACTTCGACGCGCGCACGGCGACGCGGTAGCGCGGCTCGGGAAACTCGATGGGCGTCACGACCACGTCGGAGCCTTTGAGGCGCAGCGTGTCGTTGGTGCCGGTATCCTTCAGCTTGACCGTCGCGCCGATGTCACCCGCGACGAGGTGCTTGACGCCGTCGCGGTCCTTGCCATTGATCGCGTAGAGCGCGCCGAGGCGTTCGGTGCCGCTGTTGTGCGCGTTTTCGAGGTCCTGCCCCTGCTCCAGGGTGCCCTGGTAGACGCGGAAGTAGCTGTACTCGCCGACGTGCGCCTGCGCCTCGGTCTTGTAGACGAAGGCGACGGGGTCGCCGCTGGGGTCGGCCACCACGGAGCCACTCTCCAGCGGCGGGGGCGGCATCAGCTTCGGGCTCGGGACCACGTTGTCGATGAAGCTCATCAGCCGCGTCACGCCGACGTTCTCGGTCGCGACCGTGAGGAAGACCGGGTAGAGGCTGCGCTCGATCATCGCGGCGCGGAGGCCCTGGCGCATCTGGTCCTCGGTGAGCGTGCCCTGCTCGAAGTAGAGGTCCATCAGCCCTTCGTCGTTCTCGGCGATGTTCTCGATGAGTTCGTTGTGGAGTTCGTCGGCGCGGTCGCGGAAAGCCGCATCGATCTCTTCGAAGTGCGCCTTGCCGTCGTCGTCGAAGCGGATCTGCTTCATCAGGAGCACGTCGATGATGGTGCGGGTGCCCTTGCCGCCGGGGAGTTGGACGGGCGTGGCGGCGCGGCCGTAACGCTCCTGCACCTGCGCGAGCGCCGTCTCGAAGTCGGAGCCTTCCTCGTCGAGCTTGTTGAGGACGAACATGGCAGGCGTCGCCGTCATCTCGCAGTAGGTCCACGCGAGTTCGGTGCCCACCTGCACGCCCTCGGTCGCGTCCAGGATGAAGAGCGCCGTGTCGGCAACCTGCAGCGACGCGACGACCTCGCCCGCGAAGTCGAGGTAGCCGGGTGTGTCGAGGATATTGATCTTGTAGCCCTTCCACTCCGCGTGGAGCAGCGCCGAGAAAATCGACATGCCGCGTTCGTGCTCCGAGTCGTGGAAGTCGCTCACGGTGGAGCCGTCCTCGACGGTGCCCATGCGCTTGATGGCACCGGCGCTGAAGAGCATCGCTTCGGAGAGCGTCGTCTTGCCGCTCCCCTGGTGCCCGACGAGGGCGATGTTGCGGACGTGGTCGGCGTCGTAGACATTCATAACGGATACCTCGATCAGTGGGGGCTGGGGCCGCCCCTCCGCAGGCAGCCGTTCGATAAAAAACAGGGGCGGCCCGGGCGCTTTCTCGGGCTTGGAACCGCTCTCGGAGAAGGGAGGGTGAAGGTCGATGCTGGTTAAGGAAATGTCAAGACGAGTTCCGGTGGTTCGGTGGGTCCGTTCGTCGGTGCGTGCGTGCGTCGGTGGATTGATTCTGCTGGAAAATGCTGCGGCATACGTGACGGTGGTTGCGCTCGGCGTACTCTACGTGATTCTCTCCACCGTCCACCGTCCACCGTCCACCGTCCACCGTCCACCGTCCACCGTCCACCGTCCACCGTCCACCGTCCACCGACTCATGCTCACGCTCGGCATCGAAACCGCCACGGACGTCTGCAGCGTCGCCCTGCTGGAAGACGACGTGGTGCTCGCCGAGGCGGCGCTGCGGCTACCGCGTCAGCACGCCGCGCGCCTGATGCCGCTCATCCGCGACGTCCTCGCCCACACGGGTCGCGCGGCCACCGACCTCGACCTCGTCGCCGTCTCGGAAGGCCCCGGTTCGTACACCGGGCTGCGCATCGGCGTGAGCACCGCGAAGGGCCTCTGCCTCGCCACCGGTGCCGCGCTCGTCGGCGTCGGCTCGCTGGAGGCACTCGCTACCAAGACCGACGGCGTCGCCCAGTCCGGGGACTACGTCGTTGTCGCCTTTCCCTCGCGTCGGGGCGAGGTCTATGCGGCGGGCTTCCAGCATCATCCCCACGAGTGCATCCGGCTCACGCTGCCCGGCGCAGAGCCCGCGGCCGTACCCCTCGCGGAATTTCGATCCTGGTGGCCTGCTCCCGACGCCGAACGGATCTGGCTTCTCGGCCCCGCCGCCGCCCTGCTCGCTGGCGTCGATGGGCCCCTCCCCGACTACACGCACGTCCTGAACGGGGAGATGTTTGGCGTCTCCGCAGCCACCGTAGCCCGCATCGGTAGGAGCACGGCCTTCGATGTGACCACGGGCGCCCTGCGTGGCGTTGACGTGGCTTCGTTCGAGCCGTCGTACCTTAAAGAGTTCGTTGCCGGAAAGCCCCGTCCGCTCTTCTAGCGACGCCCCCGAGGCCACCCCGCCCTCTGGCCTGCCTGTCTCCTCATCCACGCTCCTCGCAGCCTCATGGCCTGGTTCAAGCGCAAGACCGCGGGCATCCAGACGGCTCCCGCCGACAAAAACGAGACGCCGGAAGGCTACTGGCGCAAGTGCCCCATCACGGACGAGTTGATCTCGCTTCGGGAACTCAAGGAGAACCACATGGTGACGCCCGCCGGGCACCACTTCGCCATGAGCGGGCTCGGCTACTGCGAGATGCTCTTCGACGACGGGCAGTTCGCCCGCCACGACGATACCCTCTTCGCTACGGACCCGCTGAAGTTCGAGGACCGGAAAGCCTACGGCGACCGCCTCCGTGCCGCGCGCAAGAAGACGGGCCTTAACGACGCCGCCGTCTCCGCCACAGGCACGGTGGGCGGCCACCCGTTCTCGCTCGCCGCGATGGACTTCTCGTTCATCGGCGGCTCGATGAACTCGGTCGTGGGCGAGATCATCAGCCGGGCCATCCAGCGCGGGCACGATGAAGACCGCGCCGTGATGGTGATCTCGCAGAGCGGCGGCGCGCGCATGATGGAGGCCGCCTACAGCCTGATGCAAATGGCGAAGACCTCGCTGCACCTCGCCCGCCTCGACGACAAGGGCCTCCCCTTCTTCTCGCTGATGACGAACCCGACCACGGGCGGCGTCACAGCCTCCTACGCGATGCTCGGCGACTTTCACCTCGCCGAGCCGGGCGCGCTCATCGGCTTTGCCGGGCCGCGCGTGATCCGCGAGACGATCCGCCGCGACCTGCCCAAGGGGTTCCAGACCGCGGAGTTCCTGCAGGAGCACGGCTTCGTGGACCTCGTCGTCCCCCGTCCGAAGCTCCGCCAGACGCTCGTCGGGATGCTAGACCTGCTCTTCGAGGACACCGCGGACCGAGAGGCCGAACTGACACACGCAGGGATGAACGGGCAGGCAGGGTAAGCGTCATGGGTATGGTACCGGAGTATTTCCGGCTACCTCAAGAGCGGCTGATGCGAGGTCTCAGCAGCTTCGCTGAAGCTCAACGGCTGACGGAAGAACTCATAGAATTCTCGGCAGCGTGTGTGCTGAACCCTGAAGAAGTGGCACGGAGCCCGTTCGGAGTAGCCGATCCTGACAAGGCGTGGGACGCCATTCACTACACGCTTGACCCTGGCAGGCGCGCGGGGAAGAGGTACGCCAGAACGACCGGGCTTGGTGGGCGCTTGATTCTGGGAGCGACACCGGCACCCGACCCTCTGCGGAAACAGCCCAAATGGTGGATTGGATACACGATGACATCCGCTGTACAAGCTCTTGCTGAGGAGCTACGCACTGTCAATTTCGGCGCGTTGCTCGCTACTGCTCAGCTAGGTGGCGTGACCGATCAACTTTACTCTAACTACGACGACGCCCGCCTCGTGTACTGGTACGAGCAGTTGGCACGTCTCTACTGGAGGGCTGCCGACCTCGATCAGGCTGTCTTGATCTTGGAAAGCTAGACCCGAAGCGATCCAGTCCTACCCCTGAATCTCTGTGACGAGTTGGTTCTCGTGCAGGATACCCTGCACCCGGAAGTAGTCCTCGAACTTGCCTGGAGATCGCCGTGGATGGGGGCAAGGTGGTAGGCTGAGACGCGCAGAAGCCGGGTCGGGGTCGGATCAATCGACGCGGGCTTTCGTTGCAAGGCTATCGTCTCTGCCCTTCACTTCTGCCCATCTCCACCTCGCTATGTCCGTATTCGCGTCGGCCCCCGAACCCATCGAACTCGACCTCGACACCCTCTCGCAGGAGGTCCAGATCTCGAAACAGACGCTCGTTCGCTGGACCGACCGCGGCTTCATCGACGCCGACCTCGACTGGGGTATCACGGACGACAACGAGGAGCAGCGCCTCATCCGCATCGCCCCGAGCTCGCACGAGATGCTGCACGACTTTGCGGAGGAGTACCGCGAAGGCACGGTCACGCGGACCGAAGCCCGGCGGCTGCTCAAGCTCATCGACCGCAACCAGGTGCAGAAGCTGCTCCGCCACGGCGACATCAAGTCGAAGCGCGTCAAAGGCGAGACGCGCGTGACCGTCGGCAGCATCGAGGACTACCTCCTCGCGCTCGAGGCCGCCGAGCAGGAGGCCGCCTAGGCTGCCAGTTCCCGCACCGCGTCGTCCAGGAGGACATCGAGCGGCTGCGCAGCATCGAGGCGTAGGATGTCCGGCTCGTCTGCGCCGGGCGCGTCGAGGTCTGCAATCTGGCTCGCGAGTAGATCTGCGCCTGCGTAGTGTCCGGCGCGTCCCTGGAGCCGTTGGCGCACGATCTCAGCGTCGGCGTCCAGCCAGAGAAACCGCACGGTGTCGTCGGCCTGGCGGAGCCGGTCTCGATAGGGCCGCTTCAGCGCTGAGCACGCCAGCACGAGGGACGCGCCCTCTCCGAGCGTCGCCACTATGACGCCCGCCAGGTCGTCGAGCCACGGCGCGCGGTCGGCATTGGTGAGCCCTACCCCCTGCGCCATCTTTGCGATGGCAGCTTTGGTGTGGTAGGCGTCGGCATCGACGTAGTGCCAGCCCAGCTGCTCAGCGAGCGCTCGAGCCGCAGTGGTCTTGCCGACCCCGCTCACCCCCATCACCACGACCGCACGGGGCTCCTCCCCTACCGAATGCAGTCGTGCGGCACGTGTCATACCAGTGCCTCGCTTGACGCCCCTAACTCGCTACTGTCCTCCCTGCGGCTGCACGCGGATCCAGCCGGTCCGCTGCGGCAGCGCATGGAATCCGACACGCGTCTCGTCGTGCACGGTGTCCGAAGTCAGGTCGAGGCCCTGGAGGGCAGCCCCGCCGCTGAGCGGGACGGGCGGCTCGTCCCAGGCAAGCCCCTCGTTTGACTCACGTAGCGTCTGAAGGCGGAGCGAGAGAAGACGGAGGTCTTCGTCATCGGTGTCCCATGCCACCGGCTCGGCAGCCACGAGCGCCACGCCGGGCTGCGTGCCTGCAGTCGCACGCATGCGAACGCGGGGAGCAGGAGCTGCAATCGTCCTCGCGGATGGAGCAGCGGTGCGCCCAGTCTCAACGAAGGCAGCAACAGGGGCGACCTCGTCCGCACTGGACGCTGCGATATCGCCGGCGAGCTGCCCAGCATCCGCCGCGAAGGGCTCGGCAGTTGGCACGTCATCGGCCGCTTGGGCGTTCGCAACCAGGACGCTTGCAGCAGGAGCGCCTGGGGACCCTGGGTCCGATGGCGCGGCTGACTGGGCAGCCAGGCGTGGCTCTCCACGCAGGGCCAGGGGTTCGCGGCTCTCCGCTATCAGGCCTGCCTCAGCCGCTGTCTCCTCGGTGGGCTCCGCGTCTGGGGCCGGTACTTCGCTGGTCGGTGCCTCTGCACTCAATTCGGTCGCCAGCTCAGCAGACGGCTGTTGGAGGAACACGCTCAGGCCGACTGCGCCGCATACGAACAGGGCAAGCACGGGCAACACCGCCCGGACACGGCGCGAGCGAGACGAGCGTACGGGTGCGCGGTCAGCGGCACGAGGCGTAGCTGGCGGGGCACCTGAAGCTGCAGCGACACGAGCTGCATCCAGGACGGCTGCAAGCACGGCGGCGTCTGGTGCCTGGGACGGCTGGGCATCGAGCGCAGCCTTTACCGGGGCCAAGGCTTCCAGTTCAGCACGGGCCGCGTCGCTCAGGTCGTTGCGCGACGGGACCGTGCCGTCCGGGCGTGCTTCACCGTAGAGTGCACGCACCGGGTCGAACAGATCGGGCATAGTATCAATCAGGAGTCAGCGGCAAAGGGGCTGGGTGGGGGTGGAACACCGATGGAGTCTGCAACGCAGCATGGGAGGCAACTCGTGCGTCGGCGGTTCGATTCTTTTACGTGTGGGCGCGAAATCATGTCAGGCGGCCTCAGCCCGGGCCGGGGCTGGCGGAACGGCTCTCAGGCGGGGCCGCCGCGGGAGGCCGTTTCGCGGCGACTTTTTTTTTACCGACTCCCGCTCCGGCTCGAACTCCGCATCGATCATCTTGCGGAGGTTGATGAGAGCGTAGCGCATGCGGCCGAGCGCCGTGTTGATCGAGACGTCGGTGATCTCGGCGATCTCGCGGAAGGTCAGGTCGCCCTCGTGGCGCAACATGACCACCTCACGCTGCTCCGGCGGCAGTTGGTCGATGAGCCCGGCCAGCTCGTCCGTAATCTGCTGCTGGTGGAGTTGCTCGAACGCGTCGGGCTGCTCGTCGTCGGCAAGACGGTCCCAGAACGACGCGCCGTCGTCCTCGTCGGCAGGAGCTACGTCGGTGAACTTCTTGCGGCTGCGGAGGTGATCCAGCGCTGCGTTGCGCGCAATGCGGAGCACCCAGCCGAGCCAGCGGCCCTGCGGCTCATACGACCCGCGCTGCTTGTTCATGGCTTGGATCACGCGGAAGAACGTGTCCTGGAAGAGGTCGTTGGCGGTCGAGCGGTCGCGCACCATCCCCACGAGGAAACCAAAGACGCGCTCCTGGTGGCGCTTCATCAACAGGGTGAAGGCGCGCTCGTCCCCCTGGTTGAGGTACGCGGCAACGAGTTGCTCGTCGGTCAAGGAGGCGAGGGGTGGATTCATGCGAGCAGCGTGAAAACGGAGCGCAGCGGCAAGATAGTATGACAGCCGCTCTGGCGGGCTCGCACGTCACGCGCTGCGTCCCCTCGATCCTCGGCTCATCCCCTCAGCGGTCGTGACGCCTGCTGGACGGTCGTAGCGACCTCCGACCGGATGGCGTGTCCCCAAGAAAAGCGCCGACGCAGCAAACCGCCGCGTCGGCGCGGGATCGCAGGCTGGCGCGGGCCCCTCTCGGCAGAGGCAGACGGAGCCGACGAGGACAGGCGTTGGAGAAGGGCCTGCGGAGATGAGCGCAAGCAGATGGGCCGTGCCGAGGTGTCGGAGAAGAGACCTGGGCTGCACAGCACCGAGGTGAACGGAGGCGCTGCCAGTCACAGGTGTCACCGCGAAGGAGGCTTCGAGGCCACAGTTCAGAGTAGGCACCGGGCGTGCGAGGCACAATCGGGAGGGTGCCCCCCCTGCTCCTAGGGGAGTGCCCGACACGCCGTCATGGTATACCTGAGCGGGTCCAGGACCCACGAAACGGCCGCAGGCATAAACACCAACGCCCGGCGGCCTCGTCCCGTCGGGCGTCGTTGTGTTCGAGAGGCTGTGCGAACCAGAAGAGCAGGCGGTCGCACCGCGAAGAAGCGCGCAGCCGATGAGCTCACGAGGAGAGAGCGGGCCCGATAATAGCACCTCACTGCAGACCGACCTAGCACGACCTCGCGTCTGCGCCGAAACGTAACAGTCTCCTCCCCGAGCCTTCACGCCCGCCGTTGGCTCCGTGACGCTTCAGCTGCCCCGATTGCTGCGCCGCCACATCAGCACCGCGAGCCAGAACAGAAAGACACGCACGCCCAGTGGCATCGCCGAGGGAAGCTCGACGCGCGCCTTGCGCGTCCAGACGCTCGTCCGGCGGATCGAGCCAATAGCGTCGCCGGTAGCGGAATACACGATGAACCGGTTGCTCGACAGGCTCGCCCGCTGGAGTACGAAGGCGGCAGGCGCGCGGTCGTCGTTCGGATCGAGGTCGCCCAGCGTCACGTCGAAGACGTTGGAGAACACGCTGCGCTTCGTGGCCTGCGCCACCACGACGCCCTCGAACGCGAGCGTGAAGGCGCCTGCGAGCCCGTCGCGGTCGAGGCGGAACGGGATGCCCTCGATTTTGATGTCGGCCTGCTCCAGGAAGGCGCTGTGGTCGAGCAGGGCCACCTCGCGGTCCCCGTCGTAGAGGCGGTAGCTCCACGAGAAGAACGAGGTCGGCTTGGCAGTCAGCGTGGACGATGCGGCGGGCACAGCGTGATTTGATGGAGGCCGCGCGGCAAACGTTCCTGACTTTCAGAACCTCGCCGCCGATTTTTGCATAAGAGAATACGGTCTCTGCTCCGTGCTCCTGCAAAAGCATAGCGCTTGGCAGACCTGCTTGTTTGTCTAGGTTCACCAACATCGAGGTTAGTTTTGGCTCTGTATCAGCTTCAGGATGCCACACTCAACGGGGTCGAAGGGCGCGGCTACGCCTACCCGGTCAAGACGTTTAAAGGGAAAGAGTACCGCGGCGTGTTCTTCGCCGAAGACGAGGCTGCCCAGGCCGCCGTCGTGGAGGCTGTCGAGGCCGACGAAGCGGAGTTCACCGGCACGGTCTACGAGCGCAGCAAGTCACCCGTCAAGACGTTTCCGATCAACGTCATCGACACCGTCTCGTCCGGGCTCGGCGAGCGCGCGGACTTCGAGGTGCTGGAGAAACCCTAGTACCGTGACCGGTCGCGATTGTCGGGTCGTGTAGGCTTCAAGGTCACGTTTTGAGTTCCCCTCCTGGACAGAGCCTGTCCTCGCGTACGCGGGGAAGGGGACAGGGGTGGTTGACCGAACTAGCACGGAGCCTGACAAGGTGAAGCGGTCGCAGCACTAGCGCCGTGGCGCATGAGGCTGGAGGAGCCGATCTGCAGGTCTGGAAACACGCCAGGTCAGGGAGCACGCCGGGTGCCCTGGCAGCGGGCATGGTCAAGGTCTACCGACGAATCTTGACGGTTTTGCCTGTGGCTCGCACTTGACATCTTTTGACAAGGCTTGAGGTGCCGAGCCTCGTATGCTGCGACGTCCGGGGATTCTAGGCGAGCCGTATTTCTTGAGGCTTCGGACGTTCGCTTGCAACGACCAACCTCTCCCTAGGGATGCTACGCCTCGCCGATTCCCATGCCGCGCCTGTCCCGCGGACTCCGCTTCTCCTCACTATCCTGCTCGCCCTCGTGCTCGGGTCCGCGCCCGGCAGTTGGGCCCAAGGCTCGGTCCGGGGGCTGATCGCCGCGCCTGACGGCGAGCCGCTCGGTTTTGCCAACGTACAACTCCTCGTCGCGGCGGACTCGTCGCTCGTGCATGGTGCCGTGTCCACCGACGACGGCACGTTCTCGATGGCGTCCGTCTCGGGGGGTGAGTTTTTCCTCTTCGTCTCGCTGATCGGGTACGAGGACCTGGTGACGGCACCGTTTCCCCTCTCTGACGGCCAGACGTACGACGCCGGAACGCTGGCGCTCACCCCCGGCACCTTCCAGATTGACGAGGTCGCGGTGGAGGCACGGCGTACGCTCTACGAGCAGCGCGGTGACCGGATGGTGGTGAATGTCGGCCAGAGCGTCACGCTCAAGGGAGCGACGGCGCTCGATGTCGTGGCGCGCTCGCCCGGCGTGGTCGTCAACGAGCAGAGCAACACCATCTCGATGCTTGGCAAGGACGGCGTGCAGGTGCTCCTGGACGGCAAGCTGAGCTACATCCCCGCCGACGGCCTCGTGGCCTTCCTCGACGGCCTCAACGCCGACACCATCGAGCAAATCGAGCTCATCACCACCCCACCTGCTGAGTTCGATGCGGAGGGCAACGCGGGCTTCATCAACCTCGTCCTGAAGGAGCAACTCAGCGACGGCCTCAGTGGCTCCACCACCCTCACGGGCGGCTACGGGCGCGGTGCCGTCGCCAGTGCTAGCGCCGACGCACGCCTTCGGCAGGGGCCGCTCACGGTCTTCGGCAACGTGGCCTTCCAGTGGCAGGGGCAGGATCAATCGATCAACACCTACCTCGAAACACAGAACGGCGGCGCGTTCCTCGTCACGCCGACTGAGACTGACCGCGATCCGGTGCGGCGCAACGTGAACGGCCGCCTGGGCCTCGACTACGCCCTGTCGGACCGCACCACAGTGGGCGGTCTCATCGCGGGGTACGACAACCGCTGGAGCATGGATGCCATCAACCAGTCCGCCGTCTCCATCAACGGGACGCCTACGACGGCAATCGTGAGCGCCAACGAGGAGATCAATCACTGGCAGCACCTGATGGGCAACGTCAACGTGCGCCACACCCTCGCTTCCGGCCTCCGCACCAGCCTCGACCTCGACGCGCTCCGGTTCGACAACGACAACCCAACGACGTACCTGAACGCCACCACCGATGTGCCGAACGACCTCACGACCGAGGAGACGCTCGAAAGCGGCAAGACGACGCCGCTGCGCATCTACGTCGCGAAGGTGGATGTCAGCGCCCCCGAGGAGGCGTCCCTCTCCTGGAATGCGGGCGTCAAGGGCGGCTTCTCCCGGTTCACGAACACGCCGGTCTTCCCTGACAACGTGGACACGGACTGGGTCGGTGATGTCGGCGTCGGTGAGGAGAGCTCGCTGCGGGAGGACGTACTCGCCGCCTACGGCTCGGTGAACCTGCAACTCACCGAGAAGACTTCCGCTGAGATCGGCCTGCGCTACGAGCACACCACGTCGAACCTCGAGTCCGCCGATGGCACGCAGCTGATCGACCGGAGCTACGGCGATGTCTTCCCGAGCGTCTACCTCTCGCACCAACTGCGTGAGGAAATGACCGTCTCTGCGTCCTACGCCCGTCGCATCACGCGGCCGACGTTCAACGACATGGCGCCGTTCATCTACTTCCTCAGCCCGACGACCTTCTTCACGGGCAGCACCGCGCTCCAGCCCGCGATCTCGGACGCGATCAAAGCCGACGTCACGGTGGGGTCCATCTTCGCCTCAGTCGAGTACACCTGGGTGACCGATCCCATCGCTCGATTCCAGACGCGGGTCATTCCCGAAGCCAACGTCCAGGTGAGCTTCCCGACCAACTTCGACCGGCAGCGTACCGCGACGGCCTTGCTGGCCGCGCCCGTCGAGTTGCTCTCGTGGTGGACTACGCAGAACACGGCCACCGTGACGTGGCTCTCCATCGAGGGGGATCGCGATGCGGGCGCTTTCGAAGCC
>JBCDFO010000119.1:0-11876 GCA_039177895.1 Bacteroidota bacterium
ACGTCGTCGCAGAGCTTCTCGACCTGCTCCAGCCGGTGCGAGGCGAAGAGGATGATCCGCCCGGCGGCGCGCAGTTCCTGGATGATGTCGCGGAGGAGGTCAGCGTTGATCGGGTCGAGGCCGCTGAAGGGTTCGTCGAGGATGAGCAGGTCCGGCGCGTGCGCAATCGTGGCGACGAACTGCACCTTCTGCTGCATGCCCTTCGAGAGCGACTCGACCTCGGACCCCCACTGGTCGCCCAAGCCGAGCCGGCCCAGCCAATCGCGTGTCGTGCGCGCGGCGTCGGCGCGCGTCATGCCCTTGAGCTGCGCGAGGTAGACGAGTTGCTCGCCGACCTTCATCTTTTTGTAGAGCCCGCGCTCCTCGGGGAGGTAGCCCATCCGTCGCTGCGAGGCTGGGCCGACGGGCTCGCCGTCGAGCGTCACCGCGCCTTCGTCGGGAACGGTGATGTGGGTGATCATCCGGATCGTGGACGTCTTCCCCGCTCCGTTCGGCCCGAGCAGCCCAAAGATGCGGCCGGGCTCCGCCTTGAACGAGACGCCGTTGACGGCGGTAAAGGAACCGTAGCGTTTGACGACCTGATCGACGTGAAGCATGTCAGATTTTGGATGTACGACTTGAGTTTTTTGTTTTGCAGCAGAGCTATACCCGAGGTATCAAATCACACATCGAAAATCATAAATCAACCATTTCCATAGACGGCTTCGCGGAGCCAGTCGGCGTACGACACGGAGCGGTTCGCGGGAAGCGGGCGCGGCGTGCCGTGGCGCATCGTGAAGGCGATGGCGAGGCGGAGCATGTTGACGAGCGGCGGGGTGTCGGCTTTCGAGGCGGCGTTGTTGTCGAAGCCCTCGAAGCAGATGGAGCAGTACTCCTTGCCCTCCACGAGGAGGCGCGTGAGTTCGAGGTCGCACCCCTCGTCGGGCGCCTTCTCCGACGTGGCCTCGCGGAGCGTGTTGCGCTCCAATACGAAGACGCGCGTAAGCCGGTGCTTCTCGATGTCGTGCCATTCGTCGGTGTCCGGGCGCTGGTCGGGGTCGTCGAGCGGGAAGCGCCACTTCGTCCAGATATCGACCGAGCCGCGCACGCCGACCGCGAGGTCTTCCACACCGTAGATGCCCGCGCACCGCTTGATTTCGAGGCGGCCCTTGCGGCGCTTGACGTTGAGGCCGCCCGGGGCCGTCGGGACGAGGTAGCGGTCGACGCGGTGCTTATCGATGGGCGGATCATCGCCGAGGCTGTCGAACCAAGCCTGGACATCGTCGGGGATAGGGCCGGGCCAGATCCAGCGGACTTCGGCGGTGAGGCGCATACGAGCGGAGGTGCGGGCGAGAGAGGCTGCCACAAGAAACCACCCACGCGCCGAACGGTGCCCGGTGCGCTCACATCGCTTGCGCAGCCCGGACGATGTCGGCGAGTAGCACCGCCGTCGTGATGTCGATGCTCGCGCCGGGGCCCTGGACGACGAGCGGCTCCGGGGCATAGCGATCCGTCGTGCAAATCGCGACGTGCGCCGCCCCGCGCAGCCGTGCCAGCGGCGACGATACCGGGACGGCCTCTACCGCACAGCGCAGCGTCCCCGCGTCGGCGTCCAGCGTAGTGACGTACTGCAAGACAGCCTCATCATCCCGGCCTTGGTCGACGCGGCGTTTCCACGCGGCGTCGAGGTCGGGCAGGCGCTCCCAGAACGTGGCGAGCGGCACGTCCGCGAAGCCCTCAGGCAAGAGCGACGTCGTCTCCACGTCGGCCAGGTCGGCCTCCATTCCGAGTTCGCGGGCGAGGATGAGCAGCTTGCGCGCCGCGTCGACGCCGGAGAGGTCGTCGCGTGGGTCGGGCTCGGTGTAGCCCGCTTCCTGCGCCTGCCGGACGGCCTCCGAGAACGGTGTCCCATCGCGCATCGCGTTGAACACGAAGCCGAGCGTCCCGGAGAGCACGCCCTCGACGCGCCGCACGCGGTCACCGGTCCGGACGGCCTCCCGCAGCGACGAGAGCAGCGCCAGCCCGGCTCCGACCGTCGTGTCGTAGAGGTACGGCGCACGGCCCACACCGACGGCGGCTTGGAGATCGCTCCAGAACGCGCGGTCGAGGGTGCTGGCCTGCTTGTTCGGCGTCACGACGGCCACGCCCGCCCGCAGGAGGTCGGGATAGCGACGCGCGACGACCTCCGACGCCGTCGCATCGACGACGACGAGGCGTTCGAGCCGCGCCGTGGCGATTTCGGTGAGGAGATCGTCGAGCGCATGGTCGTCGCGAAGGGCGTCCGTGGCCTGGGCAAAGCGGATCCCGTTCGGATCGTAGGCCGCCTGCGACGAGGTCGCGACCCCGACGAGCTTGAGGTTGACCCGCTGGGCGAGCAGCGCGTCGTTTTGCGCGTCAAGGAGGGCGAGGAGCCGCCGCCCGACCGCCCCTGCCCCAACGAGGGCGACGTGGGCGCGGGTGCGCTTCATCGGGAACGCCTCATGGAGCGCGCGCACTGCTGCCGAGGCGTCGGCCTCGGAGACCGCGGCTGAAATCGCGGTGTCGGACGCGCCCTGGGCGATGGCAAGCACGTTGATGCGCGCCTTCCCAAGCGTCGCGAACATGCGTCCGGCGATCCCTGGCGCGTAGTGCATGAAGTCGCCGACGGCGGCCACCACCGCCGCGCCGGTCTCGACCTCGACGCCCTGCACGTCCCCGCGCTCAATCTCGCGCTCGAACTCCATAGCGAGGCGCTTGCGGGCGTCGTCGGCGTCGCCGCCGCGTACGGCCAGCGTGACCGTCTGCTCGCTCGACGCCTGCGCCATCAGAAACACGTCGATGCCCGCAACGGCGAGGCCTTCGAGCGCGCGTGCCGTGAGCGCTGCGGCTCCGACCCCGCCCGAGCCACGCAGCGTCACGAGGGCCGCGCCACGCACGGCGGTGACGGCCTTGACGGTGCCCTCGGCGCCCGTGCGTGCATCCGAGATCGTCGTCGCCGCGCCGCCCGGATCCATCGTGTTGCGGATCTCCAGCGGGACGCTCCGCCGCACCAGCGGGCGCATCGTGCGCGGGTGGAGCACCTTCGCCCCGAAGTAGGCCAGCTCGGCGGCTTCCTGGTAGCTGAGGCGGTCGAGCGTGAACGCCTCCGGGACGAGACGGGGGTCTGCCGAGAGCACGCCGTCCACGTCGGTCCAGATCACCACGCGCCCTGCGTCGAGGGCATCGGCGAGGATGGTGGCGGTATAGTCGCTGCCTGAACGCCCGAGCGTCGTCGTGACATTCTCCGGCGTCGTCGCCACGAAGCCGGTCACGATAGGCAGGACATCGCTGGGCAGGCCCTCGAACGCCGCCCGCGTGAGGGTACGCGTCGTGGCGAATTCAACGGTCGCCTCGCCGAAGCGGTCGTCGGTGCGGACGAGGCGTCGCGCATCGAAGGCCCGTGCGGGCTGCCCAACCTTGCGGAAGGCCGCCGCCACGAGCGGGACGCTCGCCCGCTCCCCCGCCGAGATGATCGCGTCGGTGAACCGCGGGCTGCATTCGCGCAGCAGAAAGACGCCGTCGAGGAGCTCGCGGACTTGCTCCCACAGCGCGTCGAGGTCCGCGCGTAGCACGACGTGCTCCGACGGGTCGGCGAGGGCGCGGAGGGCCTGCTCGTGACGCTCACGGATCTCTGCGAGGATCGCGCGGTGGGTCTCCTCGCGAGCCACCGCAGCTCGGATCGCGTCGAACAGCCGATCCGTGATCCCGCCGAACGCTGACGAGACCACGACGAGGCGCCCGCTGCGCTGCCGGTAGCGCTCCGCCGCGACGAGCCGCACCGCCTCCTGCACCCGCTCCGGCGTCCCGACAGACGTCCCGCCAAACTTGTGAATGGTCGTGTGTCCCTGGTCCTTCGTCATGGGTCCGTTGTCGTCCTGGTCACGTACGCGTGGCCGCGCCGGCCCTATCGCTTGTTCGTGTTGCCTTCGCCTTCCTACCAATCGCCATCAACCAATAACCAACCGCCATCGTTCAACTCATCAACTCGGCGGCGCGGATCACGTCGGCGAGGACGACGGCGGCGGTGACGGCGGGGCCTGCGCCCGGCCCCTGCACCACGAGCGGGCGGTCGAGGTAGCGGTCGGTCGTGTAGACGATCAGGTTGTCGGTGCCGCGGAGGTTGTAGAGCGCCGAGTCCGGCCCGACGGCCTGCACGCCAACGCAGAGCGTGCATCCCTCGCCCGAAGTGCTGCCTTCGCGGGTGAGGATCTGCCCGACGAATTGCAGCCGCTTGCCTGCTGCGCGGGTGTGCTCGACCCGCTCGGTCCACGCCGCGTCGTCGTCGGCAATGCCCGTGAGGTAGGCGTCGATGGAGCCATCCCGGAGCCGCTCCGGTACGAGCGACTCGACCTGCACGTCGGCCATCTCGGCGTCGAGGCCCATCTCGCGCGCGAGGATGAGCAGCTTGCGCGCGACGTCCTCACCGCCGAGGTCGTCGCGGGGGTCAGGCTCGGTGAGGCCGCGCTGCTTCGCCTCGCGCACTGCCTCGGAGAAGGATTGTCCGTCGGCGAGCGCGTTGAAAAGAAACGCCATCGTGCCCGAGAAGACGCCCTCGATGCGGCGGACGCGGTCGCCCGAGCGGAGTTGGTCGCGCAGCGTCGAGATGACCGGGAGCCCGGCCCCGACGGTCGTTTCGTAGAGGTACGGCGCGCGCTGGAGCCGGGCCGCGCGGCGGATGTCGGCGTAGAACTCGGCGTCGAGCGTGTTGCCGCGTTTGTTTGGCGTCACGACGGCGATGCCCGCTTCGAGAAGCTGCGGGTAGCGCTGCGCGACATCGGCCGAGGCGGTGGCGTCGACGAGGATCTTGCGTTCGAGTCGGGCGTCGAGGAAAGCGTCCACGAGGGCGTCAAAGCCGTCGCCGGTGCCGGCGTCGAGCGCCGCCTGCCAGTCGGCGGGGTCGAGTCCCCCCGCGTCGAACGCCGAGCGCTGCGACGAGGACAGCCCGACCAGGCGCAGGTTGAGGTCCACGTGTTCGAGCAGCGGGACCGTCTGCGCGGCGAGTTGGTCGAGGAGTTCGCTGCCGACGACGCCGACGCCAACGACGGCGAGGTGCGCGCGGAGGCGGTTCATCGGGAACGCCTCGTGGAGTGCCCGCACGGCCGCCGGCGTGTCCTCGTCCGCAATGGCGACCGAGATATTGAGCTCGCTCGACCCCTGGGCGATGGCCGTGATGTTGATCCCGGCCTTGCCGAGCGTCGCCATCATCCGCCCCGCCACGCCCGACTGGTTGCGCATCGCCTCGCCCACGACGGCCACGAGCGCATGCGGCTCGACCAGCGCGGACACCCGCACATCGCCGCGCTCGATCTGCGTTGCGAAGGCCCCGGAGAGCGCCACGAGCGCCTTCTCGCGGTCCGCACCGAACACGACCACGCAGAGGCTCTGCTCGCTCGACGCCTGCGAGATCATGAGGACGGGCACCGACGCCTCGGCGAGCGCCGCCAGCGCCTCGCTTGAGGCGCGGGGGTGCTGGTAGAGCGCCGCCCCCTCGAAGACGAGCACGCCCACGTCGCGGATCGACGTCACGGCCTTGACAGTATCGCGGCCCGACGGCGGCTGCGACGGCCCGATGACCGTACTCGGCGCGGCGGGGTCCATCGTGTTGCGCGTCACGAGGCGGATGGCCTTGCGCGCGACGGGCTGCATCGTGCGCGGGTGAAGCACCTTCGCGCCGAAGTAGGCCAACTCCGCCGCCTCCTTGTAGGACAGTTCCGCCAGCGTCTGCGCTTCGGCCACGAGCGACGGATCCGCCGTGAGTACGCCATCGACGTCCGTCCAGATGGTCACCTCGTCGGCGTTCAAGGCATCAGCCAGGATGGTAGCGGTGTAGTCGCTGCCCGAGCGCCCGAGCGTCGTCGTGACGCCGTGCGCGTCGGTGGCGATGAAGCCGGTGGCTACGACAATGGTCTCGTCGGGGATGTCGGCGAAGGCAGCGTGGGCGCGCTCACGCGTCGCCTGGAAGTCGACCTCGGCGTGCCCGAAGCGGCTGTCGGTGCGGATTACCTCGCGGGCGTCGAGGGCCTGGGCGGCGAGCCCATCGCCCCGCATCGCCGCGGCCACGAGCGGCGCGTTGGCGCGCTCGCCGAAGCTCAGGATGGCGTCGCGGGTGCGCGGCGTGCACTCGCGCAGCAGCCAGACGCCGTCTAGGAGGTCGCCTGCCTCGCCCCAGAGTGCGTTCTGCTCGGCGCGGAGGTCGGCGCGCTCTTCCAGTGGAGCCAGGGTGGCGACCGCGTCGAGGTAGCGCCGCCGGAGGGCGTCCAGCAGCGAGCGGTGCTCCCCGGTCCTGTCGAGCGCCGCGGCGATCGCGTCGAGGAGCGCGTCCGTGACACCGCGCCCCTCGGGCCTGGCCCGCCCCATCGCCGAGACGACCACAATGCGGCGGCATGCCTCAGGCATCGTGGTACGGACAAGGCCGACGGCGTGGCGAATACGCTCGGGTGTGGCGACAGACGTGCCGCCGAACTTGGCGACGAGCAAACGGGACATCGGGGAAGCGGCGGACCGAGGGAAACGAGGCGGCGCAGAAGCTAGGCACGGCCTGCCGTGCGCGTCATCCCCTGCAGGGGTCGCCACGCGATCTTCGCAGTCCCCAGCTTGCTCGGCACAATCCGCTACGCCTATCTTTGTCGTCCTGCCCGGGGCATTAGCTCAGTTGGTAGAGCGCTACAATGGCATTGTAGAGGTCAGCGGTTCGAATCCGCTATGCTCCACACCCGAAACGGCCCGTACGCACTGTACGGGCCGTTTCCATTTGGGGGCTCTCGGCAGGTGGGCACCAGAGAACGTCAGAAATCGCCGTGGTGTAACCCACAGGCAACCCAACCGAGGCCGACGTTCCTCCGTGGCTTAGGCTGGGGCTAAGAAGCGTAGATCTGCTCCCAGGTTTGCGTGAACCGGTTGCGCTGATTCGCAGACGCGGCGACGACCTCAAACTGGACGCCCTCGTTGGTCATGTAGATGTTGAATTCGAGATCGGCGCTTCCGATGAGGGCTTGCAACGGTTCCTGGTCCAACCCGTCGAGGAATGCGCTAGCAGACACCTGGTACGACTCTGCCAGAGCCATTGTCACGAGCATATGGCCAAGCGTGGAGGTCATCGCGACGAATGAGTCCCGACTGATGATGCCTCCTTCCGGAGCCTCGCTATAGATTCTGAGTTGGAACGTTGTGGTTTCGTATCCAGGAAGTTCGACTGTCACGAGGCTGAGGTCTTCCATCGTCATTTTCCCCTCTTGGAAGACGACGTGCTCCTTCTGCAACTCAGCTCGCCAATCGGTTTGAGCTGATGCGACTGGAGCCAGTATGAGAGCGAGCGCGATGAGTACGAAAGGACGAAGCATAGGACTTGATCGGCTGAGTGGGGAGTGTTCTAAAGCCGTGGGTTAACGACCTCCCATTCCTATCGGCTCTACTTGCAACCGCTTTAGTCTCGTCTGGATTATCTCACGTTTCGCTGCCTGCCCGAAACGGGCACAACCGTTTCGGTCCCGAGTACCCTGCAAGCTGCATAGTCCCCGCTCCATGGATAAGAAGGCCCTCTCCGAACGCGATATCTGCACCAAGTACATCACACCAGCAATCGACGCTGCTGGGTGGGACGTGCACACGCAGGTTCGCGAGGAGGTGTCGTTCACGGATGGGCGCATTATCCAGCGTGGCAACATGCACGCCCGCGGCAAGAGGAAGCGCGCCGACTACCTGCTCTACTACAGGGCGAACCTGCCACTCGCCATCGTCGAGGCTAAGGACAACAGCCACCCTGTCGGCTCTGGAATGCAACAGGCGTTGGAGTACGCCGACATCCTCGATATCCCGTTTGTCTACACCTCGAATGGCGACGCTTTCCTAGAACATGACCGGACGGGCCAAGGCGATGTGATCGAGCGTGAGATCGCGCTGGATGCCTTTCCATCCCCCGACGAGCTGTGGGCGCGCTATCGCCAATGGAAAGGCCTCTCCGACGACGCTGTCGAGGTAGTGCTCCAAGACTACTACATGGACGCGGACGGCAAGACGCCGCGCTACTATCAGCGCGTGGCGATCAACCGGACCGTCGAGGCCATTGCCCAGGGCCAGGATCGCGTGCTGCTCGTAATGGCCACGGGCACAGGCAAGACGTTCACGGCCTTCCAAATCATCTGGCGACTCTGGAAGTCAAGGAGGAAGAAGCGCGTCCTATTCCTGGCTGACCGCAACATCCTTGTTGACCAAGCAATGCAGAACGACTTCCGTCCGCTCGGCGACGGAATGACCAAGATTCGGCACCGCGAAGCGGACAAGTCTTACGAGATCTATCTCGCGCTCTACCAAGCCCTCACCGGTCCCGAGGCGCAGCAGAACATCTTCCGCGCGTTCTCGCCCGATTTCTTCGACCTCATCATCGTGGACGAGTGCCACCGGGGCAGCGCCGCCGAGGATTCAGCGTGGCGGGTCATCCTGGAGTACTTCTCGTCGGCGTCGCAGATTGGACTGACGGCGACGCCGAAAGAGACGCGCGACGTATCGAACATCGACTACTTCGGCGAAGCCGTCTACACGTACTCGCTCAAGCAAGGCATCGAGGATGGGTTCCTCGCGCCCTACCGCGTGATCCGCGTCGGACTGGATCGGGACCTCGAAGGGTGGCGACCAACCAAGGGGCACCGCGACAAGTATGGCGAAGAGAT
This sequence comes from Bacteroidota bacterium, assembly GCA_039177895.1. GTDB lineage: Bacteria > Bacteroidota > Rhodothermia > Rhodothermales > Rubricoccaceae > JBCBEX01. The sequence goes on from JBCDFO010000119.1 coordinate 8,664, forward strand.
CGAGGACCGGGTCTACAACCTGAAGGACTACGACCGAACGCTCGTCATCGAGGAGCGGACGAAGGCCGTAGCCCAGCGCATCACGGACTTTCTCAAAGGCACCGCCGATCGCTTCGCCAAGACCATCGTGTTCTGCGTGGACACGGAGCACGCCGAGCGCATGCGGCAGGCACTCGTCAACGCCAACGCCGACCTTGTGCGCAAGCACCCCTACTATGTGGTGCGCATCACCGGCGACGACGACGTAGGCAAGCGCGAGTTGAGCAGTTTCATCGACCCAGAGAGTCGATTCCCGGTGATTGCCACGACCTCGAAGTTGCTCACGACCGGCGTGGACGCGCAGACATGCAAGCTCATCGTGCTCGATGCCAACATCGGCTCGATGACGGAGTTCAAGCAGATCATCGGGCGCGGGACCCGCATCCGGGAGGACTACGGCAAGGTAGCGTTCTCCATCCTCGACTTCCGCAAGAACACGGACAAGTTCACCGACCCCGACTTCGACGGCGAGCCCGTCCAGGTGTACGTGGTGACGGGCGACGACGACATCGTGCCGCCTGACGTGGATGAGCCCACCGACGAGGCAGAAGAGCCGCTGCGCCCGACACGGCCTGCCGATCCAACGGACGACGTGGCGTGGGACCCCGATGCTCCTCCGCAGCGCCGCTCGAAGGTTTACGTCAACGGCGTGCCCGTCCGGGTCGTCAACGAGCGGGTGCAGTACTACGGCCCCGGCGGCAAGCTCATCACGGAGAGCCTACGCGACTACACCCGCCGCACTGTCCGCGAACACTTTGCTTCGCTCGACGACTTCCTGCAACGCTGGAACGCCGCAGAGCAGAAGGCCGCGGTCGTAGAGGAGCTGCGTGAACAGGGGCTTTTCCTCGAAGAACTCCGCGCCGAAGTCGGGAAGGACCTCGACCCCTTCGACCTCGTGTGCCACGTGGCGTTCGACCAGCCGCCCTTGACGCGCCGCGAGCGTGCTCTGGAAGTGCGCAAGCGTGACGTGTTCACGACCTACGGCCCACAAGCCCGCGCTGTCCTCGATGCGCTACTGGACAAGTACGCGGACGAAGGCATTGAGGACATCGAGGACCTCACGGTGCTGAAGCTCGACCCGCTGCGCCAGCTTGGAGCACCGCTGGAGCTACTGCGCAGCTTCGGTGGCAAGCCGCAGTATGTGGCTGCTGTGCGGTCGCTCGAAGCAGAGCTATACCGTGCTGCCTGACAGAATTCTACGCGAGGACTTCTTCCTCTTCAAGGAGAGGTACACTGTCCGTCGTCACATGCGAAGGCTCGGGCAACTCAGCTTCGGGCTGCGTTGCCTCTCGCGCTTTTTTTGGCTTTAGAGGCGCTGAGAGAACGCGCTCGATGCCCGAAATGCTCTTCACCTTTTGTCCAGGCGGCTTAGATCCCTCCACGAAGAAGGCTCCTTTGCGGCCCTTGATAGGCACTTTTCTGAACTTGGCCATGTTTTAGCTAGAAGAGGTAGGAGCAGTATTCGGAAAAGGCCTGGATACGCTTCAAGAGCTCTTCGAGGTCGTCGTTGTTTTGGATGAGCTCTTCAGCCCCGAGAGTCTTTGAGTCAGCGTTTACGAACCCGATGATGTCGGCCGTGGTTTCGAACGTGCTGAGGTTTAATCTACGAATGGGGAATGAGAGTATGAACTGTACGTCTCTGGTCGAGTTTAGCTGCGTCTGGTTAAGATTAAAAGTAGACAAATCCTCAACCGTCAGGTCTACAGCCACAGGCTGCTTAGCGTGGTAAGCCTGCCCGCACACGCCTTGGTTGACTGTCAGCCGCATCCCACGGTCAGGATCGTGATTCATGTTTTGGGAATTCCAGTGCATCTCAAGGCAGGAGCGTCCAAGCCCGGGAGCCCGCATCGCCGGATTCCCTTGCCAAGGCTCAAGAAAGGTAAGGGATCGACGCCTGACTAACATAACGTTTAAACGAATTTCCACCCCAACATCCCTGTAGGAATCAACGAGGTGAGTCGATTGCGTCTCCAAAAGGCGTGCCCTGGTCTGCTCGAAGCGCATAAAACGCTTATAAGGTCGCCATACAACTACATACTGGCTCACTAGAAAGAGGCCGAGAAAAGCGATCCCGAGGCCGACTGTAGCTCCAGCGCAGTTAGCTCTAGCTGATCGGTAACCCATTGATTGACATCGGGTAGAGATAAAATTGCCTCCGCGATGAACAGCGCTCCAGGCAGGAACAGCAGAATCAGTCGGCTCACACTAGTGCGATATTGGGGGAGTCGTGTTACGAGCAGATAAAGTAACGCAGCGCTACTATTATGCCCTAGCTGAACCATAAGCCCTAAACGCTGTGGAGCCTTCTCACTTGCCGAACGCCGTAACGCCCTCGCTATTCGAGAATGGTGCAGGCAAACCCGCCGCACCGCGTCCGTCTGCCCCGCCCGTTTCGATGCCGGGCGTCATCAAAAGCATCCGCGACATCATGCGCAAGGACGCGGGCGTGGACGGCGACGCCCAGCGGATCGGGCAACTCGCCTGGATGCTCTTCCTGAAGCTCTTCGACGACAAGGAGCGAGAGTGGGAGCTGATGACCTCGAACTACCGCTCCCCGGTCCCCGATGACCTCAAGTGGCGCAACTGGGCCGCCGACCCCGAAGGCATCACCGGCGACGACCTCCTCGACCTCGTCAACAACCGCCTCTTCCCGACGCTGCGCAAGGCGTACGTCTCGCAGTCGCGGCGGCACGCGCTCGTCCGGGCCGTCTTCGAGGACTCGTACAACTACATGAAGTCGGGGACGCTGCTGCGGCAAGTCGTCAACAAGCTCAACGCCATCGACTTCACGGCGTCGAAGGACCGGCACCTCTTCAACGACGTCTACGAGACGATCCTGCGCGAGCTTCAGAGCGCGGGGAGCTCGGGCGAGTACTACACCCCGCGCCCCGTCACGCGCTTCATGACGGAAATGACCGACCCCAAGCTCGGCGAGACGGTCCTGGACCCGGCGTGCGGGACGGGCGGCTTCCTCATCGACACCATCGAGCACCTGCGGCGGCAGGGCGTCAAATCGCTGGAGGCCCGCGAGCAGTTGCAGGCGATGATCCGGGGCACCGAGAAGAAGGCGCTCCCGCACCTCCTCTGCGTCACGAACCTGCTTCTCCACGACATCGAGGACCCGAAGGTGACGCATGGCAACTCGCTGGCGAAGACGCTAGTGAGCTACGGCCC
>JBCDFO010000120.1:0-11810 GCA_039177895.1 Bacteroidota bacterium
AAGGCGCGCGACGCCCGTGGTGTGCTGTATCCACTCGCGGTGGAGGCCGCCGCCCAGACCGAAGGGGTTGCCCGCGCCGCATTCCTCGCCGCTGATGGAGGCCGCCACCTCGTCCTCGAACAGACAGCCGGACACCCGGGCCCCGACCTGCGGGCGCTGCGCCAGCGACTCGCGTGGGCGCACCTCGACCGCATACACGTGATCGAGGCGATGCCCATGGACGCCCGCCACCACGCCAAGATCGACTACCCGGCCCTGCAGGCCTTGGCCCAGACGCTGACGGCGCCTCCGCGCAACTACGGCGAACCGACAAACGGTCCGAGGCGCGCGAGTTCGATCCCGCCTGCCACCCCAGCGCGACCACCCAGCGCAGGCGGGACGACGTAGGTATCCAGGAACCCGGGCGCGTCGAAGCCTGCGACGTAGCCGCCTAGCTGATCCGCGAGTGCTGTGCGCACGAGCGGCAGCAAGCCTGGCGCACTCGACACACCACCGCCCAGGACGATGCGCGCCGGAGCCACCGTCAGCACGATCGTCGCGAGGCCGCGGGCGATGGCGCGCGCCTCGATAGGCCACGCCGGATGCCCGGGCGGGAGCGTCTCCGCGCGAACGCCCCACCGCGCCTCCATGGCCGGGCCTGAGGCCATGCCCTCCCAGCAGTCGCCGTGGAAGGGGCAGACGCCAGGGAACGTGTCGCCCGGGTCGCGGGACGTAGGGATGTGGCCGACCTCCGGGTGCGGACGCCCGCGGATGGGCCGCCCATCGACCACCACGCCCGCTCCGATCCCAGTCCCGATGGTGACGTAGACAAACGAGTCCACCCCGCGCGCCGCGCCCGCTGCCCCCTCGCCGAGCGCCGCCGCGTTGACGTCGGTGTCGATGGCGACGGGCACACCGAGCGCGCGCCCGAGGTGCCCGGCGACGTCGGCCCCCTCCCACCCCGGCTTGGTGGTCTTGAGGATGCAGCCCCACGTCGCCGACGCGAGGTCGAGATCAACCGGGCCGAACGAACCGATGCCCAGCGCATTCACGCCTGCCGGACCGAGCACGTCCACCACGCGTCCGAGTGTCTCGTCCGGCGTGGTCGTTGGGATCGTAGCGACGACGCGCACATCCTCCGGCGTTGTCCCGACGCCGCAGACGACCTTCGTCCCGCCGGTCTCGACTGCCCCGAGGAGCGGCGCAGCCTGTCGTCTGCCCAGCGTCGGCTCTGTGGCGTCGCGTTGGCTCATAGCACGGGTCGGCCCGAGGGCGATGGGTGGAACTATGCCGGGTAGACGAGCGCGACCTGCACGTCCATCACGTTCGTGTGCGTCGGTCCGGGTTTCAGAAGCTGGCCGACGGCGTCGAAGAACGCGTAGGCGTCGTTGCGGGCGAGGTAGTCTTCCGGTGACAGTCCCTCCGCCCGGGCTCGCGCGGCCGTCTGCGGTGTGGCCCAGGCTCCGGCCGCGTCCGTCGGCCCATCGATGCCGTCAGTGCCCCCGGAGAGGAGAACGAGGTCGCGCGTACTGCCGTCGAGTTCGAGCGCGGCGGCGAGGGCGAGCTCTTGGTTGCGGCCGCCACGCCCGTCGCCCGTGACGGTGACGGTCGTCTCGCCGCCCCAGAGGAGGCACGTCGGGCGGTCTACGTCGAGCGCGAGCGCCTCCTGCGCGAGTTGCCGCCCGACGTCCCGCGCTTCGCCCTCAATGAGTTCGTCGTGCATCACCACGGCGAAGCCCTGCCGGGTAGCCTCGCGCTCCGCCGCCACCAACGCGTTCCAGTTGGACCCGAGTAGCACCGTGCGGGCACGCTCGAACGCGGCGGCGTCCTGCTGTGCCTCGGCGCTGATCAGGTGCGCGCGGACCGACGCAGGCACGCGGTCCGTCAGCCCGTAGCGCTCAACGACAGCGAGGGCATCCGCGCGAGTCGTCGGATCGGGCACGGCGGGACCGCTGGCGATGGTGGCGAGGTCGTCGCCGACCACGTCGGAGATGGCGAGCGTGAGCACGGTGGCGGGATGCGCGGCCTGGGCGAGGCCGCCGCCGCCGATGCGGGAGAGCTGCCGCCGGACGGTGTTCATGGCGTGGATGTCGGCCCCGCTGTGCAGCAGCAGCCGGAAGGTTGCCTGTGCGTCGTCGAGGGCGATGCCGTCGGCGAAGGCGGGCCAGAGCGCCGAGCCACCGCCGGAGAGCGCGACGAGCAGGAGGTCGTCCGCGCCGAGGCCGCCCGCGAGGGCCAGGACGCGCCGCGTCGCCCGAATCCCGGCCTCGTCCGGCACCGGATGCCGCGCCTCGACCACCTCGACCCGCTGCGGTGCTGGTTGGCCTGCTGGAAACGAGGCGCGATAGCCGTGCGGCACCACGACGAGGCCTACATCAAGCGCGGCGCCGAGCTGCTCCTCCAGCACGCCCGCCATCGCCATCGACGCCTTCCCCGCGCCGACGAGGACGATGCGCTGAAACGCGGAGGGGGCCCGACTGAGCAGCCCGGCAAGCCGCACATCGCGCAGCAAGGCCGGCGGCTGAGCCCCCGCGACCGCCGCCTCGAAGAGAGCCTTTGCTGAATGTTCGATGCTCATAGGTGTGGAGAATCCAGGGTGTGTGCTACTTCTCAGCACGGTGCTTCGTACGGGCTGGAGGGCGTAGCGGGTAGGGAGTGGGGCGCATGGTGCCGACCCACCCCCTCCTCTCTACTCCCCATACCCCACGGGGCAGTCCACCTTTGGTTAGGACACAATGACTTGAGGTAGAGTAAGGACGACGGCCTACGCGAGGCGGGGCAGCAACGTCATGATGACCAGCATCAGCACGAAGTAGCCGATCAGCAGCGCATAGACGGGGAGCCACGACCGCTCGCGCTCCAGTAGGTTGCCCTGCGACCAGACGGTGTAGCGCTCCCGGTCCGCCGTCGCCGCTTCGCTGACACCCCCGCGCCCGACCAACGCGGCCACGCCCGCGGCCACGGCGCAGCCGAACAGGTTCCACCACATCCAGTAGATCTCAGGGAAGGCGATCCACTGCACGATGTTGAACGAGACGCCGACCAGGATGCCAAACAGGATACCGCGCGCCCCGATGCGGCGGGACAGCACGCCGACGAGGAAGGCAGCCAGCACAGGGCCGTAGAAGGCCGAGCCGATCTTGTTGATCGATTCGATCACGGTATCGTCGATGCCGCCCACGACGAAGGCGAAGCCGGTGATGAGCACGCCCCACGCCACGGTGGTGAGCTTGCTCCAGAGGTAGCGGCTCTTCTCGCTCGGCAGGCGGTCGTCGAGGAAGTCGCGCATCGTCGCGGCCGAGAGCGAGTTCAGGGCCGAGTCGAGGCTCGACATGGCCGCGGAGAGGAGCGCGGCGAAGAGCACCGCCCGCAGCCCGGACGGCAGGTTGAGCAGGATGAACTGCGGGACGAGGTCGTCCGGTCGGTCCGCGGGCACGCTGGCCTGCAACTCCGGCGAGGACACGTAGGCCGCGTAGACCGCGACCCCGAGTGCGACGTAGAGCAGCGTCAGCGGGAAGCGGGCGAGGCCATTGAAGACGAGCGCGTACTTGGACTCGCCGATGGACTTCGCGGCGAGTTGGCGCTGGACCTGGCTCTGGTCGGTACCGTAGTACGACGCGTAGAGGAAGAAGCCGCCGAAGAGGAACGCCCAGAACGGCACCGAGCCGCCGTCGCCGAGGCCCGTCGAGAAGTCGAGGGTCTGGAACCGCTCGTCAGGCATGACGTCGAGCATCGCGCTGAAGCCGCCTACTTCGCCCGCGGCGTAGAAAATGCACACGATGATGCCGCCGAGCAGCACGACCATCTGGATCACGTCGGAATAGACCACCGCCGTGATGCCGCCGATGGTGTCGTAGATGATGGTCACCACCCCGATGATGAGGATCGTCGCCCAGAGCGGGATGCCAAGGCAGACAGCCAGCACGATGCCGCTCGCGTAGACCCCCACGCCAGTCGCCAGGCCGCGGCTGACGAGGAACACACCGCTCACGAGCGACCGCACGGACGAATCGAAGCGCAGCTCGAGGTATTCGTAGACGCTCACGAGGTTGAGCCCCCGAAACAGCGGGATCAAGAACACCATCACGGCGATCATGGCGAGCGGGACGGCCAGCTCGTACTGCAGCCACGTCAGCCCGCCGCCCTCTTTGAGCGCCACAAACGCCGGGATCGAGATGAAGCTGATCGCCGAGGTCTGCGTCGCCATCGTCGAGATGCCAATCGCCCACCACGGGAGCTTGCGGCCGCCGACGTAGTAGTCCTCCTCGTCCTTCTGGCCGCGCCCGAGGTAGACGCTGAGGCCGATCATGCCCATCAGGTAGGCGACGATGATGACCCAATCGAGCGGTGTCATGGCGTGCTCTGTGTTGGTTTATGCAGCCAGCGTGTCGCGGCTGGTGAGTCTACGGTGGAGCGTGCGTCTCACGTCGGTCTCCCACTCGCCGCGCAGGAGGCTGAGCAGGACGAGGTCGGCACGGCTCCCGTCGGGGCGCGGCAGGTAGCTTCGCAGCACGCCCTCCCGCTGGACGCCCACCTTGTCGAGCGCGCGGAGGCTGCGCGCGTTGTCGCCGTGTACGCCGAAGCCGATGCGCGCCGCGCCCAGCGTGTCGAAGGCGAACGCGAAGAGCAACGCCTTGGCATGGGTGTTCAGCCCGGTGCCGTGGAAGTCGGTGCCGAGCCACGTGTGGCCGAGCTTGAGCGTGCCGAGGCTCGGGTTGAGTTCGTAGAGGTGCGTGAGGCCCGCGATCCGACCGCTCGCCTGGTCGTGCACCGCAAACGGGTAGGCGTGCCCGGCCTCGCGCTGGGCGATGGCGGCGCGGACGTAGCGCGTCAGGTGCGGCTCGCCGCAGCCGTGCTCCAGGAAGTACGTCCACACACGCGGATCGTCGGCGACCGTGCGCAGCGCCTCGATGTGCGTTGCCTGCAACGGACTCAGCCGCACCGCGTCGTCTTCGAGGACATACGCCTGCTGGTAATCGAAGTCGCGCATGGTCTCACGCGCCCTCGTGGAGCAGATCGAGCGTGCATGCGGCGGTCCATGAGAAGGCCCCGCCACCGTAGCCCGCGCTCAGCGTAGCGGCGACCGCCTTCTGCGGCTCGAAGTACTCGTAGAAGCCGAGCGTGCTCACGAGCTCGATCAGGTCGCCCCGCACGAGCTCCGCCGTGCCCAGGAAGCCATAGCGCTTTAAACCATGGTAAATCAGCCAGTTCATCTGCGACCAGATCGGCCCGCGCCAGTAGCGCTTCGAGTCGAAGCGCGGGCTGTCCACGTCGAAGCTGGGGCAGAGATAGTGGCCGCGTTCGTGCAGGTCCTGGAGGTACGCGTTGAGGTGCTGCGCCTGCTCGGTCGACGGGACGCCGGCGTAGAGTGCCGTCAGCCCGCCGATCTCGTGGTGGGCAATGGGCGCATCGCCGCGCACGTCGTAGGAGGTGAACGTCTGCAGGTCGTCGCTCCAGAGTTTCTCGCGGAAGCGCGGCACGGCCTGCTGCTGCCACTCCTCGACCTCGCCCACGTCGAGCCCAAACCGCTTGCCGAGAGCGATCAGGCTCTCGTTCGAGCGGATGAGCACCGCGTTCATGAGCGTGTCCTGCACCACGAACGGGCTCTCCTCGAAGATGCCCGCTTCGTCGTACTTGTGCTTTTTGCCGAGCAGCAGGAGGTAGACGTACCGGTCGTACTGGTAGGACGTCGGCCGCTCCTCGGATGGGGCGAGGCTCGTGTCGCGCCGGTGGTATTCCGGCAGCATCCCAGGCGTGATCTCGATGCGGTCCAGCGACGTGTCCCACAGCGGCGAGTTGTCGCGGCCCGACTCCCACGGGTGGAAGATGAACGCCAGGCCCTCGCGCTCCGGGTCGCGGTGCGTGTAGAAGAAGCGGTGGCTGTGGACGATCTTCGGGAAGAGGTGCTTCGCGAACGCGATCAGGTCCTCGTCGTCGGGGAACTTCGCCAGCAGGTTCTCCAGCACGAAGCCGTGCACGGCAGGCTGCGTGATGCCCGACGTCTTGGGACGCTGCGGCGCACCCGCGTTGACGTGGCTGCCCCAGAAGTCGTGGTTGGGGAAGTAGGTCTCCTCGGTTTCGCTGTGGAAGACGATGTGCGGCACCATCCCGTTCGCCCACTGGCCCGAGAACAGCGAGTCGAGTTCTCGGATGGCGTAGTCGAGCCGGAAGTAGCTGTGGCCGAGGCTCGTGAAGCCGGAGTCCCAGTTCCACTGGAACGGATACAGCTTGGCCGTGGGGATGGTGAAGCCGTCTCTCCAGTTGGCGTCGAGGATGCGCTCGGCGGCGCTGACGAGGTCGTCGACGAGGGGGTCTGCTTCTAGGGTCGGCATGGCAGGGCTCGGTATAGAAGGAGGCGCAACGGGATAGGACGGACCCGCTGCACCTCCCTATGTCGCTGGACGCCCATGTCACGGGGCGTGTGTCACGGAGACGAGGGCAGCGGTGCGCCCTGCCTGAAGCGCACCGCCAGCACTCGTGTCACCTAGAAGCTAAACGCAGCCTTGAGGAACACGCGGCGCGGCAGGATGGGGCGCCCAACGAAGAACTCGTTGATGCCCGTCTGGGCGTCGCCCTGGCGGGGGGAGCCTTCGGTCACGCCCGCCGCGTCGAGGAGGTTGAAGACCGACACGCCGAGGCGCAGCGACTCCTGCTCGCCGAGCGGGATCGTGTAGCCCGCGCCCGCCCGCACGATGGTGAAGCCGTCGAGCTCGACCGTGTTGGCATCGTTGGCGAACTTGCTGCCGAGGTAGTTGGCCGAGATGTTCACGTCGAAGCCGCTGTTCTCGTAGTCCGCACCGACTAAGGCCATCACGTTGGGCTGGCGGCGCAGCTCGTTGCCCACCTGGTCCGGGTTGCCCTCGACCTTCGTGAACTCGTGCGCCTGAAGCGTCAGGTTGCCGTAGAGGTTGAAGCCGTCCACGGGGACGAAGCTGACCGATGTCTCGGCCCCGAAGGTGCGGGTGCTCTGGACGCGCACCTCCTCGATGACAGTGCCCGGGTTGTTCGGGTCGTTGATGAAGTCGACGCTGCGCCGGTCGTCGAGGCTCACGAAGAAGAGCGCGAGCGTCCCGGCGAGGTTGCCCTGCGCGTACTTGACGCCCGTTTCGGCCTGGAGGACGATCTCGGGCTCGTAGCTCTGCGGGACGCCGGGGGCCGAGAACCGGACCGAGCGCAGTTCGGGGAAGAAGTAGCCGCGCGAGCCGTTGGCGTACACGTTGAGCGCGTCGGTCACGCGGTAGAGCCCGGCGAGGGCCGCCGCGAAGCCGTCGGCGGAGACGTCGCCCTTCTCGAAGGTGTTGCTGCCGACGCCCGTCTCGCGGGTGATGATGCCCGAGGCCCGCTCCCAGCGCACACCTGCGTCGACGCTGAACGTCTCGCCGTTGTACTCGTTACCGGCGAAGAACGCGATCTTGCTGCTCTCGTGGCGGCGGTTGGCCGTCTGGCTGCCGGAGATAAACCCGCCCACGATGTCGGTCGTGTCGGCATCGGGGAAGGTGATGCTGACCATGCGCGGCGCGTTCCGGAAGTCGCCGACGAAGTTGGTGATCCAGTTGTTGTCGTCGGCCTGCGTGTTCGAGAGGAAGGTCCCGAAGCTGATGCTGTTGTTGCCGATGGTCTTGGTGAGGTAGGTCTCGTTGACGAGCTCCTCCATCGGGCGCTGGCGGTCGAGGATGCGGTTCTGGAACAGGAGGTCGCCGGGGGCGAGTTGCTGACCACTGTCGGCGTAGGTGAAGACGCCGTTGGCGGGCAGGCCGCGGCTGGCGAGGTAGGCCTCCTGCGTCTCCGGCACGTTGTTGACGCCGTCGCCGTCGAGGAAGAGGTTGAAGAAGTGGTCGTAGCTCGCGGCCTTAGCCTTGGAGGAGAGCCGCCAGTCATCGCCGAACGTGTGGTCCAGGGCCACCATCACGTAGCCGCCGCGCGTGCTCACGCCGTCCGAGATCGGCGACTCGAAGCGGCCGAAGGGCGTGTCGAACGAGAAGTCGGTGGCGTCGCTGGTGAGCGTCGTGAAGACGGTCTCGCCGTCGTTGCCGACGGGGCGCTCGCGCTGCCCGTCGTCGTTGGCGAGCGGGTAGGGCAGGTAGAACTGGACGTTGTCGTCAATGACTTGGCCGTAGACGGTCACGAAGCTGCGGGCGTCGTTGAAGAGCGTACGCACGTTGGCCCGGAGCTGATAGCCGCGCGTCGGCATGCCCGTCTCCAGCGGCCCGTCGTCGTAGCGGTAGAAGCCCGAGACGGCGTAGGAGACGTTCTCGCTGAGCGGCCCGGCCGTGAGGAAGTCCGTCTTGATGCGCCCGTCGGGCGTGCCTTCGAGCTGCACCTTGTTCTCGTGCTGGAAGGACCCGGTGACGCTCGTGTAGTTGATGATGCCCGCCACGCTGCCCGCGCCGAAGAGCGTCGAGGAGCCGCCGCGCACGAACTCGAGGTTGCGGATGCCGATGTCGTTGCGGAAATAGACGTCGTGCGCCGACGAGTTGAGGCCGAAGGTGCTCAGCACGGGCAGGCCGTCGACCTGCAGCGGCGTGAACTGGTACTGCCCGCCCGACGGCATGCCGCGCACAAACACGTTGGAGGCGACCTCACCGCCGCCGCCTTCCGCCGTGATGCCGGGAATCGTGCGGAGGATGTCGGCCTGCGAGCTGCTGCTCAGGCGCTCCAAGCCCTCGGCGTTGACCAGCGTCACCGACATCGGCGAGTCTTCCTGCGTGCGCCCCAGGAAGGAACCCGTCACGACGAGCTCGCCCGCCATCATGCTGTCCAGGCTGAGCGTGACATTTTGGGCGTAGCTCTCGCCATCGGTCACCTCAATGCTCAATTCAAACGTCGCGAACCCGATGTAGGAGTAGACGATCGTCTGTGCCCCAGCAGGGACCTCCAGGCTGTACGCGCCGTCGAGGTTGGTGGTGGTGCCGGTGAGCGTGCCCTGCACGAGGATGTTGACGCCGGTGAGCACCTCGCCGTCGTCGCTCGTGACGGTGCCGGAGAGCGTGCCCTGCGCGCTCGCGGCGAAAGGCAGCACGCCCACGAGCAGCGCGCAAAGTAGGAGGGCAGATCGGGTCGGGGGGGTGGGTGTCCGTTGCATGGGGGTCCCTCGCGGAGATGGCCAGTGGGAAGGGTGGACTCCATGATAGAAGCGCTTTTTTGATCGATTTCGACATGGAACTGCCAACTTCTGACACTATCCTATCAATCCTGTGCTCCACCGAGCCAGTTGGGTGCACGACGCTCGCCGTCTCCCGCTCGCTCGCCAGCGTCGTAGGTTGCGCGCAACTACCCTCGTTGTGTGGCCTGGCTGACGCCGGTGCGTTGTGCCAGCTGTAGGGCGTAGCGGGTCGGGTGTGGGGCGTCCGGCAACGTTCTCTCCCCACCCCCTACACCCTCCAGACGCACATGCGGCACAGGCTGGGCGATCTACGCCGTGCTCCCCGTCTCACCCGCCAACGCTCGGCCGCCGTGAAGCCTGAATTCGAGAAGATCGTCGAGTCGCCCGAGCACTCGTTTTTGGTCAGGGTGGTCAACCGACCGAGCCGGCCGAGCCTGAGCCAAGCCTGGCACTTCCACCCGGAGATCGAGGTGTGCTACACCCGCAAGAGCCACGGCCGTCGGTTCGTGGGCGACCAGATCTCGGACTACGCCGAGCACGACCTCGTCATGCTCGGCGCGAACCTCCCGCACGGCTTCACGACCGACGTGCCGTCGAGCCAGATCGTGGTCCAGATGACCGGCGACTTCATGGGGCGCGACTTCCTCGACAAGCCGGAGTTGCACGCGGTCAAGGACCTCTTCGGTCGCTCCAAGCGCGGCCTCGTCTTCCACGGCGCGACGAAGGACCGCGTCTGCGCGATGATGACCGTGCTCCTGCGCGAGGAGGGCATCCCGCAGCTGCTGAGCCTCCTGGAGCTGCTCCATATCCTCGCCGCCACCGACGAGGTCACCGAGCTGTGCTCGAAGACGTATGCGATGGACCTGACCGAGTCGCACCTGGGCCGCATCCGCATCGTGTACGACCACGTGATGCGCCACTATAGAGAGGAGATCCGCATCGAAGCGATCGCCAACAAGGTCAACCTGTCCGAGGCCGCGTTCTACAAGTTCATCAAGCGCACGACGAAGAAGACCTACACGCAGATCATCAACGAATTCCGGATCTACCACGCTGGGCGCATGCTGATGGCGACCGACAAGCCGATCTCGCAAATCGGCTACGAGAGCGGCTACAACAACCTCTCGTACTTCAACCGCAAGTTCAAGGCGATCATGCACAAGACGCCGCGCGACTTCCGGGCGCAGTACGTCGGGCGCGCCTCGTGAGCCGCCGCGCTGTCCTTACCTGGGTGCTGGAGGCGGAGGTCTTCCCCGCGTCGCACGCCGCGATGCGCGACGCCGTCGTCGCGCAGGGGCACGAGGTGGTCCGGTGGACCGACGCGTGGGTCTGGGATGCGCGCTGGCCTCGCCTCGATGGCCCCGTCGTATTCCATGGCAGCCTGGGCAACGCCGACCTCGTCGCGCGGTCGAGTCCGTGGCAGCCCGGTGCATTCTGCAACACCGACGCGTTTTGTTGCTCCGCCTGGTATCCCGCCGCGCAGCCCTGGCTGCTGCACGAGACGTGGGTCTCGACGACGGTCGAAGCATTCGTCGCCGACCCGTCTGCGGTGTTCGCTGCACTCGACGCGGACGACGCTGTGTTCGTGCGCCCCGACAGCCCGCTCAAGCCGTTCAGCGGCCGGGTCGTCCACCGAGACGCGGTCAGCCTCGACGCGCTCGACCACGGCTTCTACTACGACGACGAGGCGCTTCCGATCATCGTTGCGCCGGTTCGCACGGTCGAGCGCGAGTGGCGCTACGTGGTGGTTGACGGCCGCATCGCCGCCGGGTCCGCCTACGCTGCCGACGGCCGCACCGCGCTGACCGACGACCCAGACGGAGCGCCGTGGGCGTTCGCCGCAGAGATTGCCGCATCACTTCCCCTCCCCGACCCGGTCGCCGTCCTCGACGTCTGCGCGTGCGACAACCAGCTCCGCCTGCTGGAGTTGAACCCGTTCAGCGGAGCCGACCTCTATGCCTGTGACCGTCCCGATGTGGTGCAAGCCGTGTCTGCTCTCGTCCTTCGAGGCGGGTGACGCCCACTGAGCCAACGCAAACCGCTTCCATCGCCTTCGGAGAAGGTCTCACCTCGGACAAGCCGGAACCAGGTACCGATCAGCGAAACAGCTACCAGCCTTTTTTGCCAGCCCGGCTCCCTCCGTCCTGCGTCGTCTGCGCTCCTCGGACTGTCCCCCTCATGCCTGAGGGAGACAGCTTTGGCCGCCGTTCAGGCGTGCCGAAGCGGGGGGAGGCACTCGTGCTCCACGGCATCATAACATCATCCCACCGGAGACCTCGATCCGCTGGCCCGTCACCCAGCCGTTGGCGTCGTCGAGGAGGGACGCGATCATCGGCCCGATGTCGTCCGGCAGGCCGACGCGGCCGAGCGCGGTCACCCCGGCGACGAACTGGTTGACCTGCGCGTTGTCGCGGACGGCCCCGCCGCCGAAGTCGGTCTCGATGGCCCCCGGCGCGACGGTGTTGGCCGTGATCCCGCGTGCGGCCAGTTCCTTGGCCTGGTAGCGCGTCAGCACCTCAATGGCGCCCTTCATCGACGCGTAGGCTGCGTAGCCGGGCAGCGCGAACCGGGCGAGGCCTGACGACAGGTTCACGATGCGTCCGCCGTCGGCCATCAGCGGCAGGAGCGCCTGCGTGAGGAGGAACGGCCCCTTGACATGGATGCGGTACATCGTGTCGAGCGCGTCTTCGGTCGTCTCGGCGAACGGGGCGTGGTGGCCGGTCCCGGC
>JBCDFO010000121.1:0-11764 GCA_039177895.1 Bacteroidota bacterium
CTTCCGGTAGTCCATCCGGTAGAGCTGGTCGCCGGAGAGGATCAGCGTGTGCTCGTGCGGGAACGCGTTGATGTGCGGCATCGACTTGCGCACGGCGTCGGCGGTGCCCTGAAACCAGTCGCGCGACTCGGGGGTCTGCTCGGCCGCGATGATGGTCACGAAGCCGCGCCGGAAGCGGTCGAAGCGGTACGTCCGGTGGATGTGCCGGTTGAGGCTCGCCGAGTTGAACTGCGTGAGCACGAACATGCTCGTGACCTGCGAATTGATGCAGTTCGAGACGGGGATGTCGATGAGGCGGTACTTGCCCGCGAGCGGCACGGCCGGTTTCGAGCGCGGAATCGTGAGCGGGGCGAGGCGGGTCCCGGCACCGCCGCCGAGGATGACCGCCATGAGGTCGCGGGGGTTGGCGCGCAGCGCTTCGGGATCCATGACTGAGGGGCAAGAAGTGGGTAGAAGGGGGAGGCCTGACAAAGTAGGGGATCGGACGGGCTTCGTGCCAGCGCCCCCACGAGGCAATGCGGGCGCACGCGGAAACGTTAACCGCCTTGCGAACCGGTGGTATTGATGCGAGGTTGTCCGCTTCGTGTTCCTCCCGCGCCCCTGTTTTCTCGCGCCGCCGTTTCCCTCCGTCCGATGAGCGACACCGCCCTCCGTCTACTCGACACGCTCCGCGAGCGGCTCCGCGCCGCCCTCCGGCGCCAGACCGCGGCGGAGGTGGCCTTCGGCGCGCTGGTGCTCGTGGGGGTCCTCGCGCTGCTGCTGCTCGTGGGCGCGGGCGCGGAGGCCGTCTGGTGGATGGGCAGCGGCCTGCGCGGGCTGTGGCTGGCGCTCTTCGTCGCCGCCACGCTGGGCTTGGTCGGCTACTTCGTGGCGTGGCCGCTCTTGCGGCTCTACGGCGTGCTGCCGGGCCGCGACGAGCGCACCGCCGCCGCCGCCGCCGGACAGCGCTTCCCCGAAGTCGGCGACCGGCTCTCGGCCCTGCTCGACCTAGCCGATGGACGTCGCGGGGAGGCTCCGACGCCGCTCGTGGACCACGCCGTGACCGCCCTCGGCACGGAGGTCGCCCCCGTCCCGTTTGAGCGGATCGAGGACACGCGCCCGGCTCGCCGTGCCGCGCCGTTCGCTGCCGTACCCGTGCTCGGCGTGCTCGCGTTCTTGCTGCTCGCACCGACGGCCTTCACGGGGGCAACGTACCGCCTCTTCAATCCCACGGACGCCTTCGACCGCCCCGCGCCGTTCCGCCTCGACGTACAGCCCGGCGATGTCGAACTCGTGCGCGGCGACAGCCTCACGATCACGGCGCAGCCCGTCGGCACCGGCTTCCCGGCGACGGCGACGCTCGTGCTCACGCGCCCCGGCGAGACGCGCGCCGAGCCGGTCCGCGTCACCCTCGGCCCTGATGGCGCGTTCAGCCACACGCTCCGCAACCTCCGCTCGACGGTCGCCTACCGCGTCGAGACGGCGGGCGTGACCTCGCCCGAGTACACCGCCACCGTCGTCGCGCGTCCGCTCGTGCGCGGCCTCCGCGTGACGCTGCGCCCGCCCGCGTACACCGGCCTTCCGGCGCAGCGCCTCGCGCCCGGCGTGGGCGACGTGGCGGCGCTGCCCGGCACCCGCGTCGAAGTCGCCGTCCGGCTCGGCGATGAGCCCGTGGCCGACGCCGCGCTCGTTCTCGAAGACGTGGAGGGCACGCCGACCGACAGCGCCGCGCTCGCCCGAGACGGCGTAGAAGCGGCGGGCGCATTCGGGCTGCGGCGGCCGGGCAGCTACCGCGTCCACCTCGAAAACGCCGACGGGTTTGCCAACGCCGACCCGGTCCGCTATCGCCTCGACCTCCTCCGCGACGAGCCACCCGAGATCATCCTCCAGGGCCCCGGCGACGTCAACCTCGCCGACCGCCTCCAGGTGCCCGTGCAGGTGCGCGTCACCGACGACTTCGGCTTCCGCAGCCTGCGCCTCTTCTGGCGGCTGACGGAGAGCCGCTACGGCCAGCCCACCGAGACGTTCGAGGCCGTCGACCTGCCCATCGACGCGCGCACGCTCGACCAGCGGGTCCTCTACGACTGGCTCCTCGCCCCCACCACCGGCCTCGACCTGACACCGGGGGACGCCATCGCCTACTACCTCGAAGTCCGCGACAACGACACCGTCAACGGCCCCAAGACCGCGCGCACGGGCACGTTCACGCTGCGCCTGCCCAGCCTCGCCGAGCGCTTCGAGGACCTCGACCGCGCGCAGGAGGAGGCCGAGGACACCATGGAGGAGATGCGCGAGGAGGCCGACGACGCCCGCCGCCGCTTCGAAGAACTCCGCGACCAGCTCCGCCGCGACCAGCAGCCCGACTTCGAGGACCGCCGCCAGCTCGAACGCCTCCAGAACCAGCAGCAGTCGCTCGACGAGCAGGCCGAGAAGCTCTCCGAGCAGATGCAGGAGCTCCTCGATCAGATGCAGCAGGAGAACCTCGTGGACGAGGAGACGCAGCAGATGTACGAGGAGATGCAGCGCGTGATCGACGAGATCCAGTCGCCCGAATTGCAGGAGGCACTGCAGCGCTTGCAGGAGTCGATGGAAAACCTCGACCTCCCCCAGATGATGCAGGCGATGGAGGACTTCGAGTTCAACGAGGAGCAGTTCCGCGAACGCCTGGAGCGGGCGCTGGAGCTGTTCAAGAAGCTCGAGGTCGCGCAGGAGCTCGACGAGGCCGCCCGGCGCGCCGAGGAACTGGCGAAGACGCAGGAGGCGCTTCAGGAGCAGACCGAAGCACTGGATGACGAGTCGGAAGACGGTGCGTCAGAGGACGGTGAGTCGGAAGACGGTGAGTCCGAGAACGGCGATTCCGAGTCGGGCGAGGAGTCTGACAGCGAATCAGAGAACGGCGAACAGTCTGAGGGCGGTGAGGAATCCGAGTCGGGCGAGCAGTCCGAGTCGGCTGACAACGCCGACAGCCAACAGCCGACAGCCGACAGCCCTCAACCCAAGACCCCCGAGCAGCTTGCGGAGGAACAAGAGCGTGCCGCCGAGGAGATGCAGGCCCTCGAAGAGTTGCTCCAGGAGGTGCAGGAGAAGATGGAGGAGCTGCGCGACAACGGCCCTGCGCAGGAGATGCAGCAGATGCGCGAGCAGTTGCAGCAGCAGCAAATTCCGCAGCAGATGCAGCAGAACAGCCAGCAGCTTCAGCAGCAGCAGCTTCAGGACGCGCAGCAGGGTCAGCAGCAGATGCAGCAGCAGCTCCAGAACCTCCGCCAGCAGCTCCAGGAGATGAGCCAGCAGATGCAAGGGGAGCAGCAACAGATCAACATCGCCGCGCTGCGTCGCTCGCTCGATGACGTGCTCACGCTCAGTGAGGAGCAGGAGACGCTCGGCCTCGACGCACAGGCGCTCAACCGCGACAGCCCCGCCATCCGCCCGATGGCGCAGCAGCAGGTCGGCCTCGCCGACGGCCTCGCGACGGTCGCCGACAGCCTCAACGCGCTCGCCCGCGAGGTGCCGCAGATGACGCGCCAGGTGCAGGAGCACACCGGCAACGCCCTCCGCGAGATGGGCCTGGCCACAGAGGAACTCGCCGAACGCCGCGCCCCCCGCGCCGCCGGGCACCAGCTCACCTCGATGACGCACCTCAACGACCTCGCGCTGCTGCTCTCCGAACTCCTCGACCAGCTGATGAACAGCCCCTCCAGTGGCGGGGGCGGCGGCATGTCGATGCAGCAGATGATGCAGCAGCTCCAGCAGGGCCAGCAGCAGATGGGCGACCAGATCCAGCAGATGCTCAACGACATGGCCGGGCAGCGCCTCTCCGGCGACCAGCAGCAGCGCCTCGAGCAGATGGCCCGCCAGCAGCAGCAGCTCCGCGAGCAACTCCAGCAGCTCATGGAGCAAGGCATGGAGGACGGCACCCTGGACGCGCAGCTTCAGAGCCAGCTCCAGCGCATCGCTGAGGCCATGGAGGAGGCCGCGCGCGAACTCCGATCGGGGCGGATCAACCGCCGCACCGAGCAGCGCCAGCAGCAGATCCTGGAGCGCCTCCTGCAGGCCGAGGAGTCGATCAACCAGCGCGGCAAGAAGCAGGAGCGCGAGGGCCGGTCCGGCGAGGAGTACACCAACCCCGATCCGCCGCCGCTGCCGCCGCGCGACGCCGAGGCCGACCGCCTCCGCCGCGACCTCATCCGCGCGCTCGAATCGGGCTACGCGCCGGACTACCAGGACCTCATCAAGCGCTACTTCGAGCGCCTCCAGGAGCGCGCCCAGCCGAGCGAAGGCGACGGGTCATAACCTTGCGGTGATCCAGAGCGGTTGAGGAAATCGAGCGCGGAGCGGTAAACTGCGCTCGCTCTCCTCATCCACCTCACCGCCGCCATGCGCCTCCTCTCGACCCTGCTCCTCTCCACGTTCTTGCTTCTCGGGGCGCTTGCCACGCCTCTCTCCGCCCAATCGCTGCAGCGCGGGTCCGCGGTCCTCATCAACGAGGTCCGCATCGACCAGCCGAACGCGGACGACGACGAATACGTCGAGTTCGTCAACCTGACGGCGTCGCCCTTCTCGCTGGACGGCTACAGCTACCTCGTCATCGGCGACGGTGCGGGTGGCAGCGGCGTCGTGGAGTCGATCACCACCTTTGGCGCGAGCGACGTCGTGCCTGCGAACGGCGTCTTCCTCGTCGCGGAGGACGGCGACACCTTCGGGGCCGTCGCCGACCTGATTGCGACGCTCGGCTTCGAGAACAGCGACAACGTCACGCACCTGCTCGTCAACGGCTTCACCGGCGCCAGCCAGGACGACCTCGACACGGACGACGACGGCACGCTCGACGTGACGCCGTGGATGTTCGTCCTCGACGCCGTCGCGCTGATCGAGACGGTGGGTTCGGGCGACCTGACGTATGCCGGTGCCTTCGGCGGCAGCGACGTCGGCCCCAGCGGCACCTTCGTGCCCGGCCACGTCTTCCGCGACACCACGTCTCCGTTCGCGTGGAACATCGGCGCGTTTGACCCGGCAGGCGGCAACGACACGCCGGGCGCAGCCAACGTGCCGCCGTCCACGGACACCCGCGTCTTCTTCGCCGCGAGCAGCGGCAGCGCGGGCGAGGGCGACGGGACGACGACGCTGACCGTGAGCATCACCAACCCCGATGCCTCCGCCGCCACCACCGTGGAAGTCGCCCTGACGAGCGGCGACGCGAGCGACCTCGGAGCGTATACGACGCAGACGGTCACCTTCGCCGCCAACAGCAGCGCGGACGAAACCGTGACGGTGACGATCACCGACGACATGGACATCGAGGGCCTGGAAGCCTTCACGTTCACCCTGCAGAACGCGAGCGGCGGCGCGAGCGCGGCCGTCGGCACCCCAGACACGTTCGACCTGACGCTCCTCGACAACGACGCCATGTCGGGCAGCTTCGACATCGTCATCAACGAGATCCTCGCCGACCCCAACTCGTCCAGCGGCGACAACTTCGACACGGACGGCGATGGGACAGCTGAGGACGACGACGAGTTCGTCGAACTCTACAACAACGGCAGCAGCGCCATCGACATCAGTAACTGGGAGATCTACGACGGCGCAGGCTTCCGCCACACCTTCACCGCGGGCACCGTGCTCAACCCCGGCGACTTCGTCGTGGTCGTGGATGCGTGGGACCCAGGCACGCCGCCGTCCGGCATCGTCGTTGCCAGCAATGGGTTCCTGGGCCTCAACAACGGGGGCGACTCCGTCTTCCTCTACAACCCGTCCTCGGGGGAGTACATCGTCGCGCGCTACAACGGCAACACCGCGGGCTTCCCCGGCCCCGTAGCCACGCTCGTCGGCGAGACCGACTTCGGGAACGACACCGATGGGCAGTCGCTCCAACGCGCCCCGGACGGCTCGGCGACCATCGTGAGTTCGACGCCCAACCCGGGCAACGTCAACATCCCGGTCGAGCTGACGGCCTTCGACGTGACACTCGACGGCGAGGCGGCCCGTCTCGCGTGGACGACCGCGTCCGAGACGAACAACAGCGGCTTCGAGGTGCAGATGCGCACGCCAGCGACCGCAGACTTCGCCCCGCTCGCCTTCGTGGAGGGGCGCGGCACGACGACGGAGACCCAGACCTACACCTTCCGCACGGACGCGCTAGCACCGGGGACCTACTCGTTCCGCCTGAAGCAGATCGACTTCGACGGCGCGTTCGAGTACAGCCCGGAGGTCGAGGCCACGGTCACGCTCACGGAGGCGTTCCGGCTCTCGGCGGCCTACCCCAACCCGGTCGGCCCGGCTGACCGCGCGCGGGTCACGCTGACGGTGCAGCAGCCGCAGTCCGTCACGGTCGCGCTCTACGACGCGCTGGGCCGCCACGTCGCCACGCTGCTCGACGGCCCGCTCGACGCGGGGCCACCCGTTGTGGTCGAACTGGAAGGCCGGGCGCTCGCGAGCGGCGTCTACGTCCTCCGCGCGCAGGGGACCTCGTTCGTCGCCACGCAGCGCCTCGTGGTCGTACGCTGAGCGCTCTCCGGAGCCTTCCACCTCTGCCAGGGGGCCCGTGCATTTGCGTGCGGGCCCGCTGCGCGTTCGTGGTATTCGGCAGCGCTCCGTCTCGGCTACGGCGCGAGGCGCACGTCCCCGTAGGTCACGACCTCGCCCCGGCTGACGACCCGCAGCCGGTACTCGGCCCCGCGCGGGAAGGTGAAGGCGCGCGCGCCCGTCGTAGGGTCGCTGCGAAACGGGTCGATCTGAACGGCCAGTTGCGTGTCGCCCTGCCGATACTCCGCGAGGCCCACCAGGATGAACTGCTCGCCGAGGTCGAGCCGGGACCCGTTGCCATTGATGTCGAACGAGGTCTCCAGCCGGAGACCACCCGTGAAGGCAGGCGGCTCAAGGACACGGAGCGTAAAGGTCAGGAGCTCACCAACGGGAATCGCCTCGCTCGGGGGCGTGTCGATGAAGAAGGCGGCGGCCTCGTAGCGCGGGCCGATCTGCCAGTCGTCGTTGCCGAGCCCGTTGGGCGGGAGGAAGGCTTCGGATGCGAAGTCGCGCTGGTCGGCGGACGTGTCGCACGCGGCCCCGGCGAGCGTCAGCAAAGCGAGCAAGCAGGCGCGGTAGCGCATCGGACGGCGGAGTAGGGAGCGGAGGAAACGATGGGCGGGGGGCCGCGTAGCCCGGCCTCCTCCCGACGTGGACCCCGCCGCACGACGAGGCCCTTGCCTCGGTTCCGCATGCCGTCTCCGCCCCACCCGTCCCGCTTTTTCGCGCGCGACCTCTGCGTGTCTCTCGCGGGCCAGCCCGTCCTCCACGACCTGTCGCTCACCGTGCAGGCCGGATCCGTCACGGCGCTCGTCGGCCCCAACGGCAGCGGGAAGACGACCCTGCTGCGGACGCTGGCGGGCCTCCTCCCGCACGCTGGCCGCCTCGACCTCGACGGGCAGGCGCTCACGCGCTGGTCGGGGCGCGGGCGGGCGCGGGCACTCGCCTTCGTGCAGCAGCGCACCTCGCTGGCGTTCGACCTCAGCGTCCGCAACTTCGTCGCGCTCGGCCGGACGCCGCACCGCTCGTGGCTCGCTGCGCCCTCCGAGGCCGACCGCGCCGCCGTGGACGCGGCGCTCACGACGACGGGTCTCGTGGCACTCCAGGCGCGCTCAGCGCGGACGCTCTCCGGCGGCGAGCACCGGCGGCTGCTCATCGCGCAGGCGCTCGCTCAGGACACGCCGACGCTCCTTCTCGACGAGCCCACGGCCCACCTCGACCTCCGGCACCACCTCGACCTTGCCGCTCTCCTGCAGGGCCTGCACGCGCAGGGTCGCACGCTGGTTGTAGCCCTGCACGAACTCGACCTGGCCGCGCGCCTCGCTGATCACGTGATCCTGCTGGACCAGGGCCGCCTCGTTGCCGACGGTCCGCCCGCGGAGGTGCTCACACCCGCGCACCTGCAGGCGGTGTTCGGCGTCACCGCTGTCGTCACCGCCACGGCCGAGGGCCTGCAGTTTGCCTACCGCCTTCCCGACGGCCCCGTCTCGGCTTCGGATTGACATCCGTTGGGCTGACTTCCGCTGGACTTCGGTCTCGTTCGGATTGCGGCGGCACCCGAGGCGTGCTGCGGCGTAGGCGTCGTCCATTCTTCACGGCCCTTCTCTTCTGCCTCTCATGAAAGTCTACACCCGCACCGGCGACGACGGCACCACCGCGCTCTTCGGCGGCGACCGCGTCGCCAAAACCCATCCCCGCATCGACGCCTATGGCACCGTGGACGAGACCAACGCCTGCCTCGGCCTCGTACGCGCCCACCTGCGCTCCATGACCGCCATCGGGGCGAACATCTACCACGGCGACGGCTTCTCCGACGCTGACTTCGCTCGCGCCGACGGGCTCCTCGACCAGATCCAGCACGACCTGTTCGTGCTCGGCGGCGACCTCGCCTCGCCGCACGACACGAAGTACCCGGTCCCACGCATAACGCCTGACCATACCACGGCGCTCGAAACGGCGATCGACCGGCTGGATGAGGATCTGCCCGCGCTGAAGCACTTCATCCTCCCCGGCGGCAGCGCCGCCGCTTCGGCACTGCACATTGCCCGGACGGTGTGCCGCCGCGCCGAGCGGCTGACCGTGGACCTCGCGCACCTGGAGCCGATCTCGGAGGGGTGCCCGCGCTACCTCAACCGCCTCTCGGACCTCCTCTTCACGCTCGCGCGCTGGGTCAACCACCGTGCCGGCGTCGCCGAGACCACCTGGGTCCCCGTCGAGCGCTGAGCGTGCGAACACCGCAGCATCGGCCTCACGGTATCGTCCTGGGTGCGAACGCTCAGGCTTCGCCCCCGGGGCCGCCGAAGAACTGGATCGGCTCCGCGCGCCCCTCGCCGATGGGGCCGAACTGCGCCTCGTACTTCCCGATGTTGTCTTCCAGCGCGCCCAGCAGGCGCATGGCGTGCTGCGGCGTGATGACGATGCGGCTCTTGACGCGCGCCTTCGGCAGCCCCGGCATCACGCGGATGAAGTCGAGGATGAACTCCTCGGGCGAGTGCGCGATCATGACGAGATTGGAGTAGATCCCTTCGGCCTGCTCCTCGTTGAGCTCGATGTTGAGCTGGGGGCTTTTGGGCGCGGTCTCGGGGGCGTGGTCGTCGGACATGGAAGGGCTGGGCTGAAGGGCAAGGACGGGAACCGAAGGTACGGCGTGCCCTTTGCTTGCTGCCCCGGTGCACTCCTGATTTAGCTCGACGCGATGCGCGCGCTCCCCCTCCTCTTTGCGGTCCTCGTCTGCCTCGCCGGTGCAGTTCCAAGTCTGGCCCAGTCTGCGCTGCCGATTCGCTGCGGCGACCTCTCGTTCGAGGACGAAGTGCGCGCCGCCGGGGGGCAGTACGGAACCGGGAACCAGGGCGCCCTCTCGCTGCTCGCCGACGCCGGGATCAACACGGTGCGCCTCCGCCTCTGGCACACGCCTGCGCCTGGCCGCGACGACCTCGCCGACGTGCTCACCGCCGCCGCCCGCGCGGAAGCGTCCGGCCTCGACGTGCTCCTGGCGCTGCACTACTCGGACACGTGGGCCGACCCGGGCCAGCAGACGAAGCCCGCCGCTTGGGAACGCCTGGATACCGACGCCCTCGGAGACAGCGTCTACACCTACACCCGCGCCGTCCTCACTGCGCTCCGCGACCAGGGCACGCCGCCGCGCTACGTCCAGCTCGGCAACGAGATCACGGGCGGGATGCTCTGGGACACCGGCCGCGTCGGGGGGGCGTTTGACACCCCCGCGCAGTGGGCGCGGCTGGCAGCGCTGCTCGCCAGCGGACGCGCCGCCGTCCGCAACGCCCTCGGCGACGATGCCATCGTGATCCTGCACCTCGACCGAGGGGCAGACCTCGCGGGCGCCACCTGGTTCTTCGACCGCCTCCGCCCGCTGTTTGCCGACTTCGACGTGATCGGGCTCTCGTACTACCCCTGGTGGCACGGCGACCTCGACGCCTTCGCCGCGACCCTCGACGGCCTGGCGACGCGCTACGGTCTCCCGCTCTTCGTCGCCGAGACGGGCTACCCGTGGACGCTCGGCTTCTTCGACGACACGAACAACCTGGTCGGCCTCCCTGGACAACTGCTGCCCGGTTTTCCAGCGAGCCCGCAGGGGCAGGCTGACTTCCTCGCCGCTGTGGCCGACCGCGTCGCCGCAGTGCCGGGTGGGCTGGGCGTCTGCTACTGGGCCCCCGACTGGATCGCCGCGCCCGCGTTCGGCTCGGCCTGGGAAAACGTAGCGCTTTTCGACGACGCAGGCCGCCTGCTTCCCGGCGCGCTCGTGCTCGGCGGCACGGCCGTCGCCACCGAGAGCACCGCTCCCCAAACGTGGGACCTCACCGTGGTCGCCTACCCGAACCCAACAGCCCGCACCCTCACCATCGAGACACGGACCGGTGTGACCCGCGCGGACCGTTGCGGCCGCATCGAGGTGGTGGATCGCCTCGGGCGACGCGTTGCGGTAGCGGAGTCGGTCTGCGGAGACACGCCGCTGCGCCTGGACGTGTCGGACTGGGCACCGGGCGTCTACGCCGTCCGGCTGAGCAGCGACGACCGGCACACCACTGTGCTCGTCACCGTCGTGCCGCGCTGAGTCACTTCGCGCGGCTGGCCTCGGCGAGCGCCGCGATTAGGTCGGAGCGCGTGAGGATGTGGAAGCCCTCACTAGGCGCACCATCACCACCGACGCCAGTCTCGCTGGCGTGGACGAGCACCGCCCCGGCGGGACCATCGAGGTAGGCCGAGAGGTGATCGAGGTGCAGGTTCGCCGGCACGACAGGGAGCGGGTCGCCCATCGCGTCGCGCACGGCGGCGTCGCGGGACGCCGGGTCTTCGATGAGCCGCTGGAGGACGGAGCGCTCGGTAAGACTCCCCACCGGCTCGCCCTCGTCAATGACCGGAAGCTGGCTGATGCCGTGCTCGGTCATCCGCGCGATGGCGTCGGCGAGCGTGTCGCCCGGAGCGACGGCCACAACGGCTCCGCTCTCGGTACGGCGGCGTAGCACGTTGGCCGCAGTGAGCTCAGCACGGTCTTGGACAAACCCGTTGCGGCGCATCCACTCGTCGCTGTAGGTCTTCGAGAGGTAGCGGAAGCCGGAATCCGGCAGCAGCACCACCACCACGTCCTCTGCGGTGAGTGCGTCGCGGTGGTCGTGGAGCCAGTCGAGCGCTCCCTGCATGGCCATGCCGCACGACTGCCCGATGAAGAGCCCCTCCTCCCGGGCAAGGCGGCGCGTCATCACCATCGTGTCGCGGTCGGTCACCTGGACGTAGTCGTCCACGATGTCGAAGTCCATGTTCTTCGCCAGGATGTCCTCGCCGACACCCTCGGTGAGGTACGGGTAGATCTCGTCGTGGTCGAAGACACGCTCGTGGAAATACTTGTGGTAGACCGAGCCGAAGGGATCGACGCCGATGACCTGGATGGCGGGGTTCTGCTCTTTGAGGTAGCGCGCCGTGCCCGAGATCGAGCCGCCCGTGCCCGCGCCAGCAATGTAGTGCGTGATGCGGCCTTCGGTCTGCGTCCAGAGCTCGGGGCCCGTGGTGCGGTAGTGCGCCTCCGCGTTAGCAGGGTGGTCGTACTGGTTCGGGTAGAACGAATTCGGGATCTCGCGCGAGAGGCGCGCGGCGACGGAGTAGTACGAGCGCGGGTCGTCGGGCGCGACGTTGGTCGGGCAGACGATCACCTCGGCCCCGAGCGCGCGCAGCACGTCGATCTTCTCCGGCGACTGCTTGTCGGTGGTCGTGAAGATGCAGCGGTAGCCCTTCGCGATGGCGGCGAGCGCGA
>JBCDFO010000122.1:0-11760 GCA_039177895.1 Bacteroidota bacterium
GCACAGGGCGTGCTCGCGGCCCCCGCCCCCGACGACGAGGATGCGCATGGCGGGACGTCTCGGCGGGTGGATTCGCGGAAGAAATCGGACCCGAGCAAGATAGGATGCGGCCAGTCCCTACTTTGGATGCGGTCTTCACTCTGTCGTGCCCGTGCTCCTCCTTCTCTCGCTGCTCCTCACCCTCGTCCCCCTGTCGCCGCCGTCGCACGAGGCGTACGCAGCCAGCCCCGTACCCGCAGCCCAGGTCCTGCCCGACACGACGGCGCAGACACCGAAGCCCCCAGTCGAGTGGCGGCTCGGGTTTGACATCAGCGCGCTCTACTCGCCGCCACGGGGTTTTGGCGTCGGCGGGAAGCTCCGCGCGCGCCACCTTGGGTGGACCGGCTCGCAGTGGCTGCTCGGCACTGTCCTGGCCCAGCGCTACCAGCGCATCCGGGTCGATATGTACACGCAGGACCCGATGCGGTCGCGCGTTTACGGCGGCGCGCACCTCTACGCCCGCACGACGACCGAGCGCCCGTTCTTCGGCGTCGGCCCCCGGACGCCCGACACCGTCGCCGTCCGCCTCGACCACGCCACGGTGGAAGCCGAGGGCCGGCTGGGCGGCTACGTGTTCGACCACTCCGGGCTGCTCGTCCAGCCCTACGTCCGCTTCCGCTACGACCGCCTGAGCGAGCTGACGACCGATAGCCGGGGCCTTGACGGCCTCGACTTAGCATCGCAGGCCAGCGTCGTGGACGTGCTGGCGGAGAACCGCTACGGCGTCGTCACGGGCATCGGGGTGCTCACCGACCTACGGGATCGGGCCCGCTACGCCTCGCGCGGCTGGCTCGCGCAGGCCTCGGCGAGCCACTTCACGGCCCTCGACGGAAGCGGGCTCGGCTTCACGCGGCTGTCCGGGACGGTCTACGGGCTCTTCCCCGTCGCGGAGCTGGCACCGAGGCTCAAGCACCACGTCGCGCAGCTGAGCGTCCACGTCTCCACGACACGAGGAGGAGGCGACGTGCTGCCGTTCTACTACCTCCCCACGCTCGACCAGCGCACCTTCCCCGGCTTCTCGCCGTTCCGCCTCACCGGGCGCGACCTCGTCGTGGCGGGCCTCGCCTACCGGATGCCCGTCCCGTCGCTGCTCGACCTCCTCACCAACGCCTTCGCGACCGACCTCATCGTGGGCGTCCAGGCGGGCAACGCCTACAACCGCCTCGAAGACGACTTCGACCTCCGTCTCGACTTTGGGACGACACCGCCCGACGTGGGCGAGCGAGCCCCGCTCCGGCCTTCGTTCGCTCTCGGCGGGGTGCTGCTCGACGCGCAGCGGACGCGCCCGCTCCTCACGGCGGTGCTGGGCGTCACGCCCGAGGGCTTCGTGCTGGCCGAGGTGGCGCTGGTCTACGATTTGCGCGGCTTTCGTTCGCCGCTACGCTGACGCCGCGTAGCTTTCGTTTTCCCCTCCTCGCCCCACCCCACCCCGCCGTG
This sequence comes from Bacteroidota bacterium, assembly GCA_039177895.1. Lineage (GTDB taxonomy): Bacteria > Bacteroidota > Rhodothermia > Rhodothermales > Rubricoccaceae > JBCBEX01. The sequence goes on from JBCDFO010000122.1 coordinate 1,477, forward strand.
CTCCCTCGCTGGCTCCGCCACCCTGCTCTGACCTTTGCGCTCAAGGTGGTGCTCGCGGGCGTGGCGCTCGCGCTGCTGGTCCGCCTCATCGAGTGGGAGGCGATCCGGGAAGCGGCGGTGACGGCGCATCCGGGCTGGGCGCTCGCGGCGCTGGCGCTCGTTCCGTTCAACCTCTGGCTCGAAGCCTACCGCTGGCACCGGCTCGTGCGGCGGCTCGCGCCGAACGTGCGACAGCGGGAATCGATTGGCGCAGTGCTGAGCGGCTACCCGATTGGGCTGCTCACACCGGGGCGCGTCGGCGACTACGTCGGGCGCGCGTTCTACCTCCGCCACGCTGGGCGCTGGCAGCTTGCCGCGCTCACCTTCGCCGAGCGGATGATGACGCTCGCGTGCTGCCTCGTCTTCGGGCTGGCCGCGCTGACGCTGTTTCTGCTCACCGAGGCGGGCCTCGACGTGTACGCGTGGACGACGCTGCTCTGCCTCGGCCTCGTCGCGACGGCGGCGTTCCTCTACCTCCTCCTCCACCCGCGGAGCCTGCACCGCCTGCTGGTGGGCCTCTCGCCCTCGCGGCGGCTGCGCTCGCTGCTGCGCGTCCTCGACCGCTTCAGCCGCGCCGACGCGCAGTCGCTCTTCTGGCTCTCGGCGCTGCGCTACGGCGTCTTCTCGACGCAGTTCGTGCTGCTCGTCCGCGCCTTCGACCCCACGACGCCGCTGCTCTACGGCTACATCGCCGTGGCGCTCGTCTTCTTCGCTAAAAGTGCGATCCCATCGTTCACGCTGGCCGACCTCGGCATCCGGGAGAGCGCGGCGATCTACTTCTTCGGCTTCCTCGGGGTGACGCAGGCGGCGGCCTTCAACGGCGCGCTCGGGCTGTTCGTGTTCAACCTGCTCCTTCCGGCGCTCGTCGGGCTCCCGCTCGTGCTGCGGATGCGGCTGCGTGCGGACAGTAGCGACGTGCCCGTTTCGACGGCTGAACCAACCCCGCAGGCGTCGTGACCGCACCTCTCGTGGCGATGGGGCTCGTGGCGAGCATAAGCGCGGTGCTGCTCGGGCTGGCGGCGGTGTATGCGCTGCTCATCGGCGCGTTCGCAGCGGGCTATCGGCGCGTGCTCCGCACCCCGACGCCGTCCGTCTCAGGGGAGGACCTGCCGTTCGTCAGCGTGATCGTCCCTGCCCGCGACGAGGCTGACTGCATCGGGGCCTGCATCGACGGCATCCTCGCGAACGACTACCCGGCTGACCGCTTCGAGTTGATCGTGGTGGACGACCTCTCGGACGACGCCACGCCGGAGATCGTACGTGCTCGCATCGATGAAGTCAAGGGGGTCGACGCGCTGCACGAGGTGCCGGTGTTCGCCGGGTTCGACGACGAGGAGCCTGACCCCGAGCCCGCGCCGGGCTCACTCCGGCTGCGACTCTTGCAGATGCCGGAGAACCTGAAGCGCAAGCGGGCGCACAAGAAGCGCGCGATTGAGAAGGGCATCGCCCACGCGCGCGGCGACGTGATTCTGACGACGGACGCTGACTGCGCCGTGCCGCCGACGTGGCTCCGGACGATGATGCAGCCGTTCGGACAGGTGGAGGCCCAGGCCGATCCTCTCTCGGATGCCGAGCCCGGCGTGGCGCTCGTCTCGGGGCCGGTGCTCTACACGCTGCACCGCCCGGCGCTGCTTCAGATCCAGGCGCTGGAGTTCCTCGGCCTCGTGGCCGTCGGCGCAGGCGCGATCGGCGCGGGGCGACCCACGCTCTGCAACGGTGCCAACGTGGCCTACCGCCGCGACGTGTTCGACGCGCTCGGCGGCTTCGCGGGCATCGACCACCTCACGAGCGGCGACGACGAACTGCTGATGCAGAAGATCGCCGACCAGACGCGGTGGCAGGTCCGCTTCTGCGCTGACCCGGCCGCGGCGGTCGTCACGGAGCCGATGCGCTCGCTCGGCGCGTTCGTGGCGCAGCGGGCGCGGTGGGCCTCGAAGGGCGCGCACTACCCCAACCCGGCGCTCGTGGCGATGTGCGTCGCCATCTTCGCCTACTTCGTGCTGCTCATCGGCGCGACGCTCGCGCTCCCGTTCGTACCTGCGCTAGGGCTCGGTGTGGCCGGGGCGTGGGCGCTGAAGATGGCGGCCGAGTGGAGCCTGCTCGCCCCGTTCGCGCGGCGCTTCGGGCGGGCGCGGCTGCTGCGGTGGTTCCTCCCGGCGCAACTCCTACACCCCGTCTACATCGTCGCGATGGCAACGCTTGGGGCCTGGGGCGGCTACACGTGGAAAGGCCGCACCGTCGAGCGTTAATCCTTTGCAACGAGTTGGACAAACTCCGCGAGCATCATCGCGGTCGCGCCCCAGACGACGTGGCCGCCCAGGTCGAAGTAGGGTACCGTCACGTCGCGGCCTCGAATCGTCCGCTCCTGCGTGCGTATCCGCGTCGGGTCCACAAGATCGCCCACGGTCGCTTCGATGAGCCGCGCCACCTCGATGCGGTTGATGTCGAACGCGGGACGCCGCGCTACGGCAGCCACGAACGGCGTGACGCAGAAGCGCGTCGGCGGGATGTAGAGCCCCGACAGGGCGCCGAGCACGGCATCGGCCGCGACGTCCACGCCGACCTCCTCCTCCGTCTCGCGGAGCGCCGCCTCCAGCGCCGTCTCGCCGTCCTCGATGGCCCCGCCGGGGAGCGAAATCTGGCCGCGGTGATCGCGCATCGTGTCGGGGCGCTGCGTGAGCGCGAACGTGGCGCGGCCCGCATCGTCTGGGTAGAGCAGCAGCAGCACGGCGGCCGCACGGCACGTCTTCCCGCTCGGGTCGATCAGCGTCGGATCGCGGCGCTCGGCGAGCGGGGCCATCCGCGCCTGCGCTGGCGCCCCGGGCCGCTCGGCCGCTGCGAGGCGGGTCTGGAGACGAGGCAGGAGCGTATCGAAGCGCACAGCAGCGAGGTTGGAGCGTGACGAGCGCCAAGCTACCGCCGGGCACCGCCTGCCCGCTTCGCCCTCAAACGAGGCCCGCCCGGCGTGCCGAAGCCTGCCGGGCGGGACCCGTGATCAGAAGCGCTGGGCGCCTACTGGCCGTCGTCGAGTTGGACGCTGCCATCACCGCTGCGGTCGGTGTTGCGCTGGCCGCGCCGCCGCTCACCGCGCGGGCGGTCGCCACGCTTGGCCTGCATCTGGGCGAGCTTGGCCTGCTGCTCCGCCGTCAGGATCGGCTGGGCGGCCTCGGCGAACGCCGCGCGCTCGGCCTGGATGCGCGCGTCGAACGCGCTGCGCTGGGCCTGGGCCTCCTCGCGGGTCAGGTCGCCGCGCTGCACCTGATCGCGCAGCGTCTTGGCGTCGTCGTGGATGGCTCGCATTGCGGTCTTGTGGGCCTCCAGGATGGGCTGGAGGTCGCTGCGCTGCGCGTCGGTGAGTTCAAGGTGGTCCGCGAGTTGGTCGAGGCGAGCCTCGCGGTCGATGCCTTGGCGGGCCTCGCGGTCGGCGCTGCTGCGGCCTTGGGCGAACGCTGCGGTGGTCGTGACGGTGAGCGCGGCCAGCAGGAGCAGCGCGGAGCGGAATACGGGGCGTCGGGTCATGGGTCAGGGTCGGTCTGGTGAGGGTGGCGTGGTCGGGTCCGCTCGGGAGCGGGTGAGCCCGGCCGTGCGATTCGCTTCCAACCAACGAAGCGGCGTCCCGCGAGTTGTCACGAAGCCATGGCGGATCGCCGCCGACCGCGTCGCGGTTTGGTGCCAGGGTGCTTCAGGACCCGCGCCTGCGCCGTGCCCGTGACGCCCGCTCGCCGCGCGTGCGGCGGACCATCGTGTCGTAGGCTTGCTGGCTCAGCCAGGCGGTCCCGTCGGTGTAGGCGGGACGACGGTAGTAGGTGCCCTGGCGGTGGATCGGCGTGCCGAACGCGAGGCAGACGGCCTCGGCAGGGGCCGTGCGGCTCCGCTGCCAGTCGCGTGAGGCGAGGGCCGCCCAGAAGGCGTCGCCGTGGGTAGGCCGGACGGGCTGAGGCATCACGCGGTACGCTTGCGCGCACGCTGCGATGGTGTGGCGTCCGCAACTCGGTCGTCCTCCAGGAGCTGGTCGTCCAAGCGACGCTCCGTGGGGGGCGTTCCCAGTTCGAGATGTAAGTGTTCGACTTCACCCTCCAACTCTTCGACCCGGGCCTCCAGCGAAAGCGTAGCCTGCGCCACGGCAGCCTCAATGCGAGCCTGGAGATCCGCGCTCGCTCTACGAGACGCGATCCCGGCTGCCGTCTTCGCAAAAATGGACGCCACCGGGGCAATCACGAAGAGCACGAGCAGAACGAGCAACAGCGCGTCCATTGGCATTCTAGCCCCGGACGCGGCCTACGGTGCGCTGCGGCCCGTTCGGCGCCTGGTACTCGTCGCCGAGGTAGTCGCCCGTGAGCGGGTCGAGCGGACCGACGTCGCCCCGCTCCAGCGCGGCGATGCGCGCCCGCAGCGGGGCCGTCGCCTCGTCGACGGCGTCCTCGATGAGCGCTTCGAGCTCGCTCAGGCGCAGTTCGCCTTCCTCGCTGCCCGACGACACCCCGCGGCGCGCCTCCGCCATAGCGATCCGCTCCTCAGCCTTGAGCTTGCGCATCCGGTAGACGAACGAGAAAATGATCGTCGGCATCACGACGAACAGGGAGACGATGGCGAGGACTTCTTCCATCGGGCGGAGCGATTGGTGAACGGTGGGGGGCCGTACGGCGGCACGAAGAGCGGGTTACACCCGCAACGGTACGATGCCCTCGCCTTCCGCGCAAGTGTGACGATCCGGCGAAGCGCGGCGGCTCCCCTCGCACTCACCCGGCTCCCCTACGGTTGTCCCGTTCACCGACCGCTGGCCCGTCCGGCTCCCACCATGTCGCTCTCTACACGCTTCGTTTTCCTATTCCTCGTCCTCGCGGTGGCCCCGTCGGCTCTTAGCCAGACGACGCGCCCAACCCGTGCTGTGGCGGATGGCTCCCGCTTCGCCGAGCGCGTCTATTTCGACGCGGACCGCTACGTCCTGCGCCTTGACCGGATCGTAGGACTCACGCGCCGCCAGGAAGCGCGGATCTACGACCTCCTCGTAGGGCGCACCTTCCGTACCGTCCAGCGCCGAGGGCCGCGTGCCACGTACCCATTCCCCCGCTTTGCTGCCGAGCGCTCCCGCGCGGGCCGTGTCTTCTGGAGCCGCACCGACGAGCGCATCGCGCAGGTGCTGACTCGCCGCCAGCGCCGCGCCTACGCCCGCTTCCTCCACGAACGCGGCGGCTGGTACTCGTTCGAATACCAGCGCGAAGGATGGCGGGGCGACGACCGCTGGCAGGACCGCCGCCGGAGCGGTGACCGCCGCGATGATCGACGGCGCAGTCGCGGCTGGTGACCAGCAAGGCAGAAGGGTGAAGTGACGATCTCGGGTCTTCGAGAGCGCGGCTGCCTGAGACGCGGCCCGCGGGGCGACCCGGCCACACGGCAGCGAGGGCTCACCGCTTCACTGCAACACCGCAGCACTTTCTCGCACCTGCTTAACTCCAGCCTCTTGCCGCCTAGCCCCCGAGTTGGGCTCCCGGACGTGTGTCGAACAGACCGAGTTGGGAGCCCGGCTCTGGGTCCGGCTCGGGGACCGGACCTGACACGGTCCGCCCGCCATGCTTCCAGGAAGTAGCCCGCTCGCGCGCGATCGCGTCGTCGAAGAACGGGCGGGGCGTGTAGCCCTCCTCCATCCGCCGCGCCAGCGTGCCGAGCGCCGCGATGGCTTTGGCCTTGTCGCTCTGCCCCACCTTCGCTTTCTCGACGGCGTCGCGGAGGGTGCGGATCGTCTCGTCGTAGACGCGGGTGGGAACGGGAAACGGCGTGCCGCCCTTGCCGCCATGGGCGAACGAGAAGCGCGCGGGGTCGGAGAACCGCGACGGCGTGCCGTGGATGACCTCGCTGACGAGCGTGAGCGACTGCAGCGTGCGCGGACCGAGGCCCTTCAGCAACAGCAGCTCCTCGAAGTCGGTGACCTCTGTTTCGTGCGCGAGGTGGAGGACGGCCCCGAGGCGCTTCAGGTCGATGTCGCTGGCGCGGACGCCGTAGTGCCGCGGCAGCCGCATCGTGGCGATCTCGCTCGCGATGCGCGGGACCGGCTCGTGGGCGATGTCCAGGATCCCGGCTTGCGTCGGGGCGGCCTCCTCCGCGACGAGGTTGAGGATCGAGCCTTGACTCGGACCGCAGACCGCCGCGTGGGGCTCGCGGACGAATGAGGTGAGCCCGTCGGAACACCAGTGGTAGCGCCGGGCGCTACGGTCGTTGGGCTTCATGCCCTGCTGGATCACCGCCCAGTCGCCGTCGGCGCTCGCGATGAAGGCGTGGATGTAGAGTTGGTGGCCGTCCTGCACGGCGGTGTTGTCCACCTTCGCGACGAGCTTGCTGGCCCGCGCCAGCGCCGCGCCGTCCACGCCCGTGCGCTCGCCGAAGCGGTCGAGTTCGCGCGGCGTCTGGAGCGAGCGCTTGCCCTTGCCACCGCACACGACGAGCCCGAGTGCGTCCGCGTGCGGGTTGATGCCTGCCTTCATCGCGCGGAGCACGGCCGTCGTGGCGCCCGACGAGTTCCAGTCCATCCCGATCACCGCCGCGAAGCTCTGGAACCAGAACGGGTCCGCGAGGCGGCGCAGGAGCCCCTGCGTGCCGTAGTCGGCGAGGACAGCCTCCGTGACGGCGAGCGAGAGCGCCCGCATACGCCGGAAGAGCCAGGGCGGTATGCCCCCGCGCATCAGCGGCAGATCAGCCGTGCCAGCGTGTTTCATGGCGCTCCCCGTGCGGTCATCGAGCGAGTTCGCGCTGCCACGCCTTCCACGCGAGCAGCAGCCGCACGCCTGCGGAGCGGTGCGGTCGCCAGCCCTCGGCGAGGTCGCGCATGCGGCGCTTCAGCCGGGCTCCGGTCCCTTCGATACCGTAATGGTGCGCCATGAGCTGCTTGAGGTGGTAGTCGTCCGCAGGAAAAACGTCCGGGCGTCTCAGCGTAAACAGCAACACCATGTCGATGGTCCACGGCCCCACGCCTTGGATGTCGCGCAGATGGGCACGCACTTCGTCGTCCGACAGTGCTGTCCAGTCGAGGTCGTGCGCGCGGAAGAAATCGACCGTACTGGCGAGGGCGTCGCGCTTGCGGAGCGAGAGGCGCACGTCGGCGAGGCCGCGCTCCTCGTAGTGCTCGAACAGATCCGGTGTCACCCGGTCGAGGCCGGCGCGGTCGAGTGAACGCTGGAAGGTGCCCTTCGTGCTACGCGCCGGGTGCTGCTGCTCCACGAGGCACCCGACGAGGTCGTGGAACACGTCGCCCGGCGGCTCCAGCGGTGGGACCGGCACCAACGCCGCAAGCTTCGAAAGGACCGGATCGGCCTTCAACACGTCCGGGAACACACTCATGGCTGTGCCTTGGCAGGCCTAAGGCTGCCAGACCGCTACCTCGCCGGACGCCGTGACGCCCGTCGAGACCATCGGGGCCCGCCAATCGACGAGCACCAGGCCGTAGCGCGCGTGGAGCCGCGTGAACGCCTGGACCAGCCTGTGCTGGTCTGGGTCGGCGCCGAAGTGCGCGCCGAGCACGAGAACCTGCCCCCCGCGGGTGTATCCGTACAGCGAGACCTCGCTGCCTAGCTCCAGCGAAAACCCCGCTTCGACGCGGCCAGCGATCCCGCCTGACCAAAAGAGGAGCGGCGCAGGCCCCACCGAAGCCTCCAAGCGTGCTTCCAACTTCGAGAGCGTAACGGGCTCCGCGAAGATCGGTGAGCGCTCGATCTTCCTCATGAAGATCTCGGCCCAGCCCTGCTGGCGTCGGTGCTGCGCTTCAAACGGCGTGTAGGCACGCAGGACGCGCTGCAGTTCCTCCAACCGCTCGGCGGCGAAGAACTCGAGCTGCGCCCAGTCGTCCTCGTGCATCAGCAGGTCGCTCGCCACCGGAGCCGTCTCGACCGGTTCGAGCGACGGCACATCGCCCGCCAGCGTGGGCATCGAGTAGAGCAGGGTGCGAGGGTCTACCGATTCCACGCTGAGCGAAGGCGTTGGGGTGCAGCTCGGATGAACAGGACAAGCGCCAACAGGGTCGGTGCGAGCGCTCCAGACATCGCTCAGCCGAAAGCGTTGAGGCCGGTGATGTCCTGGCCGAGCACGAGCGTGTGGACCTCGTCCGTGCCCTCGTAGGTCACGACGGACTCCAGGTTCGCCATGTGGCGCATGACCGGGTAGAGGCCGAGCACGCCATTGCCGCCGAGGATCTGGCGGCTCGTGCGCGCCACGTCGAGGGCCATCCGGCAGTTGTTGCGCTTGGCGAGCGAGACCTGCTGGGGACGCATCGTGCCCGCGTCCTTGAGCACGCCGAGGCGCCACGCGATGAGCTGTGCCTTCGTGATCTCGGTCAGCATGTCAGCCAGCTTGCCCTGGATGAGCTGGTGCCCGCCGATGGGCTTCGCGAACTGGCGGCGCGTGGTCGCGTGCTGGACGGCGGCGTCGTAGCACGCCATCGCAGCCCCGAGCGTACCCCAGGCGATGCCGAACCGGGCCTGCGTCAGGCACGAAAGCGGCGCTTTGAGGCCCTTCGCCTTCGGGAGACGGTTGCTCGCCGGGATGCGAACGCCGTCGAAGATGACCTCGCTCGTGATCGCGGCGCGGAGGCTCCACTTGTCCATGATGCGCGGGGCCGTGACACCGGGGCGGTCCATCTCGACGAGGAAGCCGCCGACGTAGCCGTCGTCGTCCTTCGCCCAGACCACGCAGACGTCGGCCTCGGAGGCGTTGGTGCTCCAGCGCTTGTGGCCGGTGATGACGTACTCATCGCCGTCCTTGACTGCGCGCGTCGTCATCGCGTTCGGGTTCGAGCCGACGTTGGGCTCGGTGAGCGCGAAGCAGCCGTAGGCTTCGGCCTTGGCGAGCTTCGGCAGCCAGCGCTGCTTCTGCTCCTCGGAACCGTAGGTGTAGATCGGGTACATCACGAGCGAGCCCATCACCGAGCAGAACGAGCGCAGGCCGGAGTCAGCGCGCTCGACTTCCTGCATCATGAGCCCGTAGGTGTTGCTCGACGCACCAAGGCCGCCGTACTCCTGCGGGATCGTCGGGCCGATCACGCCCAGCTCGGCAAAGCGCTTGGCGAGGTGGCGCGGGAACGTCATCGCCTGCGCGTGCTCCTCGATGACGGGCAGCACCTCGGCGGTGACGAAGGCGCGGACGCGGTCGCGGTGCGCCTTCTCCTCGTCGGTGAGAAGGTCGTCGATGGCGTAGTGGTCGGGCGCGTCGTAGGCGGCGGGGTCGTAGGTGCCGTTGGTGATACCGAGGTGCGCGAAGGAGCCCGCCGCCGGTGCGTCGGCAGGAGCGCCGTCACCGCCGGGGAGGGTCGTCGGGGTGCTGGGAGTCGCCATGAGGGTAGGTCGGTTGGGGGGAGATCGAGGCCACCAGGCGTTACGTGGACGTGTAACGAGGCGGCTCGTTGGCCGTCGAATACGGACGGTCCGGGGCGTCGCCAGAATGTACGAACTTCCCCGAGCGTTCCGGCCCAGGAGCGCCTTCGTGCGCCTTTCCCCTGCACCGCCCGCTACCGATCCCCGCCACCGATCATCGCCGCCATGCCCCGCCGCCTTCTCGCACCCCTGGTGCTCGCCCTTGCACTGGCCTTCCACCCCACCGCGTCCGCCCAGACTTCCGTGAAGTTCGGCGCGGGCTTCGACGCGCTCCTCACGCCGCCCTCGCAGGACATTGTCACAGAGGGCCTCGGCGTCGGTGCGCGCTTCCGGGCGGCGTTTCCGGTGAACGCCGACCTCTCATTCGCGGCGGGCGCGGGCGTCTTCGGCTACATCTTCAAAGGGCGCGACGACGCGGCGTACCTCTTCAACCCGCAGCTCTCCGTCATCGTCACGACGACGCGCGGTGCGGCCAACCGCTACCGCTACCTCATGGGCGGCATCGGCTACTTCGCCGCGCTCACGCCCGACACTGACGCCGAGGGCGGCCCGGCGATTCACTTTGGCCTCGGCTGGGCCACCCCGCTCAACGACACGTCGCTCTACTTCGAGATCGACCCCGCGCTCATTATCGGCGAGACGAGCACGACGTTCGCGATTCCCGTCCGCGTGGGCGTGATTTTCTGAGGGTATGAGAAGCTGCCAGCCTAGCCGTCCTCCGTCAAGCCAAATCGGAACTTTTTTCGGGCACGGCCTCCCACACTCCCACACTCCCACACTCCCACACTCCCACACTCCCACACTCCCACACTCCCACACTCCCACACTCCCACACTCCCACACTCCCACACTCCCACACTCCCACAAGCCCACACTCCCACACTCCCAC
>JBCDFO010000123.1:0-11724 GCA_039177895.1 Bacteroidota bacterium
CCCGCGTTGAAGACCACGAAGTCGGGCTCGCCGAACGACTCCAACTGCTCGGCCGTCGGGCGAATGAGCATGTTGTGCATGAAGAGCGCGTGGTACGGCCGCGAGCAGACGATGCGCACTTTGAGCCGATGGTCGGGGTCCCACCCGGCGAAACCGTCCACGACGTAGAGGCGATCCTGCGTGTTGAGGTAGTCGATCGCGCGCTCGTGGTTGATGAGGAACACGCGCTCGTCGAGCTTGATGTTGACGTCGCCCCACCAGACGTCGCCTTCGCTGTTGAGGTGGGCGACGACGCGCTTGTCCGAGGGGCTGCGGCCTGTCTTTTTGCCCGAGCGCAGCGCGAGCGCGCCCGTCGACATAATGGCCGCGCCCTCGTCGAACCGGAGCGCTTCTTCGTAGAGACGGGCCGGGGCCGCGTTGCGGACGAGGGCATCGACGTGGATCCCGTAGGCGTCGAGGGTAATCGGGGTAGCCATGCGTGCTGGGGTTTGTTTAAGAGGACGACGGCAGTGACGAGATCAAGCTAGCCTGACCCGGCGTCGGGAGCGACGGCCAGACAAGACGCGGCCTGTCGGGCGTTCCCTGACGTGCGTGCCGGGCTAGTGCCTTCGGGGGCGCCGCTCGCCTGTGAGTCGTCGCCGGAACCGTCGAACCCACCTCCGGTACACCGGCCTTGCTCCACCGCACCCCTTCCCGCTGCCCCATGCCCACCTACGAGTACCGCCGCGAGGACGGCACCACCTTCGACGTCTTCCAGCGCATGTCGGACGACCCGCTCACCGTCGACCCCGAGACCGGGCAAAAGGTGACCCGCGTGATTGGCGGTGGCGCAGGCCTGATCTTCAAGGGCGACGGGTTCTACCTGACCGACTACGCGCGCAAGGGCGACGGCAAAGGCTCCGACGCGAAGACCACGTCTTCCGATGCCAGCGCCACGTCGGAGGCCAAGAGCGAGACGCCCGCGTCGTCCTCCGACACGGCCGCTACGTCGAGCACGACTTCGGAAAGCAGCTCGGACTGAGAGGCGCTCAGCAGACGCCAAATGCAACGGGGCCCCTCAACCATATGAGGAGCCCCGTTCTGCTTGAAAGGCGCTGGCCTTTAGCCTTGCGCGAAGCTGTTCGCCGCGGCCTCGACCGAGTCGTAGTCCTTGAACACGGGGCCGAGCAGGCGCGTCATGACAAAGAGGTTCTTGACGCGCTCCTCCAGGCTCGCCAGCACGATATCGCCGCCCGCGTCGCGCACTTCGGCCGCGCTCTTGATGAGTACGCCGATGCCCGACGAGTCCATGAGGTCGGTCTTCGCGAAGTCGATGACGATGTTGGTCTTGCCAGCCGCCTTGAAGTCGTTGATGATCTGCTTGTACTCGTCGCCGTCGCGGCTGCCGAAGAACTTGCCTTTGATGGCGATGACGGCGGCGTGGTACTGTTCGCTTACGCTGAGGGGCATGGGAAGAGCGGGCTGAGTCGTGCGGATGGGAGCGCTCTGAGCGCGGTGACGTAATGTACGGTACCCACGCAGACCGTGCGCACCTGCCCTTCACGATACGACTGGCTGGCGATTTCGCCAACCGCTGCAAGCAGGCCAGGTAGTCCTCACCAGCCGATCACGCGATCGCGCTCCTGGTCGGCTTGTTCGCGGGCGGCGCGCCCGTTTTGCTTGCGGTCGTCGCGCGTGGCGGGCGCGCGGGCATCGGCCTCGGTTTCGCAGCCGCTCACGCTGCCCTCGTAGACGGTCGCCCAGCCGCTTTCAGTCCGCCCGAGAATGCGGTAGCGGTTCGTTCCGAGCGGCCCGGCCTGGCGGAGGACGACTTCGGCCGCCCCTTCCCCGTCGAAGTCGAGCACGCCGAGGAGGGAGAACTGCCCCGGTGTGCGAGCAGGCCCGCGATCCTCGCGCGTGACCTCCGCGACGGTCCGCAGCACCGTCCCTGCGATGTCAGGCCGGGCGATGACGAAGAGCCGCCACGTCTGCGGGGTGTCCGGGCGGAGTTCGGTTGCATCGAACGTGCCGAGGAGCTCGTCGCGCCCGTCGCCGTCGAGGTCGACGGCCAGCACGCGACCGGGACGGATGCGTTCGAGCGCTGCACGCGGGGCGCCACTTGCGCGTAGGCGCTCGCGGGCGAAGCGTAGGAGCATGCGCTGCTCCTCACCGCTGGGCAGCCGACCGGTGAGCCCACGCCCGTGGACACTCGACGTAGCCGCCAACGCAGCGTCGGTCGAGAGCGGACGACTCGCCCGCGCCGCGCCCCGCACCGTGCGGCACTTCACGAGGTCCAGCGTCTGACCGCGCATCGGCGCGGGGACGCTGCCCTGCGCCGGGTCGATGACCCAGAGCCCGCGCTGCGTGCTGAGGAGGGCGTCCGCCACGCCACCTTCGAGGCGAGCGCTCCGTGTGGAGTCCCGCAGCCAGCGCGGACCAAGCGTGTCGAGCGAGTCGAGGTCGGCGGCGAATGCCGCAAGTGGGTCCCCAATGCGTCCTTCGTAGACCACCGCGATGGGCTCGACGATGACGTCGCGGTCGTCCACGGGCGGGCGCTCGTCGCGGTCAACGGCATAAAGCAAGACATAGCGGTCGCGCGCGTCGAAGTTGCTGCCGACACGGACGACCTCGGTGAGCACCCAGCCATCTTCGTCGGCGCTCCCGAACGAGTCGGCCCCCACGACCCCGTCGATTACGTGGTCATAGTACACGAACACCTCGCCGTCGATGGTGCGGTTGCGGCTGGCGAGTGTCAGCTGAAGCCGGCGGCGGAGGACGCCCGTCTCGGCACTGACGGCGTCGTCTAGGATCGCGGCCTCCTGCACCTCGCCGTCCTCGATGGTCCACCGCCGCGCACCGGTCTCGTCCTCGAAGAACACGAACGCGTGCCCGACAAGGTCCACCTGCGTCTGCGCAAGCGTTGGCGTGTCCGGGGCGCCCAGGTCAGGCTCGCTGCACGCAGCGCAAACTAGAAGGACGTAAGAAACGAGAAGCGAGAGGAGGACGCGCGGCAACGTCGAACGGGGCTGGCGGCTCAAGGTGTGCACGAGGCACAAACGTACGGTGCCGTCGATTCGTGCTGGGAGCGCTGTTCGCTCTGTCACGCGATCCGGCGGAGGATCGACTCCAGACGCTCGTGGTCGTCGCCGAGGAGGCGCGAGAGCGTGCGCCCGGCGCTGCGGAGCGCAGGCAACGCCTCAGCTCCCTGTCCGTAGGCGCGGTGGAGGTGGCGCAGCACAGCCACGATGAGGTCGTCGGCGGGCACGGCAGGGTCTGGGTGGCGGGCGAGGCTGCGGAGAAAGTCGTAGGGCTCGCCGAGCGCGCACACGGTGGCGTCGTCGCAGGGGTAGACCATGTCGTGGAGGTCAGCCGGGCGCGGGGGGAGCGTCTGGTGGAGGCGGCCCAAGGTCGTGTCGCCGGGGCGCGGCGGCTCGCGGTAGGCGAGGACGAGCGCGCGGAAGGTCGTGCGGATGAGTTCCTGGAGCTGCGGCATCTCGCGTTGGAGCGTGGCGCGGTCCATCCCGAGCGCCATCGCGCGGCGGCCCGGCTCCACGCTCCCTGTCTCGACGTGCGACACAAGCGCGTAGAGCACCGTCCCGTCCTGCGCAGGCACCTCGACCCAGCTTCCGAACGTGGGCGCGCGCTGCTCGCGAGCGACCTCGGCCACCACGTGCCGCGTGCTCGACTCGATGACTTCGGCGAGAGGGTGGCTGCTCACGGGCGGCCCTGCTCGGGTGCGTTGCGCCGCTCAGCCCACCCATCAAGGAGGCCGCGGAAGATCACCTTGCCAACACCCCGCCCCTTTCCGCGGCGCGACGAGTCTAGCGTGATGGCGTTGTTGGTACTCAGGTCTCGCGTGCGCGCCGTCGCTGTCCAGAGCGCAGCACCGTCTGCGTCCTCTAGCCGGACTGCAAGCTCGACCTGCTCTGACCAGTCATCCACGGATACAGCCGAGGAATTCGGGTTGCTTGGCAGGTATACCTCCTGCGCAGAGGATGTGGCCACGAGGAGCGCAGGCCCTGTCCACCCTTCGCCCCGATAAGCCTCCTCGGGGACAGGCGCGCCGATGCTATCCACCGCGACGAACCTCGACTCGGCGGCGATGGCCACTTCCCCTGCGGAGATGGACAGCTGTTCCGCCATCGCCTCGCCCTCGATCCGCATGCGTTCGGGCAGCCCAACGATGACCACCATGGAGTCCAGCCTGTCGTCCGCCGTTGCGAACGTATTGGAGTCGCGGACGGTGGTCGTCAAGCTCACATTGCAGCCCGTCGCGGCTAGTGCAATCAGGAGGAGGCACACCGGAAGGAGGTGCAGCGTGTTCTTCGTCATGGGGAGGGGTGGTCGTTGTCTATGGTGAAGGTGAATGCCGGGAAACTAGGATATCAACCCGCCCGGCGCTGTAGGCAGGCCGAGTCACGCTAAACCCGGGGCGCACGCTTCGAGGCGGCCTTGAGTGAGGTGCCCGCCGCGGGCATCCCGGCGTGATGCATCTGGCGGTTGAGGATGTGGTAGAAGAGCGCCTTCTCCTGCTGGCGGACGACGGCGCGCTCGTGGGCCTCCTGCAGGATGATCGGGTAGCCGCCCCCCTTCTGAGACTGGTCGAGCACGACCGCGTGGATGAGGTCGACCCACTCGCGCTGGTCGGCCACCCACTCGGGCAGTTCGACGCGGGCGATCTCGCCGCCCGTCGCCTCGTCGCCCGTGCGGACGTAGAACGCGCAGATGCGGTGCGGGCCGTACTCGTCGAGGATGTGCGAGCCGGACGCGACGCAGCCGGAGCGCTCGCCTACGGCCAGCGTGTCCTCGATGACGTGGCGGTCGAGGAGGCCGAGGAGGCTGTCGTCGGCGGGGTTGGCCTCGTCCTCGCCGCGCGCGAAGCGGAGTAGGTTGACGAGTTCGTTGGTGCCCGGCATCGAGATGTAGGAGCACACGGGGATGCCCTCGTCCTGGAAGCGGTCGAGGATGGCGAGGTAGCGCCCGAGCAGACGGTCCTCCAAGCGGCGGTTTTTCATGCCGCGCACCATCCAGCGGATGAGTGTCCCGTCGGCCATCGCTAGGATCGGGCGGCCCGAGCGGCGGGCGTCGCGGGCCGTCTCGAAGAGCCAGTGCAGCTCCTGCTCGTCGCGCAGCGCGGAGACGACCTCCGTCGTGATGTCGAACAGCATCGATTCGGCCTCGTCGCCTTGCAGTTCCAGGAGGTCCTGCTGGCGGTAGCGCAGGCTCGGCGCAGCCTGCATCACGGGCGGCTCGGTCGTGCCATATTGGAACGCGATGCACCCGACATTCAGGAGGTAGCATGCGGGCTCGATGTGGCGGTCGGGGTAGATCTGCGAACCGTCCGTCGCCACCACAGTCACGAAATCGGGCCGAGCGCCGCACGCATAACCGATGCTTGGATCTTCCCTCAACCGAGCGACAAGCATCCGGAGCTTGGCTGCCTGTGCGTCGTCGGACACGGCCTGCCACGTAGAGGCGCAGTCGCGGAGAGCCTGGCGGCCGTCAGCGCGCTGCTGACGCAGCTTCGCCTCGGCGTCACGGCGGTAGCCCGCAAAGTCGCGGAACTGGCCCTGGAGCTTGTGGAAATCGAGCACTCGAGGGAAGTGAGAGGGGTGAAGTAGGAAGTTTGAAGTAGTCTCCATTGGCAACAGCGGAAGGTACGCGTGTCGCAACGCCTCGCTCGAACCTCACGGTGCGGTCTCCGTTTAGCGCTTCTGCCGGTTCGTAGCTGGATGCCTATAGCGAAACGCAGAGGCTTTTAGCGGAACGCAGAGGCTTCGACAGCTCCCCTCCTGGACAGAGCCTGCCCTCGCGAACGCGGGGGAGGGGCTGGGGGTGGTCGATCATCGAGCTTCGGTCGGCAACCCCCTCTGACTCTCCCTGACCAGGGGGAGAACTTCTTAGGTGGCCTCTCAACGCCACTGAATACAGCTATATGTACTCTGTTTTGAATCACAAATCGAAAATCAAACATCGAAAATCAAACATCCTCTGTCTGTACCAGCACTACAGCACGCCGGACGCGGCAGCGCATGGGCGCCTGTTCACCTTCCTCGATGCCTGGAGGGAGCGATATCACACGGACCTCGTCACCTCGCGGCTGTGGCTCGACCGACGCGCGACGACGGCCTTCCCGGATGCTCCCGCTGGCACGACGCTCCACGCGCTTGACGTACCCTACGACAACGCGATGGGAGCTACACGCCGCCTTCCCGCCTACCTTCGGTTCGCGTGGCAGGCCGAGCGGCTGGCCCGGCGGCTCCCCCGCCCCGATGTCGTGTACGGCATCTCCACGCCGCTCACGGTCGGGTGGGCCGCGCTGCGCGTGGCGCGTCATTTCGGTGTCCCGTTCGTCTTCGAGGTGCGCGACCTCTGGCCGGACTTCCCCGTCGCGATGGGCGCGCTGCCGAGGCGGCTTGCGGGCCCACTCTACGCGCTCGAACGGCGGCTCTACCGGGAGGCCGCGCACGTAATCGGTGTTTCGCCGGACATGACGGCGCACGTCCGCCGCACCGTCCCTGAGGCGAACGCCACGACGATCCTCCAGGGCACCGACTTCGATCTCCTCGACGCCGTCACGCCGCAGGAGGTGGCCCGGCTGCAGCACGATCTCGGCTTCGGCGAACGGGGCCTTGGCGAACGGGGCTTCGGCGAACGGGGCTTCGGCGAACGGCGCGTGGTGCTCTACGCAGGCACGCTCGGCCGCGCCAACGCGATCCCGGAGACGCTCGCTGCTCTTGCGCACCTCGCCCACCGCGACGACCTCGCGTTCGTGTTCATGGGGGCGGGCTTCCACGCGGACACGGTCCGGCAGCAAGCCGCACGGCAGGCAAACGTGCGGCTCCTCCCTTCGATGCCGCGCCACCGGGCACTTGCCTACTTCAAGCTCGCCGCGCTCACGCTCGTCCCGTTTCTCGACGTGCCCGTGCTCGCGACCAACGCTCCGGCCAAGCTCTTCGACAGCCTCGCAGCTGGCACGCCCGTCGTCGTGACGAACACGGGGTGGACGAAAGAGCTCGTGGAGACGGAGCAGTGCGGCTGGTATGCCCCCCTGACAGACCCCGCTTCGTTCGCGGCGCGGCTCGCTGCCGTGCTCGATGCCCCCGAGACACTCGCGGACGCGGGCTCTCGTGGCGAGCGGTACGCCCGCGCCCACTTCGACCGGCGCGCGCTAGCCGCGAGGATGGCCACGTTGTTCGACGAGGTTGTCCAGCGTGGTGCGCCAGCGCAACGCTGAGGCGTCCTTACCTTGAGAGGCCGTCCACCACCACCGCCTTGCTCGACCGCTTCCCCCCGTTCAGCCGCTGGGCCGTCCTGCTCCTCGCCGACGTGGCGGTGGTGTACCTCGCCTTCGTCGGGGCGCTCGTGCTGCGGACGGGACGGGCCGTGTGGTTCCCGAGCGCGGTCGACTACACGGCAACGTTCCTCATCACGGCCTTGGTCTACCTGCTCGCGCTCGGCGCGGCGCGGGCCTACCGGCAGCCGCCGTGGACGATGCGGCTCGACGACTATGCCCGGATCGCCAAGGCGCTCGTGATCGGTGGGATCGTGGCCGTCGGACTGGACTACCTGGCGGGGCCCTTTCGGATGCCGATGCGCGGGATCGTGGCGGGGCAGTGGCTGCTCACGCTCACGGGCGTGCTGGGCGTGCGCATCGCGGCGCGGCTGGCCGTCGAGCGCTGGCCGCACCTCGCGGGCGACGCCGCGCCGGTCCCGCTCACGCTCCACCACCTCTTCGACCGCCCCGATCCGGCGGTGGATCGCCCTGCGCTCGTGCGCTACCTCACGCCGCGCACGGTGCTCGTGACCGGCGCGGGCGGCTCCGTCGGCTCCGAGCTGGCGCGGCAGATCGCGGCGCTCGGGCCCGCCCGGCTCGTGCTCGTGGATATGGCCGAACTCGGCCTCTTCGAGCTCGAACCACAGCTTGCGTGCTACGAGGGCGACCTCGCCCTCCGCATCGCGGACCTCCGCGACCCAGCAGCTGTGGATCGGCTGCTCCGCACCTACCAGCCCGACGTGGTGCTGCATGCGGCGGCCTACAAGCACGTCCCGCTCATGGAGGCGCACCCGCGCGAGGCGTTCGCCAACAACGCCCGCGCGACGGCCCATCTCGTGCGCGCCTGCGAGGACGCAGACGTGGAGCAGTTCGTCTTCATCTCGACCGACAAGGCCGTCGCCCCGTCCAACGTGCTCGGCGCGACGAAGCGCCTCGCCGAGTGGGCCGTCCGTGCGGGGGGCCGCACGATGCGACGCAAGGCGGTCCGCTTCGGCAACGTGTTCGGGAGCCAGGGCTCGGTCGTGCCGCGCTTCGTGCAGCAGATCGCGGCGGGCGGGCCGGTGACGGTCACGCACCCGGAGATGACGCGCTATTTCATGAGCGCCGAGGAGGCTGCGACGCTCGTCCTCCACACGCTCGTCCTCGACGAAGCCCCGCTGTTCCTGCTGCGCATGGGCGAGCCCATGCGGATCGTTGACCTCGCCGAGCGGCTGATCCGTCACCAGGCCCCGGGCCAGGAGATCGAGGTCGTTTACTCGGGCATCCGCCCCGGCGAGAAGCTCCATGAACAGCTCTGGGAAGACGAGGAGCGCCCTATCGAGACGCGCCACCCGGCCATCTTCGGGCTGACGAGCACGCCGCCGCTCAGCCACGCCGAACTCGACACGCTGCTGGCGGATCTCGCTGCCATCGACGACGACGACGCACTCCGGGCGGCTCTGCTCGCTGCTGTTGTGCAAGCGTAGAGCCATCGTGAAAGCGCAGGGCGTCTAGCTGCCTCTCCCGTCGGCGCCAAGTTCGTCGCGCACCTCCGCGAAGTACTGCGCCGGATCGAGGAATGCACCGGACTGGCCACGCAGGCCGAGGCGGAGCGCGCGGAGGTTCCAGCGCAGCCGCGTGCGCCACGCCCAGCCGAGACGCCGCGCCGCGAGCGCGTCGGTGAGGAGGTAGCCCGAGTGCAGGACAGCGTGCCGCCAGCGTCGCCGGGGCCAGCCGAGGGCCCGCCAGAGCAAGTGCCGATTCCGGAAATAGTAGACCCGCTTCCAGTGCGCGCGGTCGGGCCAGAGGTCGAGCGCGGCGTTGCCGGTGAGGCGGCCTTTGAGTGCGGAGCGGACGGGCACCGTGTTCGTAGGCGGTGGGACCTGGCGGTGGAGGCCCGCCCCAGGCACCAGCGCGGTGGCCTCCGGGCCGAGCGCGTGGTAGACCGCGATGGCGAAGTGCGTGTCGTCGGCCGTGATGAAGAGACCAGGGTCAGGCTGCGCGGCAGGGCTGTGGGGGCCTGCAATGTCGAGGGCGTGGCGGCTCACGAGCGGCCCCTCGAAGGTGAATACGTCGGTGGCACACCAGCGGAGCGGGTCGGCGTCGTCGGGCGTCTCCACCGACGACGGGCAGGCGAGCGGGACGTAGCGCTGCGCGGCGTCGTCGAGCAGGTGCTCGGCGCGGCGGACGGTCCCGTCAGCCTCGCGGCGCTCGGGCACGACGACGGCCTTGCCGCTCACCTCGGCGACCGCGAGCAGGCGTGCGAGGCAGTCCGGCGCAGGCACTACATCGTCGTCCATCACCCACACGAAGTCGAACGGCTCTCCATGGTGCATCGCCGCGTGTGTGTGCGCGAGGCCTGCGTGGAAGCCGCCCGCTGAGCCCGTGTTGCGGTCGAGCCGCAGGTGTTCCGTCTCAGGAAATCGGTCGGCGAGCAGCGCCGCCGTGCCATCCATCGAGGCATTGTCCACCACGAGGACGTGGTCGGGGGCGCGCGTCTGCGCCGCGAGCGCGACGAGCGTATCCGCCAGCAGCGCGCGGCGGTTGTAGGTCACGACGAGGGCGCAGACCGATGGCATGGCTCAGACGTCGAGCGCCACCAGCGACGCTTCGCGGAGAACCAGTAGCCGCCCATCACCCGCCAAGGCGATGTCGGCGGCAAAGATGCAGGAGTCCAAGCCTTCGAACAAGCCGGAGAAGCCGCTCATCGTTCCGGCGGCATCCCTCCGGATCACGAAGTCCCGCGCGGTGAACCAGAGTCCATCGTTGGAGGCGGGTGCGAACCGGACAGGGTAGTTGTCGAGGATGATGAGGTTGTCGCAGGAATCGTCGAGCGATAAGCCGCCGAGCGCGAGGGGGTCTAGCGAGACCCACGGCCCATCGAGGCGACGAAGGTAGCCCACAGCCATCACCCACGGCACTCCCGCCCCGTCTGTCGTGATGCCATCAACGAGCAACCGATCTGGATCTGAGATCAGTACGTTTCCAGCAACGACCCCCAGACCGAACCGCTCCGGCGCGATGCGTTGCCACGCCCCGTCGTACTGGAAGATGTCCAGGCTGGTGGCGACCCAGACCACGCCGCTGGGCGCAAACGCGATCCCCCGGATCTCAAACGATCCCGAGGACGGCAGTTCGAGCGTTTCGACCTCGCCGTTCCCATCCCAACGTAGCACACGCGAGCGGCTGGCGAACCACAGCGCTCCGTCTGGCGCCACCGCAAAGCGCGGCTCGGGACGAAGGGGCAGCGTCACCGCCAGGCGAGCGCGGCCGTCCTCGTAGCGAAACAGCCGCCGCGTCGCGGCCTCAACGAGCCAAACCGTGCCATCCGATCCAATCGCCAGCCCGTCCGGCTCGGTCCCATCCAGCGGATGTGCCTCGAAGGTGCCTGCTCGATAGACTCCAAGTCCACTCTCCGTGAGGAACCATACACTCCCATCGGGCGCCCTGGCGAGCGTTTGGGTGTCGCGCAGTCCGGTCTCGAGCCGTACGGCGGCAGCGGACGACGAGCGCCTGAGAGTACGCGACGCCCGCGTCTGATTGCTTGCCCCGTCAACCGCCACGAAGTCGAGCCCGGGAGCACTGGTTGCTGCGAAGACTGCGTCGAGCGCGAGGAGGGCGTGACGCAGCGTGTCTGGCTCGAAGGAAATCAGACGTTGCTCTTCCACCCCCTCACTCGATACGAAGATGTCGGCCCCGCTGCCGAGATCGGTGGTAGAGGCCGAGGCGAGCAGCACGTCACCCGTGACGGTGGCGTTGCCCGCGGGCGTCACGACGCGCAGCGTTGGCGGATCGGTTTCAAGAAGGTAGGGCGTGCCAATATCGTCCACGCAGCCGATGCCACCGAGGGTCAGCAGGAGCAGGGCAGCGCGTAGGCTACTTCGCATGACGGAGGGGAAATCGATAGCTAAGGCCGAGGCGCACCGTGAGGGACCGCTCCTGAAGACGCTGCTGGTCGCGCTCGAAGCCACCGAAGTCGCGGTCGAAAAGATCGCGCGGCTCGCCCGTGAACTGTAGCCCCAGTTCTGGAACCTCGAACGTCGCTGCCCCACGCGTCACCACCCCATAGTCACCGAGCAGCCCGACGTGAAAAGCCAAGCGCTGACCGATTGGGAAGCCTACTCCCATCTGGACACGGAAGAGCGGAGCCCGTTTGTACGTGTGCGTGCCTTCCTGCACAAAAGGCTGTCCGTTGACGCTGCCTTCGATGCGCGAGGTGCCCTCGTACTGCCGCAGGTGCGGACCAACGGCAAGCTCGTACCAAGCGCGGCCCGGCAGCGACAGCTGCAGCCCGACGTATGCGCCACCACCCAGGCTCGTGAGCACCTCTCCCAGCGCGTCTCCGCCGCTGTAGCGGGCCCCAAACGGGACCTGCAACTCTTCGCGCGTCGTGAGCCGCCGTCGTTCTACCTCCATCCCTACGACCAGATAGGTCTTCGCCCCCAGAGGAAAAGCGAGACGCACGTCGGCACCGGCATGCACACCGGGCG